>NZ_JBSGJZ010000029.1:0-105359 GCF_053605825.1 Saccharopolyspora sp. NPDC003752 | reverse complement strand
TCAAGCCTGAAACCCCGAAGGGGCGGCCGCCAGGCCGGGCTTGACCTCCGACCCGCAGCCCCCACAATCCACCCATCGCGGGGATGGCCCCAAAACACACCGAACCCCTAAAAGCCCCAACCCCGCAAAAAGCCCAACCCCTACCCCGCCAGAACCTCCACGCCAAACCCGGCAATCTCCACCCGACCCCCCGCAACGGAAGCCGAAACGCTCCCAGCGTTGTGGTTGAGCAGGAAGACCCGCTCACCCCGCCGAACGGCCTGCACCCCCTCCGGCAGCCCGGCCACCACGGGCGAAACCCCGCTGTCCCGCACAACCCGATCAAGCACGGCCCGCATCCCCTCGCCCCCCAACCGGGTCCCGAGGTACCAGGCCACGCCGTCCCCGAAGGCGTTCCGGGTCAAGGCCGCCCCACCGGCCAGTCCGCCCTCGGTGAACCGCCCGACCACCTCGGCCCCGTCCACCACGATGTCCTCGGACCACAGAACCCCGCGCTCGGCCGAGTCCAGCACGGAGACCCCGACGGACTCCCCGTCCGCCAACGGCCAGAACTCGGCCACGTGCGCGCCGAGGACCTCCCGCAACGGCCCCAGGTACCCGCCCAGGTGGACCTGGTCGGATTCGTCGACGATGCCGGAGAAGAACGACACCAGCAGGTGCCCGCCCCGCCGGACGTGCTCGGTCAGGTTCGCCGCGGTCTCGGCCCTGGTGAGGTACAGGTTCGGCACCACGACCAGCCGGTAGCCGGACAGGTCCGAGTCCGGGTGCACGACGTCGCAGCCGATGTTCGCGTCGAACAGCGGCGAGTAGTGCGCCAGGAGAGCGTCGAGCTGGTCCAGCGTGGCCGGGTGCGAGTTCAGCTCCAGGGCCCACCAGCTCTCCCAGTCCAGCACCAGCGCCACGTCGTTGTCGGGACGGGTGTCGACGAGCGGGCCGGTTTCCGCGAGTTCCGCGCCGAGTCCGGCCACTTCGCGGAAGGTCCGGCTGTCCGGCCCGGTGTGCGGCACCATCGCGGAGTGGAACTTCTCGGCGCCGCCCTTGGACTGCCGCCACTGGAAGAACATCACGGCGTCGGCGCCCTGGGCCACCGCCTGCCAGCTCCACAGGCGCATCTGGCCCGGCTGCTTGACGCCGTTGCGCTCGCGCCAGTTCACCGCGCTCGGAGCCTGTTCCATCAGCAGCCACGGCTGACCGCCGCGCAGCGACCGGATGACGTCGTAGGACAACGCGGCGAGCACGTGCGCCTGCGGATCGTGCGGGTCCGGGTAGGAGTCGTAGCTGACGACGTCCACTTCGGACGCCCAGCGGTGCAGGTCGAGGGTTTTCGCCAGCGGCACGTGGTTGGTGGTCACCGGCACGTCGGGCGCCGCCGCTCGCAGCACGGCCTTCTCCATGCGCAGCAGGTCGAGCATCGTGTCCGAGGAGAACCGGGCGAAGTCGAGCTGCTGCGCGGGGTTGGCGAAGGTGGGCGCGGTGCGCGGTGGCAGCACTTCGCCGAAGTCGTCGTAGCGCTGCGACCAGAATTTCGTCGACCAAGCGTCGTTGAGCTCGGCGATACCGCCGTAGCGCTCGCGCAGCCATTCCCGGAACGCCGCCGCGGAGCTGTCGCAGTAGCAGGCGCGGACGTGGCACCCGTACTCGTTGCCGATGTGCCACAGCGCGAGCGCGGGGTGATCGGCGTAGCGCTCGGCGATCCGGGTCACCAGCCGCGTGGCGTGCTCCCGGTAGACGGGGCTGGACGGGCAGTACGCCTGCCTCGCCCCGGGCCACAGGACCGTGCCGTCGGCACGCCGCGGCAGGGTTTCCGGGTGCAGCTTCGCCAGCCACGGCGGCGGTGACGCGGTCATGGTGGCCACCGCGGCGGAGATCCCGGCATCGGCGAGGTTGTCCAGCACGCGGTCGAACCAGCCGAAGTCGAACTCGCCGGGCCGGGGTTCCACCAGCGCCCAGCCGAAGATCCCGACGCTGACTAGCGACACTCCGGCCTGCTTCATCAGCCGCATGTCCTCGGCCCACACCTCTTCGGGCCACTGCTCCGGGTTGTAGTCCCCGCCGTAGGCGATGCGGCCCAGCCTCTCCGGCAGGCGGCGCAGGTTCTCGGTCACGACTTGACGCTCCCTTCGGCGGATTCGGTCAGGCCTGGAGCAGGCCGGCCTCGACCAGGTGTCGGCGGACTTCGGCTCGTTCGGCGTCGTCGAGGGCCACCATCGGCACGCTGGTCGTGCCGTGCTCGATCACGCCCAGCTGCACCAGCGCCTCCTTGAACGCGCCGATCGCCGAGGAGTACCGGCTCATCGGGCGGGCGCCGACGCCGATCACCCGGAAGAACCGCCGCAGCCGCGCCTGCTCGGTCGCGGCCTGCTCCCACTGCCCAGCGGCCGCGGCGTCGTAGAGCCGGACGTAGCCGCGCGGATCTGCGTTGCCGAGGCCGGGCACCAGGCCGTGCGCGCCGAGCTGCAGGCTGGTGTCGGCCATCGTCTCGGAGCCGCTGAACACCAGGAAGTCCCGGTCCGGCAGGGTTTCCAGCACGGTGCGCAGGCCGTCGAGGTCGCCGCTGGAGTCCTTCAGGCCGCGGAGCGTGCCGTCCGCCGCGAGCTCGACGACCGTTTCCGGGTCGAGCTTGGTGTGCACCGAGACGGGGATGTCGTAGGCGAGCAGCGGCAGGTCGACGGCGGCGCGGATCTGGCGGAAGTGCGTCCGGATCTCGACCGGATGGGTCGGGACGTAGAACGGTGCCGTGGCCACCAGCGCGGAGGCGCCGTGGCGCAGCGCGGCCCGCGCGTGTTCGACGACCCGTGGAGTGGCGGTGTCGATGACGCCCGCGAGCACCGGCACTGCGCCGGCCGCCACCCCGGCGACGACCTCCAGCACGCGGTGCCGCGCCGCGTCCGGCAGGTAGCCGACCTCGCCGGTCGAGCCCGTGACGAACAGCCCGTGGACCCCGGCTTCGAGCAGGTGGCCGGTGAGCTTCTCCAGCGACGGCACGTCGACTTCGCGGTCCGGGGTCAGCGGTGTGCACAGCGGCGGGATCACTCCGCCGGCCAGCTCGGCCATACCACTCCTCTGTTGCCCATCATGAAGACGTAGGACGTAGGATGTCCAGACGCTAGCGGCTCGGACCGCACCTGACAAGTGCCGCTGCGCCCGGCTGCCGTTGGCGGGCCGGCGCAGTACGCTCGTATCCGCGCAGTGTCGTTTCGCCCAGCCGATCGGCGGGAGTTCGCGGAATCGACGCCCGTCGGTGGCTCGCAGCGCGGTGCCGGGAGCCGACATGAGCAGGTTGACGCAACCCACCAAGCCCGAGAGCAAGCTGTTCCGGAAGATCCGCCACCAGGCGAACGAGGCGGACCTGCGGTTCCGCCTGGCGCCGGGGATGCGGCGCCAGATCAGCAAGGTCTTCCCGTCGAACTGGTCGTTCCTGCTCGGTGAGCTCGCGCTGTACAGCTTCGTCATCCTGGTGCTCACCGGCACCTACCTCGCGTGGTTCTTCGACCCGTCGATGACCGAGGTGACCTACAACGGCGTCTACCAGAACCTCCGCGGGGTGTCGATGTCCCGCGCGTTCGAGAGCACGCTGGACATCTCCTTCGAGGTCCGCGGCGGGCTGTTCGCGCGCCAGCTGCACCACTGGGCCGCGCTGGTGTTCATGGCCGCGATCGTGGTGCACATGTTCCGGATCTTCTTCACCGGCGCGTTCCGGCGGCCGCGCGAGGTGAACTGGACCATCGGCATCCTGCTGTTCTTCCTGGGCATGTTCGAGGGCTTCATCGGCTACTCGCTGCCCGACGACCTGCTCTCCGGCACGGGGCTGCGGATCGCCTCCGGCATCGTGCTCTCGGTCCCGGTCATCGGCACCTGGCTGCAGTGGTTGCTCTTCGGCGGGGAGTTCCCCGGCACCGAGATCATCCCGCGGTTCTACCTGATCCACGTCTTCCTGCTGCCCGGTCTCATCCTCGGCCTGGTCGCGGTGCACCTGGCGATCGTCTGGTACCAGAAACACACCCAGTACCCCGGCCCGAAGCGCACTGAGTCCAATGTGGAGGGCGTGCGGATCATGCCGGTGTTCGCGGTGAAGAGCACCGGGCTGTTCCTGATCATCACCGGCGTGCTGGCGATCATGAGCGGCATCTTCCAGATCAACGCGATCTGGAACTTCGGCCCGTACGTGGCGTCGATGATCTCGGCGGCCTCCCAGCCGGACTGGTACATGATCTGGACCGACGGGATGGGCCGGCTGTGGCCGCCGTGGGAGGTCTACCTCGGGCCCTACACCATTCCGGCGGTGTTCTTCCCGCTCGTCATCGGGCTCGGCCTGGTGTTCACCGTGGCGATCATCTACCCGCTCCTGGAGCGCAAGCTCAGCGGCGACACCGCCCACCACAACCTGCTGCAACGGCCGCGCGACGCGCCGGTGCGCACCGGGCTGGGCGTGATGGCCATCGCGTTCTTCGTGGTGGTGCTGCTGTCCGGGGTCAACGACGTCATCGCCTTCGTGTTCGGGCTGTCGCTGAACATGACGACCTGGGCGGGCCGGATCGGCGTGCTGCTCGCGCCGCCGATCGCCTACTACGTCACCTACCGGATCTGCCTGGGCCTGCAGCGCACCGACCGGGACGTGCTGGAGCACGGCGTGGAGACCGGCATCATCAAGCGCCTGCCGCACGGCGAGTTCATCGAGGTGCACCAGCCGCTGGGCCCGGTCGACGAGCACGGGCACCCGGTGCCGCTGCCCTACCAGGGCACCCCGGTGCCGAAGAAGATGAACCAGCTCGGCGCCGCCGGCCGGTCGGTGCCCGGCAGCCTGCTGGTGCCCGATCCGCGCGAGGAAACCGAGGCCCTCGACGCCGCCCGCCGAGCCGAGGCGGAGCGGGCACGCCCCGCCGGGGAGGCCGAGGCCGAGGTCGAGGTCCCGTCCGGTCGCCCGCAGGCGCCCGAGCGGTGATCGCCGCGGCGCGGGTGCCGTAGGGTGCCGCGGGTGTCCAATCGGGAACTGATCGTGCTGGGCACGGCGAGCCAGGCGCCGACGCGATCCCGCAACCACAACGGCTACCTGCTGCGCTGGGACGGCACCGGACTGCTGTTCGACCCCGGCGAGGGGACGCAGCGCCAGATGATCCACGCGCGGGTCAGCGCGCACGACATCGACCGGATCTGCCTGACCCACTTCCACGGGGATCACTGCCTCGGGGTGCCGGGTGTCGTCCAGCGGCTGTCGCTGGACCGGGTCCAGCGGCCGGTGCACGCGCACTACCCGGCAAGCGGGGCCGGCTTCTTCCGCAACCTGCGCTACGCCTCGGCGTTCGACGAGGTGGTCGATCTGCAGGAGCGGCCGATCGAGCGAGAGGGCGTGATCGCCACCGGCCCGTTCGGCGCGCTGGAGGCGGTGCGGCTGGACCACCGGATCGAGACGTTCGGGTACCGGCTGGTGGAGCCGGACGGACGGCGCATGGTGCCGGAGCTGCTGGCCCGGCATGGGGTGCACGGCGCCGCCGTCGGGCAGCTCCAGCGCGAGCAGGTGCTGCGCACCGGGACCGGCCAGGTGACGTTGGATCAGGTCAGCGAGCCGCGGCCGGGCCAGCGGTTCGGGTTCGTGATGGACACCCGGCTCTGCGACGGCGTGTTCGCCATCGCCGACGGCGCCGACCTGCTCGTGATCGAGTCGACCTTCCTGGACGAGGACGCGCGGCTGGCCGACGAGTACCGCCACCTCACCGCCGCCCAGGCGGCCCGGGTCGCCGCCGAATGCGGAGTGCGGACCCTGGTCCTCACCCACTTCTCGCAGCGCTACCCGGATCCGCAACGCTTCCACGACGAAGCGGCAGCCGTTTTCGACGGCCAGGTCGTGGTGGCCGAAGACCTCCAACACATCCCGGTCCCGAAACGCGCGTGAACCGCATCGCTATGCTGCCGGGCGGTCAGCAGTCGCGCGGAAGGCGGATTCCTTGGTTCGGCAACCGATCCCGGTCATCATCGTCGCGGGATTCCTCGGGGCCGGGAAGACCAGCCTGCTCAACCACCTGCTGCGCAACCCGCAGGGCGCCCGGATCGGCGTCGTGGTCAACGACTTCGGGAAGATCAACATCGATGCGCTGAGCGTCGCCGGTCAGGTCGATTCCACGGTGTCGCTGGGCAACGGCTGCCTGTGCTGCGCCGTCGACGCCAGCGGGCTCGACGACCTGCTGGCCCGGCTCGCGCGGCCCGGCGGCGACATCGACGTCATCGTGATCGAGTCCAGCGGCCTGGCCGACCCGCGCGGCATGGTCCGGCTGCTGCTGAACAGCACCAACCCCCGCCTCGGCTACGGCGGGCTGGTCGAGGTGGTCGACGCCGCGGAGTTCGACGCGACCCGGCACCGCCACCCCGAGATCGACCAGCACCTGCGCTTCGCGGATCTGGTGCTGCTGAACAAGATCGACCGCGTCGCCGAATCCGATCAGCGGCGGCTGGCGGAGCTGGTGGGCGGGCTCGCCGGTGGCAAGCCGGTGCTGCCGACCGCGCACGGCCGGGTCGATCCGGCGCTGCTGTTCGACCGCGAGGCGGTCCGCGAACGGCAGGACGTCGCGCGCCAGCTGTCCTTCGACGAGCTGCTGGCCGATTCGTCCGACGAATGCCACGAGCACCTGCACACCGCGTACCAGAGCGTGGAGTTCACCGCCGACGACCCGGTCCACCCACGGGAGTTGATGCGGTTCCTCGACGACCGCCCGGACGGCGTCTACCGGATGAAGGGCCAGGTGCACTTCGGCACTCCGGGGCAGGGGCAGAAGTTCACGCTGCACACCGTCGGCGACTTCCTGCGGTTCCAGCGGTCGCGGTGGGCCCGGGGCGAACCCCGGCGCACGCAGCTCGTGGTGATCGGCTCCGGTCTCGACCAGGACCGGGTGCGCCGCGACCTGGCCGCCTGCCTCGGCGAACCCGACCCCGCGGACGAGCACAGCATGCTGGATGTGCTCAAGTACACCCGCGCCTGATCTTGCCAAGCCGATCGCGCAGGAGCAGCCTACGGCTGGTCGGCCGTCGTTCTGGAGGAGGACGAGGATGCAGGGATACCCGGGACAGGATCCTGCCCGGGCGGAGTTGTTCGCGAACCTGGCCGGGGTGGACCGCGAGCGGGCCAACCCGGCCCGCATGTACGACTACTACCTGGGCGGCGCGCACAACTTCGCGGCAGACCGCGAGGCGGCCGAACGAGTGCTGGCGATGCTGCCCGAGACGCGCACATTCGCGCAGGAGAACCGGGCCTTCCTCCAGCGCGCGGTGCGCTACCTCGTCACCGAGGCGGGCATCGACCAGTTCCTCGACCTCGGCTCCGGCATCCCGACCGTCGGCAACGTGCACGAGATCGCCCAGCGCCTGAACCCCACCGCGAAGGTCGTCTACGTCGACCACGAGCCGGTGGCGGTGGCGCAGTCGCAGCGCATGCTGGCGGGCAACGACCGCGCCACCATCATCCGCGCGGACCTGCGGCACCCGGACCTGGTGCTGGGCCACCCCGACACCCGCCGGCTGCTGGACTTCTCCCGGCCGGTGGCGGTGCTGATGATCTCCGTCTTCCCGTTCATCCCGGATTCCGACGACCCGGCCGGGATCATCGCCAGCTACCGGCGGGCCTGCGCGCCCGGCAGCCACCTGGCGCTGTCGCACAGCCTGACGCCGGAGTACTGGCCGGGCGAGGTCGCGCAGGCCATCGAGCTCTACCAGTCCAGCACCCACCCGCTGCACCTGCGCAACCCGGACCAGGTCACGGGCCTGTTCGCGGGCTACGAGCTGGTGCCGCCGGGCGTGGTGTTCACCTCGGCGTGGCGGCCGGACCGGCCGGTCACCGACGAGCAGGCGCGGGAGAGCCGCGCGGTGGCCGGGGTCGGCGTGCTGGCCGGCTAGCGTCCACTGTGGATCTGCTGCCGGATCCCGGCGGCGGTCGTACCGTGGGCGGATGTCCAGCGCCGAAGTGCTCGTCGATGCGTTCGACCGGATCCGCGAAGTGGTGCACGAGACCGTGTCGGGCCTGGATCCCGACCAGCTGGCGTACCGGGTCGATCCGGAGGCCAACTCGATCGCCTGGCTGGTGTGGCACCTGACCCGGGTGCAGGACGACCACGTCTCGGACGTGGCCGCGGCGGAGCAGGCCTGGACCGCGCAGGACTGGCTGGGGCGCTTCGGACTGCCGTTCGCGCACGAGGACATCGGCTACGGCCACGATCCCGACGAGGTCGCCGACGTCCGCGTCGACTCCGGCGAGCTGCTGACCGGGTACCACGACGCGGTCCACGCGCGGACGGTCGAGTTCGTCGCGGGGCTGACCGACGACGACCTCGCGGAGGTCGTGGACGCCGGGTGGGCTCCCCCGGTCACGCTCGGCGTGCGGCTGGTGAGCGTGATCGCCGACGACCTGCAGCACGCCGGGCAGGCCGCCTTCATCCGCGGCATCCTCGAACGCGTCGGCTAGCCGGTGGCATCGCGGCGGCGCCGTGGCCGACAATCGGGGCATGACCGAGCGCAAGCCACCCGGTGTCACGTTCGAATCATGGGTCGACAAGCAGATCCGGACCGCGCAGGAGCGCGGCGACTTCGACGACCTGCCCGGCGCGGGCAAGCCGCTGCCCGGCGCGGGTGCGCCGCTGGACGACCTGTGGTGGGTCAAGGACTACATCCGCCGCGAGGGCCTCTCCGGTGACGCGCTGCTGCCCACCCCGCTGCAGCTCCGCAAGGAGGCCGAGCGGCTGCCCGAGGCGGTGCGCGACCTGACCACCGAGCAGGCCGTTCGCGACGTGGCGGCCGACCTGAACCGCCGGATCGTCGAGCACCTCCGCGCGCCGACCGGGCCGCGGGTGGCCATCGGCCCGGTGAACGTCGACGAGGTGGTCGCTTCGTGGCGCGCCGGCCGGCCCGAGCCGGCGCGGCAGCCCGCGGCCGAGCCCGTCGAGCCGGCTGCGGCCGCGCCGCGGAAATCCCGCTGGTGGCAACGCTTCCGGCGGTGACCTCGGCCAGCGGTTTCCCACCTCGTGAACGGCTTTGACGGAAATCTCCGACGCTGCTTTGATCAACCGCATGACGCCGGGACCGCTGCTCGTGCAGCGCGCGCACATCGACCTGCTGTGGGTCGCTTCCGCGGCTTGTCCGCGCACCTGATCTCCCCTTGCCCCGGCGCCGCTCCGCTGTTCGTCCGAGCCGCCTGCCGCCGGGTTGCTGTTGTTCGCACCGGCGCCGGGACGCGCCCGCGCCGCGATGAGACGGAGACCTGTGCAATGACGCTGGAAGCCGCATTCCTGGAACCGGCGGACGGTGGCGCGGTGATCGAGGTGACCGCCCGGTTCGTCGTCCCGCAACGAGATCTGGCCTCGCTGGAACGCGATTTCGCCCGGAAGATCCGCGCCCTGGCCGAGATACCGGGTCAGTCCACTGTGGAGGTACAAGCCCGGCCGCAGGCGCCGCGGCTGCGCGCGCTGCCCGCCCCGGTGGAGCCCGCCCTGCGGATCCTGGTCGCCCCGCGCCGAGTAGTGCGGGCCGACGGGACGTTCATCGACTTCACCCGGCTGGAGTTCGACCTGCTGCTGTTCCTGTGCGAGAACCCGGGACGGGTGCACCGGCGCGGCGCGCTGCTCAACGCCGTGTGGCACCTCAACAGCTCGCCGAGCACCCGCACCGTGGACGTGCACGTCCGGCGGATCCGCAGCAAGCTCGGCCCCGGCCTGGACCTGATCACCACGGTGCGCGGGGTCGGCTACCGGGTGGACCACACCTCGGAGGTCGAGATCGAGCCCGACCCCTACGCGTTGCAGGCCGACAGCTTCCGGGCGACGTAGCGGGCACAGTGGATCAGGTGAGCAACGGCGCCGGAACGGGTAGCCGGGTGGCATGCCGAAGCGCAAGCGCGAGGAGTACGAGCGGGGCCTGCCGGGCTATCACGATCCCCTGGCCGGATTCGCCGGCGCGCCGTACGCCCGCAGCGCCCTCACGCTGCGGATCTGGCTGGCCGGATTCGGCCTGGTGTTCTGCGCGGGAGCGGCGGTCCTGCTGTTCCTGGCGGTGCCGGAGCTGGCCTGGCTGGGCTGGGCACTGGTCGTGCTCGCGGCGATCGCCGCGGTCGACCTCGGCTGGGTCGTCCACCGCAAGCGACGCGGCGAACCCGGCTGAGCACGAGCATCGACAAGCTACTGACGGGTGGCGCTGCTGACCTCACCGTGCCCGAGGACGCCACCGCCCGCTGACCGGCGGCCGCGATCGGGCTTCCGGTGAACGGAAAGGGGCGTTCCTTCTCCCCTGGCCCGCAACCGATGGTGGGGACCGGCCTGCGGTGCCGGTCACATCGGGTGCACCGGTGCCGCGGCAGCGCGAGAAGGGAAGCGGCACATGGACATCCAGGTCGGGATCGTCGGGGCGGGGCCCGCGGGGCTGATGCTCTCGCACCTGCTGCACCAGCGCGGCGTGGAGTCCGTCGTCATCGACACCCGCACCCGCGAGGAGATCGAGGGCACCATCCGCGCGGGCGTGCTGGAGCAGAGCTCCGTGGACCTGATGACCGAGACCGGCATCGGCGACCGCGTCCGCCAGCTGGGCATGGTGCACGAGGGCATCGAGCTGCGCTTCGGCGGCCGCGGGCACCGTATCGACTTCGCCGACCTCACCGGCGGCCGCGGCGTCACCATCTACCCGCAGCACGAGGTCCTCAAGGATCTGATCGCCAAGCGCCTCGCCGACGGCGGCGACATCCGCTTCGGCGTCTCCGACGTGCAGGTGGAGGGCATCACCGGCGACGCGCCGACGATCCGCTTCACCCAGGACGGCGTCGAGCAGGAGCTGACCTGCGGGCTGGTGGCGGGCTGCGACGGATCGCGGACCACGACCCGGTTCCTGATCCCGGCGCCGAAGCCGCGGCAGGACCACTTCCGGCAGTACCCGTTCGCCTGGTTCGGCATCCTCGCCGAGGCCCCGCCGTCTTCCGAGGAGCTGATCTACGCGCACCACCGCAACGGCTTCGCCCTGATCAGCACCCGCTCGGCGACCGTGCAGCGGCATTACCTGCAGGTCGACCCGAACGACACGGTCGAGGACTGGTCCGACGACCGGATCTGGCAGGAGCTGCACACCCGGGTGGAAGGCGCGCAGATCAAGGAGGGCCCGATCTTCTCGAAGTCGGTGCTGCACTTCCGCAGCTTCGTCTGCGAGCCGATGCAGTACGGTCGCCTGTTCCTGGCGGGCGACGCCGCGCACACCGTGCCGCCGACCGGCGCGAAGGGCATGAACCTGGCGATCGCCGACGTGCACGTGCTTTCCCGCGCCATGGCCCGCTTCTTCGCCCAGAGCGACCGCACCGCGCTCGACGCCTACACCGCCACGGCGCTGCCGCGGGTCTGGCGGGCGCAGCACTTCTCGTGGTGGATGACGTCGATGCTGCACCGCATGCCGGAGGCCAGCGGCTTCGACCACAACCGCCAGCTCGCGGAGCTCGACACGGTCACCCGCTCCCGGGCGGGCCGCACCCTGCTCGCCGAGAACTACGTCGGCACGCCCTTCGACTGACCGTCGAGCCGCCGGTCCGGCCCGACGATCTAGGCCGGACCGGCGAAGTGGCGGAGGACCATCTCCGACGACGACGTCGATGAGGAGCAGGACCCGGTTCTCCGGCTCGCCGAGCGCCTCCTGGAGCGCGAGCGACCGGCTCGACCTCGGGGAGGTCGAGCCGGTCCTCGGTGTCGATGCGGATCAGAACGGGTACTGCTGGATCTTGCCCTGGATGGTGACCCACTGGGTTTCCGTGAACGACTCCAGGTTCGCCTCCGCGCCGCCGACGCGACCGCCGTTGCCGGAGGCACCCACGCCACCGAACGGGATGTGCGCGTGGTCCCCGACGGTCTGGTCGTTGACGTGCACCAGGCCGCTGGGGATCTGCTTGGCGACCTCCCACGCCGCCATGGCGTCGCCGCCGAGCACGCTCAGCGACAGGCCGTACTCGGTGTCGCGCGCGATCTCGACGGCTTCCTCGACCGTGCGGTAGCGCAGCACGGGCGCGACCGGGCCGAAGATCTCGTCGCAGAACGCCGGGGTGTCGCGGCGGACGTGGTCGAGCACCGTCGGCCGGTAGAACAGCCCGTCGTACTCGCCGCCGGCGGCCAGCGTCGCACCCGCCGCGACGCTCTCGGTGACCAGCCGGTGGATGTTGTCGCGCTGCCGCTCGTCGATGATCGGCCCCAGCGCCACCTCGGCGGTGTTCGGGTCGCCGACCGGCAGGTTTCGGGCCTTCTCGGCGAGCGCGGCCACGTATTCGTCCGCAATGGACTCGTGCACCAGGTGCCTGCCCGCGGCCATGCAGATCTGCCCCTGGTGCAGGAATGAACCCCAGGCGCCCGCCGACGCGGCGGCTGCGACGTCGGCGTCCGGCAGCACGATCAGCGCGTTGTTGCCGCCGAGCTCCAGGTGCGCGCGCTTCAAGTGGGTCGCGGCGGATTCGGCGACCTTGCGACCGGCGGCGGTCGAACCGGTGAACGCGATGACGCGGGTGTGCTTGTTGGCCACCAGCGCCGCCCCGGCGTCGGCGCCGCCCGGCAGCATCTGGAACACGCCTTCCGGGACACCGGCGGCCTCGAAGATCGCGGCCAGCACCACGCCGCCGCACACCGCGGTCCGGGTGTCGGGCTTGAGCACCACCGCGTTGCCCAGCGCCAGTGCCGGGGCGACGGCGCGGATCGACAGGATCAGCGGGAAGTTGAACGGCGCGATGACGCCGACGACCCCGGCGGCCACCCGGCGGCTGAGGCTCAGCCGGCCGTCCGCCGACGGCAGCAGCGAACCGGCCGGGTGGGACGGCAGCGCGGCCGCTTCGAAGCACTCGTTGGCCGCGCTGTGCGCCTCCAGCTCCGCCTTCGGCGGGATCGAACCGGCCTCGCGGATGATCCAGCGGCGGATCTCCCCGGCGTGCTCCTCGAACAGCCGCCCGGCGCGGCGCATGATCGCGGCGCGCTCCTCGAACGGCGTGTTCTCCCAGTCCCGCTGGGCGGCGGCCGCCTTGGCGCACGCCTCGTCGACGTCACCGGGCGTGGCGGCGCCGACGTGGCCCAGCACCTGCCCGGTCGCCGGCTCGACGACCTCCGTCGGGGTGCCGCTCGCCGTGCTCCAGCTGCCGGTGAAAACGCGCTTCGCCCAGCGTTCGACATCCAGAATCGTCATGTACAACGGCCTTTCTCAAGCGAATCGAACTTGTGGTCCTGGTCAGCTCGCGGCTGCCCGCTCCGGTTCCGGGATGCGGAACTTCTTCCCGGCCACCAGCGCCACGGCGACCGCGCCGATGACACCGGGAACCGCGACGGCGATGAAGTTCTGCTGGAACGGCAGTTCCAGCGCCAGCAGTGCGCCGCCGAGCGTGGGGCCGCCGATCGCGCCGATGCGGCCGATCCCGGCGGCCCAGCCGACACCGGTGGAGCGCACCGCGGCCGGGTAGTACTCCACGGCGAACGCGTGGATGATCGCCAGCACGCCGACCGTCGCCGCCCCGGCGACGAACAGCAGCACGTTGAGCAGCACCGAGTTCGGGTTGAACGACAGGCCGATCAGCGAGGCGGACGCCAGCACGAAGTACGCCACCAGCGTGTTGCGGTAGTTCCAGCGGTCCGCGATCCAGCCGCCCGCGATGGCGCCCACCATGCCGCCCAGGTTGAGCACCACCAGGTTCCACAGCGCCGAGCCCAGCGGGTAGCCGGCGGTCTGCATCAGCTTCGGCAGCCACGTGTTGAGCCCGTAGCTCAGCAGCATGCACATCGCGAAGAAGACCCAGATCAGCACGTTGTTGATCGCGTTGCCGCCGGCGAACAGCTGCCGCAGCCGGGCCTTGCCCGCCGCGGCGTTCCGTTCGACGACCACGTCGTCGAGCTCCGCGGCCGGGTCGATCTTTCGCAGCACGACCAGCAGCCGCTCCCGGTCGCCCCGGGTGGCCAGGAAGTCCGGTGATTCCGGGAGGTGGCGCAGCAGGAACGGCACCATCAGCAGCGGGATCGCCGCCACGTAGAACACGCCGCGCCAGGTCCACATCGGCTCGATGTAGATGGCGAACACCGCGGCCGCGATCCCGCCCACCGAGTAGAACGACGAAACCAGCGTCACGAACAGGGCTTTCGCCCGCCGCGGCGCGATTTCACCGGCCAGCGCGTTGAAGTTGGGCACCAGCGCGCCCAGCGCCACGCCGACGACGAACCGCAGCACGCCCAGCTGCGCCGGCCCGGTGGCCAGCGCGCAGCTGAACGACGCGATGCTGGCGACGGTCACGCAGGTGATCATCAGCGGCCGCCTGCCGTACCGGTCGGCCAGCGGCGCCACGAACAGGCCGCCGACCAGCATGCCGACCAAAGCGACGGAGCCGAGCGTCCCGGCGGTCACCGGGTCAATGTGCCACTCGTCCATCAGGTGCGTGATCACGGTGCCGTAGGACACCATGTCGTAACCGTCCACGATCATCAGCAGCGAGCACATGATCAGGACCTTGATGTGGAAGCCGTTGAGCCGGGCATCGCCGACCACGGCCCCAACTGTTTGCCGGGCCATCTGTTCTTCCTCGGGGTTCCGCTGCCGCAGGGGACGGCTGGTCAGGGTTCGGTGA
The DNA here is from genome assembly GCF_053605825.1 of Saccharopolyspora sp. NPDC003752. Classification (NCBI taxonomy): domain Bacteria; kingdom Bacillati; phylum Actinomycetota; class Actinomycetes; order Pseudonocardiales; family Pseudonocardiaceae; genus Saccharopolyspora; species Saccharopolyspora sp. NPDC003752. The sequence goes on along the minus strand of NZ_JBSGJZ010000029.1, from coordinate 90,772 downwards.
GTTCGGTCTCGGCTTCGATGACGGCCGGTTTTCCGGAGCGCAGTGCGGCGGTCAAGGCCTCGGCGAACTCCGCACGGGTGTGCACCGAGGTCGCCGCGACGCCGTAGCCGCCCGCGATCTGCACGAAGTCGATGCCGGGCACGTCCATGCCGGGCGTCTCGCCCGCGTCGAGCACCTTCGAGAACCAGCGCAGCGCGCCGTAGGTGCCGTTCTTCAGGATCACGATGATCACCGGGATCTCGTACTGCGCGGCCGTCCACAGCGCGGTGATGCCGTAGTTGGCCGAGCCGTCGCCGATGAGCCCGATCACCTGGCGGTCGTCGTGGGCCAGTTGCGCGCCGACGGCGGCGGGCAGCCCGAAGCCGAGCCCGCCGGAGGCCGGGAAGAAGTAGCTGCCCTGCCCCGAAAGGTCCATCTGGGCCCAGAAATCGGCCGCCGTCGCGGTGGATTCCTTGACGTAGATGGCATCCGCCGGAGCGTTCTCCCGCAGCACCGCGAACAGCTCCGCCGGGTGCAGCCGGTCGCCGCCCGAGGGCGCGGGCGGGTGCTCCGCCAGCGGCGGCAGCTCCGGGCGGCGACCGGCGGTGACGGCGTCGGCCAGCCTGGACAGCGCGTCTTTGACGTCACCGACCAGGGCCTCCCCCATCGGCGCCCGCGCGGCCTCGCCCGGGTCGCCGGTCAGCTGGATCAGCCGGGCACCGGCCGGGAGGTACTCGCCCGGCACGAACTGGTGGTAGCGGAACACCGGCGCGCCGACGACCAGGATCAGGTCGTGGCCCGCCAACGCGTTGGTGACGCCCTGGACCGCGGCGGGCAGCACGCCGCGGAAGCTGCGGTGCCGGGTGGGGAACGGGCAGCGCGACGCCGAGGGCGCGATCCACACCGGCGCGCCCAGCCGGTCCGCGAGCCGCACCGCGTCGTCGTTGCCGTGCTGCGCGTCGACCTCCGGTCCCAGCACCAGCACCGGGCTCTCGGCCCCGTCGAGCGCGCCGGCCAGGTCGGCGAGCTGCGCGGCGCTGAGCGAACCGGCGGTGCCGGTGGTGCGCTCCAGCAGGTGCCGGGCTTCCGGCGGCGCCTCCTGGCTCCAGTCGTCGTAGGGCACCGACACGTACACCGGGCCCTTCGCCGGCAGGTTCGCGATGTGGATCGCGTGGCTGATCGAGCGCGGCACGTCCTGCGCGCACGCCGGTTCGCAGCTCCACTTCACCAGCGGCTTCGGCAGCGTCGCGGCGTCGACGTTGGCCAGCATGACCTCCTGGCCGATGGTCGAGCGCACCTGCTGCCCGGCGGTGATGATCAGCGGGCTGTGCGAGTACACCGAGTTCGTCAGCGGGCCCAGCGCGTTCCCGGTGCCGGCCGCCGCGTGCAGGTTGACCAGCGCCGAACCGCCGCGGGCCAGCGCGTACCCGTCGGCCATCGCCAGCACGGCGCCCTCGTGCAGGCCGAGCACGTACCGGAAGTCCGCCGGCATGCCGGCCAGGAACGGCAGCTCGTTGGATCCGGGGTTGCCGAAGATCGTGGTCAGATCATGCGATCGCAGCAGGTCGTAGGTCGCCTGGCGCACGTCGGGCATCGTTGCTCGCTTCCGGCTCGGTGGGCCTTTCAGTGATGCCCGCCACCCTAGGCAAGCAGTGGTCATAGTCCTAATGAATGCTGTTGATCCCGGCATAGACCGGATTTATTCTCACCGCGTGGTCGACGTGGACCTGAACCTGATGCGCACCTTCGTGCTGCTCTACGAGACCCGCAGCGTGACGAAGACCGCCGAGGCCTTGTTCATCACGCAGCCGTCGGTGAGCCACGCGCTGCGTCGGCTGCGGCGCCAGTTCGCCGACGAGCTGTTCGCCCGCTCCCCCGACGGCCTCGCGCCGACCGAGATCGCGGAGCGGATGTACCCGCGCCTGCAGCAGGCGCTGGAGGTGATCGACGAGACGGTGTCCGGGGCGGGCCGGTTCGACCCGGCCACGTCGGTGCGCACCTTCCGGATCTGCGCGACCGACCTGGGCGAGATCAGCCTGCTGCCGCCGATCCTGGCCCGGCTGGAGGAGCAGGCGCCGCGCTGCACCGTCGAGGTCACGCCCCTGGACATGGCCGCCGCGCCGCAGCAGCTCCGCCAGGGGCGCACCGACGCCGTCATCTGCACGCCGCGCATCGACGCGCCAGACCTGCGCCGCGACGGGTTGTTCCAGGAGCGCTACGTCGGGCTGATCGCCCGCGATCACCCGCGCATCGGCGAGCGCCCCACCCTGGACGAGTACCTGCGGGAACGGCACATCGTGGTGGACCCGGCCGCCGGGCACGTCGACGCGGACCAGGAGCTGACCAGGCTCGGGCACCGCCGCGAGGTCGCGGCGCGGGTGCCGCACTTCGCGGTGCTGCCCGAGCTGCTCCCCCGCACCCGCTACCTCTCGGCGGTGCCCAGCGGCGTCGCGGGCCTGTTCACCCGCTCCTCGCGGGTGCGGACCTTCGAGCTGCCGTTCGAGATCCCCACGGTCGAGGTCGCGCTCTACACGTACCGGCGGGCCATTCCCGCGCCGGGCACGGACTGGCTGCGCGACCTCGTCCGCGACACCCTGCGCCGCGAACCGTCCACATCGGACACCGAAGGGCCGGCGGCGCGGGGCTGAGGTCAGCCCGCCAGCAGGCCGGGGCCGAAGGTCAGCTCGGCGCTGTGCCGCAGGCCGCCGGTCGCGGTGTCACCGAGGTAGAACCGCGTCGACATGGTGCGCTCGTCGAGGTCGAACACCGTGCGCCAGAGCGTCCGGACGGGGTAGTGCCCGGCGTTGGTGGCGTCGAAACCGATCTCGTCGAGGGTCGCGCGCAGCAGCTCCCCGGACATCACCGAGCCGCCGGTGCGGTCGACCAGCGTCCGGTACCGCCCGTAGGTCCGCAGCGTTTCCTCGTTGTCCGGCGGCAGTTCTCCCGCCTGCTGCTTGTGCACCAGGTGGTTGGTGAGGCACAGGGCGTCGCCGTCGATGTCGATGATGTGCTCGATGCCGGCGTCGCCGCGTTCCCAGATGAACGCGTTGCCCGCCGCATCGGCGATCAGGTAGTGCAGCGGCACGCCCAGGTCGTACTGCTTGGCGCCGAGCAGCGCCTGCTTCGCCTCGTCCGCCGTGGCGCAGGTGTCCAGCACGAACCTGGGCAGCTGCGCCGAGGAGATCCCGACTTGCGGGCCCGCCTCGACCGGCGGCGTGGTGTTCTCCGCGTCGGCGATCAGCAGGGCCACCGCGAGCCCGTGCTCGTTGATGCCCTCCATGCAGCCGTCGAGCTCGTTCATGGTGAGCACCGTCGTGGTCGGGCCGGCGTCCGGGATGCTGTTGAGCACGTACGGCCTGGATGCCATCGGCGGTCGCGGCCCGGCCGGTTCGGGCCCGCCGAGCGCCGCGAAGATCTCCTCCGCGCTGGTGGTGAAGAAGTCGTAGTTGCGACCGAAGAGCCCGTGCCCCTCCTTCGTCGCGGACGGCCGGAGGTAGGTCACCGAGCAGGCCGATCCGCTCGGCACGCCGGTCAGTCCGTCGAGGCACACCCGGTCGTCGTCCGGGTCGACGCCGGCCGCCTCGGCCGCGCCGCGCATCCGCTCGTGGTGCTGCGGCCAGTTCCGCTCGAACCAGGTGCGTCGTGCCCGGTTCACCACCGGGTCGGCCAGGACCGGCGCCCAGCCGAAGGTAGCGGCGGCCTCGGCGGCCAGCGCGCGGCCTATCTCCCGCTGGCCGCCCGCCGCGGTCACCTTCCGCACCGTCATGAAGTCGTCGTCGCCGCCGGCGATGATCTCGCTCGTCACGCTCATGTCAGTTCTCCTCTCCATCGGTCTTCGGGTCCCGCCACATCGGCCACACCGTCGGCCCGCCGGGCAGCACGACCGGCTCCCCCAGCTCCCGGAAGCCGTGGCGTTCGTACAGCGGCCGATTGCGGGGCGAACTCGCCTCCAGGTACGCGGGCACGCCTTCGGCGTCGGCTCGGGCCAGCCGGTCGGCCAGCAGCGCGGACCCCAGCCCCTCGCCACGCCGATGCGGCCGGACGCCCAGGAACGGGAGGTACAGGTGCGCGCGCCCGCGCGGATGCCGCGCCAGCACCAGCCTGTTGAAGATCTCCAGTCGTTCGAGGTGCGGCAGGAACGCGGCCGGGAGCTCGCGGTCGCCGCCGATCTCCGCATCGTGGTCCGCCGGCGGCAGCCAGACCGCCACCGCCGAGCCATCACCGGCCACGGCGAGCTCCTCCGCTTCGATCGCCGCCGCGACCGCGGGGCCGAAGACGTGGGGCAGGGCCGCTCGCCGATCTTCGGCGTCGGGGAACAGCCAGCTCGTCAACGGGTCGTCGTCGAACGCCGCAACGAGCGCGCCGACGACGACTTCGGGATCGTGCATCAAGTCCTCCGAAATACGCCGTACTCAATCTTGGGTACACCGTATATGACGCCGATGACCAACGCTCGAACCGGATCAATTTTCCTACAAATAAACGCGTTTCTAGAACTGCTCGGACGAAGTGCACTAGTTAGTCAACCTAGTGCACTAGTACGATTACGATGTCGTCGGAGGTGCCGATGACCAGAGGGACCGAGCCCCCGTACCTGCGGATCGTTTCGGCGATCCGCGATCGCATCGCACGCGGCGAACTGCGCCCCGGCGACCGCGTGCCGTCCACCCGCTCGATCACCCGCGAATGGGGCGTGGCCATGGCCACCGCCACGAAGGCGCTCGCCGAGCTCCGCCGCGAAGGACTGGTCGAAGCACGGCGCGGCGCGGGCACGGTCGTCAGCGCACCGCCGAAGCCACCACCGGATCGCCCGGCCGAACCGCCGCTGACCCTGCAGCGGATCGTCGCCGTCGCGGTGGCGGCGGCCGACACCGAGGGGACGAAAGCGGTGTCCATGCGCCGGATCGCGGCCGAGCTGGGGGTCGGCCCGATGTCGCTCTACCGGCACGTGGCGAGCAAGGACGAGCTGGTGCGCGAGATGATGCGCGTCGCGTTCCTCGAACGGCCGCTGCCGGAACCGGGCCCGCCCGGCTGGCGGGCGAAGCTCGAACTCGTGTGCCGGACGCAGTGGGAGCTCTACCTGCGGCATCCCTGGCTGGCGAGCGCGGTGTCCATGACGCGCCCGCAGCTGGTGCCGGAGGCGATGGCGCACACCGAATGGACCCTGCGGGCCCTCGACGGCCTCGGACTGGACCCGGACGAGATCGCCCGCGAGGCGCTGACGCTGCCGTCGATGGTGCGCGGCCTCGCGCTGTCCCGGGAATCCGAGGCCGAGGCCGAGGAGGCGACCGGGGTCGGCGCCGAGCAGTGGTGGCGGTCGCTGGACGACCAGGTGAAGGCGCTGTACGCGACCGGGCGGTTCCCCATGCTCGCAGACTTGAACAGCGAGGTCGTCGACGACATCGACGGCCTCTTCGAGCACGCGCTGACCCGCAACCTCGACGGCCTGCAGGCCCGCCTGGAGCGCGGCACCGCCCCGGCCCGCCGGCCCTAGCGAATCGGGCCGGCCGCGGATTCCACAGTGGACGACGAGCCTGCGTTGATCGTGCCGCTACCCTGCCCGCATGGGTTCTTCCAGTGAGCACGCTCCGCTGCCCATCCCGGCCGAGACCACGGACCTGCGCAGCGGGCCGCCGCTGCACGGCGCGTGCGCGCCGCTGCAGGACCTGGTCGGCGTGTGGCGCGGGGCCGGCGAAGTCGACTACCCGAGCATCGAGGGGCCGTACCGGTTCGGGCAGCAGGTCACGATCGCCCACGACGGGCGGCCGTTCCTGCGCCACGAGGCGCGAGCCTGGCTGCTCGACGCCGAGGGCAACGTCCTGCGGCCGGCGGCGTGGGAAACCGGCTGGTGGCGGCCGCAACCCGACGGGAACCTGGAGCTGCTGATCAGCCACTGCACCGGAATCCTGGAACTGTTCTACGGCACCGCGAGCCCGCAGCGCTGGGAACTCGCCACCGACACCGTCGTCCGCGCCGCAACCGCGAAGGACGTCGAGGCCGCGCAGCGCAGTTATGCGCTCGACGCCGACGGCGCGCTCCGCTACGCCGAGAGCCGCGCCATGGTCGGCCTGCCGATGACACCTCACGTCACAGCCCGGCTGCAGCGCCTCTGACCGAGAAGCACAGCTATGCTGAATACATGACCCATGACGATCCCGCCGCCGACGACGACACCGCCGGGATCGCCGCGGCGGCCACCGAGGTCCGGATGGGCGTGATGCGCCTGGCGCGGCGGCTGCGCGCCGAGCGCGAGTCCGGCGAGCTGACCCTGGGGCGCTTGGCGGTGCTGGGCCGCCTGGAGCGCGACGGTCCGGCGACCGCAAGCGCGCTGGCCACCGCCGAGCGGGTCACCCCGCAGTCCATGGCCCGGATCGTGCAGCACTTGATCGATGCCGGGCTGGCCGAGCGCGACACCGATCCGGCCGATCGGCGGGCCGCCATCGTCCGGATCACCGAGGCCGGCCGCCACCAGGTCCTGCAGGACCGGAGCCGGCGCGAGGCGTGGCTGGCCCAGGCCATGACCGGTCTCACCGATGTCGAGCGGGAGTTGCTGGTGCTCTCCGCCAGGCTGCTGGACCGCCTCGCCGATTCCTGACCCAGCTCCGAGCGAGATGACCGATGCCGCGAACCACACCCGAACCATCCGCACAAAAAGACAGCAAGACTGAAGATCTGCCGCAGTCCGAGAAGCCCGAACCGGAATTACCGGGCAGGTTCATCACCCCGATCGCCTTCGGCACCATCCTGCAGCCGCTCAACTCGTCGATGATCGCGGTCGCCCTGGTCGGCATCCGCTCCCACTTCGACGCGGGCACCTCGGTGACCTGGCTGGTCTCCGCGCTCTACCTGGCCACCGCCGTCGCCGCCCCGGCGATGGGCCGGATCGCCGACGTGCTCGGCCCGCGCCGCACCAGCCTCGCCGGGCTCGTCCTGGTCGGCATCACCTCGGTGGCGGCCCCGTTCGCGCCGAACATCGCGGCGCTGGTGGTCTGCCGCGTCCTGATCGGCATCGGCACGGCGGCCCAGTACCCGTGCGGCGTCGCGATGATCCGCCGCGCCGCCGACCAGCTGCGCTCCCGCCCGGGCAACGCGCTGGCCGCGCTCGCCATCTGCTCGCAGGTCACCGCCGCGCTCGGCCCCTCCCTCGGCGGGCTGCTCGTCGGCGGCTTCGGCTGGGCCGGGGTGTTCTGGATCAACGTGCCGCTGGCGCTGATCGGCGGCGCGGTGATCATGCGGTGGGGCCCGGCGGATCCGCCCGTGCGGGGCGGCGGCCGGCTGAAGGCCCTCGCCCAGGTCGACCCGGTCGGCATGCTGCTGTTCGCGGTCTCGATCACGGCGCTGATGTTCTGGTTGCTGTCGCTGACCGCGACGCCGGCGTGGTGGTGGCTGGGCGTCGCGGTCCCGGCCGCCGCGCTGACGGTCTGGTGGGGCCTGCGCGCCCGCGATCCGTTCCTGGACATGCGCCTGCTGGCGCGGCGCGGGCTGTCGTTCACCTACGGCCGGACGATCGTGACCTACACGGCGTTCTACTGCGTGTTCTACGGCCTGCCGCAGTGGCTGGAGGAAACCCGGGGGCTGGGCCCGGTCGGCGCCGGGCTGGTGGTGCTGCCGATCGCCGCCGTCGGCGCCGTGTCGACGATGCTGGCGACCCGGCTGCAACGCCGCCGCGGACCGCGCACGGCCCTGATCGTCGGAACCGCCGCGCTGTGCGTCGGCGGGCTGCTGCTGACCGTGCCGGACGCGGACTCGCCGATCCTGCTGCTGCTGGTGATCTCCGCGATGCTGGGGCTGCCCAACGGGTTCAACAACATGGGCAACCAGAGCGCGATGTACACGGCCACCCCGGCGGAGCGGATGGGCGCGGCGTCCGGGCTCTACCGCACCTCGCAGTACGTCGGCGCGAACCTCGCCGCTGCGCTACTTGCGCTGGTGCTCGGCGTGCACGCGGATGACGCCGGGCTGCACCGGATGGGCCTGGCGGTCGCGATCCTCGCGGGCTTCCTGCTCGTCGCCTCGCTGCTCGGGCTGCTCCGCCGCCGGCGCGCTTGAAAAGGACGGAGGCCCCGCACCCGGTGGGGTGCGGGGCCTCCGTGCAGCTCAGGGGCCGGCCCGGAATCCGGTACCGGCCGGATCACCCGAACTCAGACGATGCGAACGTCGCTGGCCTGCGGGCCCTTCGGGCCCTGGGTGACCTCGTAGGTGACCTTCTGGTCCTCGTCGAGGCTGCGGAAACCGCGCGCGTCGATCGCCGAGTAGTGGACGAAGACGTCCGCACCGCCGTCGTCAGGCGCGATGAAGCCGAAGCCCTTTTCCGAGTTGAACCACTTCACGGTTCCCTGTGCCATGTCTCTCTCCTTCTGGGAGCCGGTACTACTACAGGCGCTCACACTTCGTAACCGCCTGGGTCGCTGATCTCGAACGGCGACTTCTCCAGCTACAACCAGATAGCAGCACGCTCGCATCACTATCCTGCGAGTGTGCGCGAACACGACCCCAGAAAAATACGACCGCCGTAGACACTACACGGTCGGCGGGGTTCGTGTCGGGTTGGTTTTCCCGGGCGTGTCGCCGTCGCCCGCATGATCAGTTCGCGGGCCCCGCCCAGAAGAGTCCGTCCAGGTCAGGCGCCTTCTCGATGGCCCCGTACTTGACCGCGTAGGTGGCGTACTCCGCGGCGCTGGCGCGGTCGAGCCCCTGCGGGTAGGTGGGCAGGTTCGCCGTCGAGACGATCTCCGGGTTGAACCTCAGGTTGGTCACCACCGCCTCGCGCGCCTTGTCCGGGTGCTCGGTGGCGAACCGGTTCGCCTCGTCCATGGCGTCCGAGAACGCCTGGACCACCTGCGGGTTCTGCTTCGCGAACGCGCCGCTGGTGAGGTAGTAGCCCAGCGTCGCCTCCGGGCGGGCCTCGACAAAGTTCGAGATCAGCGGGGTGAACCCGGCGGCGAGGGCGGCCTGCACGTTCGGCTCGACCTGCCAGATCGCGTCCACGTCGCCGCGCTTGAGCGCGTCGTTCATGTCCGAGAACGGCATCGGCGTGAACCGGATGCCGGAGACGTCCACGCCGCGCTTCTCCAGCGCCATCTTGATGCTCACCTCGCCGATGTTGTGCAGCGAGTTGACCGCGATGTTGGCGTGCGCCAGGTCGCCGACGGCGCGGATCGGGCCGTCCGGCTTGACCAGCACCTGGGAGACGTCCTTGGCCGGGTCCGCGCCGGAGCCGCAGCAGTTGTGCACCAGCTTGATGTCCAGCCCCTGCTCGGCGGCCTGGAAGTCGCTGATCACGTTGGCGTAGCCGATCTGGTTCTCCTGCTTCACCGTCGCCGGGATCAGCGCGGCCCCGCTGTCGGCGACGTGCACCGTCACGTCGAGCCCGTGCTTGGCGAAGATGCCTTCGCTGACGCCGAGGTACAGCGGCGCGGCGTCGATGGTCGGGATGATGCCGACCCGCAGCGCGGTGCGCCCGTCTGCGGTCTTGGTGAGCTCCGGCCCGCCGCAGGCGGCCAGCGCCGCCACCGCGAACAGCGCGACCAGCGCCGCGAAGACCCTGGGGATTCCCCGCATTTTCTCCTCCAACCTAATGCGCGGACGCGGGCTCGGTGTTGACCATCGCCCTGATCCGGCTGAACACGTGTGCCCGCAGGCGGGCGAATTCCGGCAGTTCCTTGGTGCCGATCTGGTCCCGCTGCGCGGGCAGGTCGATCGGCACGATCTCGTCGATCCGGCTGGGCGAGCGGCTCAGGATCGCCACCCGGTCGCTGAGGTAGACCGCCTCGTCCACGTCGTGGGTGACGAACACCAGCGCCAGGTCCGTCTCGTCGCGCACCCGCAGCAGGAGGTCTTCCAGGTCGGCGCGGGTCTGCGCGTCGACCGAGGCGAACGGCTCGTCCATGATCAGCACCTGCGGCCGGTACGCGATCGCGCGGGCGATCGCCACCCGCTGCTGCATGCCGCCGGAGAGCTGCCACGGGTACTTCGAGCCCGCCGCGGAAAGCCCGACCTGCGCGAGCGCGGTGTCGACGCGCTCGCGCCGCTCGGCGGCGGACAGCCCGAGGTTGCGCAGCGGCAGTTCGACGTTGCGCCGCACGGTGAACCACGCCATCAGCGAGCGGGCGTAGTCCTGGAACACCACCGCGAATTCCGGCGGCGGGCCCACGACCTCCCTGCCGTTGAACCGCACGGTGCCCTCCGTGGGCTTGGCCAGCCCGGTGAGGCAGCGCAGCACGGTCGTCTTGCCCGCGCCGGACGGGCCGACGATGGTGAAGAACTCCCGCTCGCCGACCGTGAAGGTGACGTCGTCGACGACCCGCGCGGTTCCGGTGCGGGTGGGGAATTCCTTTGCGATGTTGGTTACTTCGAGCATGTCATCCTCACCGGTGTCCGAAGTGGAGTGCGCCTCATCGCGCCCGCTCCGCGCGTTTCTCCCAGGGCAGGAGCAGTTTCTCGGCCACGCCGAACAGCCAGGTCAGGGCGAAGCCGAGGACGCCGAGCAGCAGCACCCCGGACCACATGTCGGTGATGCGGAAGGTGTTCTGCGCGTCGACGATGACGAACCCGATGCCCTGGTGGCTGCCGACCATCTCGCTGGTGACCGTCAGGATCAGGCTCAGCGGGATGGCGACCCGGATGCCGCTGGCGATACGCGGCGCGGCCGCGGGCAGCACGATGTTCAGCTGCCGGCGCACGCCGGTGATGCCGTAGACGCTGGCGGTGTCGCGCAGCGTCGGCTCCAGCGAACGCGTACCGTCCAGCGCGTTGAGCAGCACCGGCCACACGCAGCCCAGCGCGATCAGGAACACCTTCATCTCGGTGCCCAGCCCGAACAGCATCATCGCGAACGGCAGCAGCGCGGTCGCCGGGATGGCGCGGACGAACTCGATGCTCGGCGACAGCGCCCGGTGCAGCAGCGGGACCTGGCCGAGCGCCACGCCGACCACGATGCCCACGACGACGCCGATGACCAGACCGGACAGCAGGTTGCCGATGCTGGAGGCGATGTCGGCGCGGCCCTCGGCGGACAGCCAGTGCTCCTGAGCGGTGTCCAGGATCCGGCTCAACGGCGGGAAGTAGACGCTGGCGGAGTTCTCGGTGGCCAGCCACCAGATCGCCACGGTGGCGACGGCGCCGACCACGCCGAGCAGTGCGGACAGGACTCGTCGGTTCATCGCGGGCCCCGATTCGCCGCGTCCCAGTGCAGCACTCGCCGCTCCCCCGCGGACAGCGCGATGTTGATCAGCCAGCCGAGCAGGCCGGTGACGATGATGTACGCGTACATCAGGTCCGGCGAGCCGCCGGCGCGGCTGAGGCTGATCTGCGCGCCCAGGCCCGGCACGCCGATGATGATCTCGGCCGTGACGACCAGGATCAGCGAGGTCGCCGAGGCGACCCGGACACCGGTCATCAGGTACGGCAGCGCCGAGGGCAGCGCCACCCAGCGCAGGGTCTGCGACCTGGTCAGCCCGTAGCAGCGGGCGGTTTCCGCGGTGACCTGGTCGACCGCTCCCGCGCCCGCCGTCGTGGCCACCAGCAGCTGCCAGAACGCCGCGAACGTGGCCAGGAACAGCTCGCTCTGCTTGCCGGTGCCCAGCGCGAGCACGACCAGCGGGATCAGCGCCACCGACGGGACCGGGCGGAGGAACTCCACGACCGGCCGGGTCAGGGCCCGCACCCACCACACCGTGCCCAGCAGCAGCCCGAGCGGGACCGCCAGGACGGTCGCCAGCACCAGCGCCACGAACCAGCCCTGCAGCGTCTGGCCGAGCTGGAGCCACAGCTGCGCCCCGGCCAGTTCCGGCAGCAGCGCCGCGACGATCTGGCTGACCGGCGGGAAGTAGTCCGCCGGGAGCACGCCGGTGCGGGTGAGGACCTCCTCCAGCACCAGCAGGGCGACGACGGTGCCCGCCGCCAGCTGCCGGCCCGGCCGGGTGGGCCGGGCGGTGTGCACGGCGGTCATGACGAGCTCCCGCGCTGTTCCGCGGAATGCAGGCTGCGGGCGAACTCGGCCACCCGGATCTGCCGCACCCTGGTGAGGTGGTCGGCCATGATCTCGCGGGCCCGGGCCGGGTCGCGGTCGCGCAGCGCGGCCACCAGTTCGTGGTGCTGCTGCTGGCCCTTGGAGATCTCCGCCAGGTCCTGGACCTTCATCAGCGGGTTGTAGATCTTCTGCACGTCCATCAGCTGGTTGATCATCCGGATCAGCGTCCGGTTGCGGCTGCCGGCGCGCAGCGCCTCGTGCCAGCGCACGTTCGCGGCGAGGATCGCCTCGCCGGTGGCGGCCTGCGTCGCGGTGTCGCCGGCGTCGATCGCGGTCCGCAGCGCCGCGATGAGCTCGTCGAGCTGCTCGGTGAGCTGTTCGAGGTGGGCGAGCCGGAAGTCGTCGCAGTCGGTGGCGGCCTTCTCCACGGCGGCGCACTCCAGCAGGATGCGCACGTCGAAGACCTCGATGATCTCCTCCGGGCTCAGCTCGTCCACGACGTAGCCGCGCTTCTGCTTGGTGATCAGGCCTTCCTGGGCCAGTCGCGCCAGCGCCTCCCGGACCGGCGTGCGGGACACGCCGAAACGGGCCGCCAGCGCGGTTTCCAGCAGCACGGTGCCCGGTTTGAGCTGCTGCTCCAGGATCAGCCTGCGGAGGTTCGCGTACTGCTCGGCGGCCGCGTCGGCGGTGCTCACGTCGCCGCACCTCCGAGCAGTTCCGCCGCGCGGCGCGCGAGCACGTTGCGGTCGATCTTGTTGGTCGACGACAGCGGCAGCTCGTCGACGATCCAGACCTGGCGCGGGTGCGCGTACGGCTCGGCGTTGTCCAGCACGTGCTTCCGCAGCTCGTCGGGGCCGGCCTGGGCGGACGGGCGGAGGCTGACGAACGCGACCGGCTTGTGGCCCTTGATCTCGTCGGGCACCCCGATCACCGCGGCCTGGCGGACGGCCGGGTGCGATTCGAGGATCTCCTCCACCGCCGCCGGGTAGACGTTCTCGCCGCCGCTGGTGAACATGTCGTCCTCGCGGCCGGTGAAGAAGTGGAACCCGTTCTCGTCGACGCGGAAGACGTCCTTGGTGTGGTAGAAGCCGTCCGCGGTCACCGGGCTGGGCAGGTCGGGTCGCCGATGGTAGCCGGTCATCAACGCCGGGCAGCGGATTTCCAGCACGCCCTCGCCGGCGGCGGTCGCGCCGGCGGAATCCACCAGCCGCAGCTCGACGTCGGGGTCGGCCACGCCGACCGAGCCGTCGGGAGTGGGCAGGCCGCCCGGGTGATCGGTGAAGGCCACCGGGCCGGATTCCGTCGTCCCGTAGCCGAAGTGCAGGTCGGCGCGCGGGAACAGGACGCGGACGTCGTGGAACAGCGCCTGCGATGCGGGCGCGGAGCCCATGAACACGTCGATGACGCTGCTGGTGTCCGCGGTGGCCACGAGGTCGTCCTCGCGGAGCAGCAGCGCGAACATCGGCGGAACGCCGGTCACCCGGGTCACCCGGTGCTCCCCCACTGCCTGGAGGAACTGCCGCGCGGAGAACTTGGGCAGCAGCACCACGGTCGCGCCGACGCCGAACGCCTGCTGGCAGTTGGCCAGGGCGTTCATGTGGTACAGCGGCGCGGCGACCAGGTAACGGGCGTCGGCGGGGCCGGGCGTGCTCGCCCGCAGGCCCAGCACCCACAGGTGGCTGCGCTGGGAGAGCACGACGCCCTTCGGGCGGCCCGTGGAACCCGAGGTGTAGAGGATCATCGCCGGATCTTCGGGATCGGGCACGACCGAGGCGAACTTCCCATCGCCGCGGGGCGTCCGCTCGATCAGTCCGTCGAGCTCCCACACCCGGACGCCGCTGCCCGCGACGAGCTCGCCGCCGCGCGCATCGGCGAAAACCGCCTTCGCACCGGCGTTCTCCAGCACGTACGCGACGCCGTCGCTGGGCAGCTTGTAGCTGACCGGCACCGGCACGAACCCGGCGCGCTGCAAGGCGTAGAACGCCACCAGCCACTCCGGGGTGTTCTCGCCGATGATGCCCACCGCATCGCCGCGGCTCAGGCCCTGGCCCGAGGTCCAGGCGGCGACCGCGTCGACGGCCGCGTCGAACTCGCGGTAGGTCAGCCGGCGGGCGCCGGATCCGGTCACGGCGATGATGGCCGGCGCGTCCGGTCGGTCCGCGGTGACGACGTCGCCCTGGTTGCGGTAGTCGAAGTTGCTCATGCTCTTCCTCACTGCGCCGCGGCGGACAGGAAGGTGCCCCGCCCGATGGCGACGGTCCGGCCGTCCTGGTCGAGCACCTCGGCCTCGGCCACCGACACCTGCCTGCCTGGCCGGATCAGGCGGCCGATCACCCGCAGGTCGCCCGGCAGCGCCGCGCGCAGGTAGTTGACGGTCAGGTCCACTGTGGGCACGCCGCGGCCGATGGTGCCGGTGAGCGCCCAGTCGGCGGCGAGGTCCAGCAGCGAGGCCAGGATCCCGCCGTGCGTGGCGCGGGTTTCGTGGTTGCCGACCCACTCCTCGCGCCAGCGAGCGGTGAGTTCGATGCGGTCCTTGGTCAGCTCGACGACCCGCAGGTCCAGCCACTGGTGGTAGGGCGCGGCCCGCAGCAGTTCCTCGACTTCGGCGGCGGTCAGCCCGGCCATCACTCGTCGCCCCACGGGTCGACGACGATCTTGCCGATGAACTTGCGGTCTTCCAGCCGGGCCAGCCCCTCGCGGGCCCGGGACAGCGGCAGGACCTGGTCGATCAGCGGCTCGTAGTGGCCGGCCGCGACGCCGTCGAGCAGGGCGCGGAAGTCGTCGCCGGTGAAGCCGTTGGAGCCGATCACCTGCAGCTCGAAGGTCCAGATGTAGCGCAGGTCCTCGGTCGGGTCGTAGCCCGCCGTGGCGCCGCAGACCAGGATCTTGCCGCCGAGCTTCACGCAGCGCAGCGTCGGCGCCCAGGTGTCGCCGCCGGTGTAGTTGATCACCACGTCGACGCCGGTGTCGTAGCTGTAGCGCTGCGGCTTGCCGTGGTGCTCCTTGACGTAGTCCAGGAAGCTCTCGGTCTTGTAGTTGACGACCTCGTCGGCGCCGATCTCCTTGAGCTTCGCGCCCTTCTCGTCGTCGCCGACGGCGGCGATCACGTGCGCGCCGAGCTTCTTGCAGAGGATCACCGAGGCGGTGCCGACGCCGCCGGAGGCGCCGAGGATCAGCACCTTGTCGCCGGCCTTGACGGTCTCCTTCGCGACGATCATCCGGTGCGCGGTGCCGTAGGCCACCGGCAGCGCCGCGGCCTGGGCGTACTCGACCTCGTCGGGCAGCGGGATCAGCTGCTCGGCGGAAACCAGCGCGTACTGCGCGAGGCCGCCGTCGAGGGTCTCGCCCATCAGGCCCCGCTCCGGGTGGATCGGGTGCACCAGCACGCGGTCGCCGACGGACCAGCCGGTCACGCCCTCGCCGAGCTCGGCGACGTCGCCCACCAGGTCCAGGCCGATGACCACCGGGAACGGGATCTTGATGCCCGGCATGCCGCGGGTGGTGAAGATGTCGTGGTAGTTGAACGACGTCGCCCGCACCTTGATCACGACGTGACCGGGGGTGGCGGTGGGCTTCGGGTGGTCGTCGCGCAGGCGGAGCTGATCGAGGTCGCCGTGCCCTTCCAGGACCAGCGCGCGCATCGTGTCGGTCATCGGTGGTGCTTTCCCATCGGTGTTCGGTTTTCGGTGCGGTTCAGCGGAATTCGACGAGCCCGTGCTCGCCGGAGAGGGTGAGGGCGAGCCCGGCGGGGCCGGTGGCCAGCCGCAGCGAGGTGCCGATCGCCGCCAGCACGGGGCGCACGCCGTCGGGATCCGGGTGGCTGCCGGTGAACGACACCAGCTCCACCTCCGGCGGTCCGACGGCCGGCGAGGTCGTGGTGCCCCAGTCGATGAGGAACGGGACGACGCCGTCGGGCAGCCCGTTCGGCGGTTCGGAGAGGCGCCATTCGAGCAGCTCGCCGGTGGTGGTGCGGCGCTGCCCCGGGCCGACCGGGCCGATGTGCTCCGCGGCCTCGTCGATGTCGGCCGGGTGCACCGCCCAGGCGGCGACGCGGGGTTCGCGCAGCGCCGCCAGCCCGAAGGTGAGGGCGTCGTCGCCGACGGTGCGGTCGGGGTCCGGCCCGATGATCTCCAGGTAGCTGTCGCCGCCGAAGGAGACCAGGTAGTTGCGGGTGCCGCGGTCCGGGTGGGCGCCGCCCGCGGCGGGCCGCACGCCGGTGCGGGCGGTGAACTCGGCGACCGTCTCGTCCAGTGCCGGCGTGGCGATCACGACGTGGTCCAGTCTCGGCGGGATCGCCGGTGTCTCCGTTTCGCCCATCGGTTCGTCCTCCGTCCGGATGCGTTGCGTGCATCCTCTGCCGGGAATGTGTACACGTCAAAGATTTGTGTATACGTTCCACCATGTGAACGTCCGCGATGTCGCGCGCGAGCGTTCCTGCTGTTCAGGACAACGAAAAACGGCCCCCACCGGATGGTGGGAGCCGCTTGCGGGGAGTGCCCGGCGCGTTACTCGAAGCGCGAGGCGTCGCCGGCGCCGTGGCGGACGATCTCCGGCTCCGGGCCGGAGAAGTCGATCACCGTGGTGGGTTCGGTGCCGCACTCGCCGGAGTCGATCACGGCGTCCAGGACGTGGTCGAGCTCGTCCTTGATCTGCCAGCCCTGCGTCATCGGCTCCTCCTCGCCGGGCAGCAGCAGCGTGCTGGACAGCATCGGCTCGCCGAGCTCGGCCAGCAGCGCCTGCACCACGACGTGGTCCGGGATGCGCACGCCGACGGTCTTCTTCTTCGGATGCATCAGCCGGCGCGGCACTTCCTTGGTGGCGGGCAGGATGAACGTGTAGCTGCCCGGCGTCGACGCCTTGATGGCGCGGAACACCGCGTTGTTGATGATCACGAACTGGCCGAGCTGCGCGAAGTTCTGGCACACCAGGGTGAAGTGGTGCCGGTCGTCGAGGTGCCGGATGGACCGGATCCGGTCGATGCCGTCCTTGTTGCCGAGCTGGGCGCCGAGCGCGAAGCACGAGTCCGTCGGGTACGCGATGAGGCCGTTGTCGCGGACGATGTCCACCACCTGCCCGATCGCGCGCCGCTGCGGGTTCTCCGGATGCACGTCGAAGTACTTCGCCATGCTCAGAGCTTAGGTCGACCCGCAAGTCCGAGCTCAACGGCGTGGCGGATTCGTCCGACCGGCAGGAATGCGACGTCGACGTGGTCGGCCACGGTGAGGTCTCGAACCTGCCAGATCCCGGCCCCGGTCGTTGCTGCACTGGTGCGCATGGAACCGTTGTCCACAATCACCGCTGCGACCGAAACCCCCGCAGCACCAACGCGATCGTCCCTCCTCGGCTGGTTCGGTGTCGTCGCCGTGATGCTGGGGATCTTCTCGATCGTCACCATCGAGATCCTGCCGATCGGGCTGCTGACGTCGATCGGCGCCGACTTCGCGATCTCGGACGGGATGGCGGGGCTGATGATGACCATGCCGGGCTTCCTCGCGGCGATCTCCGCCCCGCTGGTCACGGTGGCGACCGCGCGCATCGACCGCCGGCTGATGCTCAGCGGCTTCATGGCGCTGCTGGCGCTGGCGAGCTTCCTGGCCGCGGTCGCGCCGGACTACTGGCTCGTCCTGGTCTCGCGGGTGCTGGTGGGGATCACCATCGGTGGTTTCTGGTCGATCGCGGCCGGCCTGGCCGGGCGGCTGGTGCGCGCGGAGTCGGTCGGCCGGGCGACCGCGGTGATCTTCTCCGCGGTACCCCTTGGATCCGTGCTCGGGGTGCCCGTGGGCACGTTCATCGGGGATCTCGCGGGCTGGCGGGCGGCTTTCGCCGTGATGGGCGCGCTGGCGGCGGTGGTGTTCGCCATGCTGCTCGCGGTCGTTCCCGCGATGCCTCCGGTTCAGGCCACCCGCCTGAGCGTGCTTCGCGGGATGTTCCGCAGCGGCAACACCCGCTTCGCGCTGCTGCTGACGTTCCTGGTCGTGCTCGCCCACTTCGGCGCTTACACCTACGTGACCCCGTTCCTCGAACAAGTCACCCGCATCGGCCCGGGGCTGATCACGGCCTTTCTGCTGACATACGGAGTCGCCGGGATCGTCGGGAACTTCGCCGGAGGAGCGCTCGTGGCGCGTCGTCCGCACGCCGCATTCGGGATCGCCGCAGGCCTGATCGCCGGGGCGACCCTGCTGCTGCCGGTGCTCGGCCGGTCCGGCGTCGGTGCGGTTGGGCTGCTCGTCGTCTGGGGCATCGCCTACGGCGCCGTGCCGGTCGCCTCTCAGACGTGGTTCGCGAAGTCCGCCCCGCACGCGCCGGAAGCGGCGTCGGTGCTGTTCACCGCGTCATTCCAGGCAACCTTCTCCGCGGGAGCCTTGGTCGGCGGCGTCATCCTGGACCGCACCTCCCCGCCGACAGTCATGGCGCTCTGCGGGGCGACGGCAGCCCTAGTGGTGCTGGCGACGTGGCTGCACTTCGCGATGCGCGTGCCTTGGCCCGAGGCCGACTAGCGGCCTTCGCTGCGAGGTCCTCGAAGCAGCCGGGTTCGCCGGCCATTCGACCAGTGGCCGGCGCGGCCGGAACCGCAGATCAGAGCAGGCCCTCGGACAGCAGCGCGGCGTGCAGGCCGGCGATCGTCTCCGGACGGCGCAGCGGCGCACCCAGCGCGTGCTCGGCCCGGGTGAGCCGGTAACGCACCGAGTTCGGGTGCAGGTGCAAGGCCTCCGCCGTGGCCGTCGTGTCGAGGTCCGCGCCCAGGTAGGCGACGACCGTTTCGAACAGCAGCGGTTGCTCCCGCAGCCCGGCCAGGAAATCGCCCGACTTCTCCGCGATCTCGGCACTCGGCAGCCGGGCGATCAGCCAGTTCGCCAGGGACAGGTCCGAGAAGTCCGCGACAGTCAGCTTGCCGGGCGCCGCGGTCATCCGGCCGAGCACGAACTCGGCGTCGGCCAGCGACTCCTTCGCCCGCCGCAGCGAGCGCACCGCGCGGCCGACGCCGACCTGCCCCGACGGCAGCGATTCGACCGAACCGACCAAGGTTTCTCGCTCGCCCTGGGCGAAAACGACGACATCGGCGCCGCGCGCGGTGGCCAGGAACGGCATCCGGGCCGCGTTCAGCGCCGCCTCCACCTGGCCCAGCGCGCAGCGGTTCCCGGCCGGCCGGTAGAGCAGCACGCGGCAGTCCGAACCGAAGTCGAAGCCGACGATGCGGGCCCGCCTGTCCAGGTCTCCGTCGCCGTTCGCGGTAGCCCCGTGGAAAAGCGCACTTTCGAGCAGATGCCGGCGCTGTGCGCGGAGTTCCGCGGGTTCGTGCTCGCGAGCCACGTACATCACGCCCAGCAGTTGGGCCGCCGAGCGCAACACCGGCAGGAGCTGCGCCCCGTCCCCGTCCCGGGCCTCCCGGACCAGCCAGCCGAACATGTAGGGCCCGGTTCGCACCGGCAGCGCGAGGTAGCGCAGGTCCCCGACGCCGACTTCCGCCGGGCCGTCGGCCGGCCGCGCGTGCAGGGCCTCGCGCAGCTCTCTGGCGTGCAGGTGGTCTTCCGGCCAGTTGGGGCGGCCATCGGTGCGCAGCAGGATCACTTCAGTGCCCACCAGCGGTTGCAACCGCCGCAGCAGCGCGATCTCGGGGGCTTCGGCATGCGCGAGCGGGTCGTCTTCCGCCACGCCCATCAGGTATTCCTGGGTTTGCAGCACCCGTTGCAGCAGTTCCGGGGAGGAGCTCAGCACCCTCTGCTGCACGAAGCCGATCACATCCCGGTGCGGCGTCTCCAGCGGCACCTCGATCACCGGGAACCCCAACCGGTCCGCCTCGTCCAGCAGTGCCGCCGGGACCCGCCGCGTGACGATGCCGGTCGCGTAGCCGAGCGCGGCGATGTTGGCCCCCGCGAGCTCCCGGACCAGCGCCCGCTGCTCCGCCGGCTTGCGCTGGATGCGCATGCCGGTCGTCAGCAGCAGCCAGTGCGGCGGCACCCACCGCGACGGGTTGGCGATCTCGATTGCGTGCGCGCCGTCGATCTGGCGGGCGGGGCCGGTGTCGGCCGCGGTCAGCAGCCGCAGTCCCAGCCCCGCCTCGGCGAGCAGGTCCGCGAGGCGCAGCGGGCCGTCATCGGGCAGGATCCTCACCCGCCCATCCTGCACATGGCGGATGGCGTTCAGGCAACCACCAGATCACGCGTGCGACGTCCGGGATTGCCGAGCAGCCGGTCATTTCCGCAGGTCGTCGAGCGTGGTTTCCGGGGTGATCCGTGCGCCGTCGATGCGCAGCTCGACGATGGCCGGGAGGCCGGCGGCGAAGGCGCGGTCCAGTGCCGGACCGACCTGCCCGGTTTCCTCGACCAGTTCGCCGTGCCCGCCGAAGGCTCGGGCGTATGCGGCGAAGTCGGGGTTCACCAGGCGTGTTCCAGATTCCCGGCCGGGATGCCGCAGCGCCTGGTGCTGGCGGATCGTGCCGTACATGCCGTTGCTGACCACGAGGATCACCGGCGAAGCGCCCTCGGCGACGGCCGTGGCGAACTCCTGGCCGTTCATGAGGAAGCAGCCGTCTCCGGCCACCGACACGACCCGCCGCCGCGGATGCCGGATGGCTGCGGCCACCGCAGCCGGGACACCGTAGCCCATCGAGCCGTTGCGCGGCGCCAGCTGCGCGGGATAGGTGCGGTAGGACAGGTAGCGCTGCGCCCACAGGGCGTGGTTGCCCGCACCGAACGTTACGACGGCGTCGGCCGGCAGGCGTTTTTGCAGCTCCGCCATGGCGATTCCGAGGTCCAGCCGATCATCGACCGGTTGCGGCGTGCGGTACCACTCGAAGCGTTCCCGCAACTCGCGCGTGCGCGCGGCCCACGGGCGCTCGTCGGGCGGCGGCGTCGCGGCCACGGCCCCGGCGAAGGCCGCCGGGGTGGCGAGGAACCGGTACCGCGGCCGGTGGATCGCGGCATGCCCTTCCGGGTCCGGCAACACCGACACGACCGCGGCGTCCGGCCGCACCAGCGACCAGCCGTCCGAGGCCACGTCGCCGAGCGGGGTGCCGACCGCGATCACGACGTCCGCGTCGGCGAGTGCGCGAGCGGCTTCCTCGTCGCGGCCGAAGCCCAGGAACCCCGCGTAGGAGGCCGATTCGTTGTCCAGGAGGTCCTGGTGCCGGAAGTCGGTGACCACCGGCAGCTCCCAGCTCTCGGCCCACTGCCGGATCAGCGCGGCTGCGCCGGGTTCCCACGGCGAACCGCCGAGCACCACCAGCGGCCGCCGGGCGTCGGCGATCAGGTCCGCCACCGCGTTCGCCTGGTCGGCGCCGATCGCCGTTCGCGGCAGCGGGAACGGTTCCCCGTCCTCCACCTCGACGGCATCGCGGAGCATGTCCTCCGGCAGCCCCACCACGACCGGACCGGGGCGACCGCTGCGCGCGATGAGGAAGGCCTGCGCGAGCAGCTCGGGGATCCGGTCGGCCCGGTCGATCGTCAGCACGGACTTCGCCGATGCGCCGAACGTGCGAGCCAGGTCGAACTCCTGGAACGCTTCGCGATCGCGTTCGCCGCGCGGGATGAGGCCGACGAACAGCAGCAGCGGTACCCGGTCCTGCCAGGCGGTGTGCAGGGCGACGAGGGCGTTCGACGCGCCGGGGCCTCGCGTCACCAGGCACACCCCGGCGCCGCCGGTGAGCCTTGCGTCCGCGTCGGCCATGTACGCCGCGCCGCCTTCGTGGCGGCAGACGACGAGCCTGATCGGCGAGTCGTGCAGCGCGTCGAGCACCTCCAGGTAACTCTCACCAGGCACGCAGAACGCCGTGGTGACACCGTGCTTCTCCAACTGCGCGACGACGAGTTCGCCACCGCTGCGGGCCGTGTTCACCGTTCGCTCCTCCCCATTCGCTGCCACGCTCGCAATCACACCGCGTCCCATTCAGGGGCGCGGCGGCTGACGCGGTGCGCGCCCGCGGAGCCGACCAGCGTGATGAACGCGATCAGCGCCAGCAGCAGCGCGGGTCCCCACGACTGCCCACCGGTCGCACCCAGCGCCCAAGTGCCGGCGAGCGGCCCGAATCCGGCCAGGATGTTCGCCAGCCCGACCGACAGGGCGACACCGCTGTAGCGCAGCCGGGCCGGGAACATCACCGACAGCGCGACGCCGATCGGCCCGTACGGGATGGAGATCGCGCCGATGCCCAGCGACACACCGGCGATCACCAGCACCGGGACCTTGGTGTCGACCAGCCAGAACACCGGGAAGGCGACCAGCACCGAGATCGTCGCGCCGATGACGCACACCTTCGCCGCGCCGATCCGGTCGGCGAGGCGGCCGGCGACGATGATCACCAGGATCTCGACCACTGCGCCGACGAGCGTCGCGTTCAGCGCAAGCGTGCTGCTGAGCTTCAACGTCTTCGAGATGTAACTGATCATGAAAGTGGTGAGCACGAAGAACGCCGCAGTACCCGCCAGGTACGCCGCGCCGCCGATGATCAACCGGCCCCACGCGGTGCGGATCGTCTCCAGCACCGGCAGCTTCTCCTCCTTCTGCTCGGCCAGCGCCGCCCGGAACAACGGCGATTCCTCCACCTTGACCCGCAGGTACAGCGCGATGGCCAGGAGCACGAACGCAGCCAGGAACGGCACCCGCCAGACCCAGGACTGGAACATCTCTTCGGGCAGCAGCGTCAGCACCGCGAAGACGCCGGAGGAGACCAGGGTCGCCGTCGGCGAGCCGAGCTGCGGCACCGCCGCGAAACGCCCGCGCTGCTCCGGTGGGGCGTGCTCGATCGCCAGCAGCGCCGCGCCGGTCCACTCGCCGCCCGCCGAAATCCCCTGCAACAGCCGGAGCAGGGCCAGGATGATCGGCGCCGCGATCCCGATGGTCTGGTACGACGGCAGCAAGCCGATGAGGCCGGTGGCCACGCCCATCAGCGTCACGGTGCCGATCAGGGCCGCCCGGCGGCCGAGGCGGTCGCCGATGTGGCCGAAGATCACCGCCCCGACCGGCCGGGCGACGAAGCCCAGCGCGAAGGTCACCAGCGAGGCGATGACGCCGATCACCGGGTCCAGCGCGGGGAAGAACAGCGCCGGGAAGACCAGGGCGGCCGCCGTTCCGTAGATGAAGTAGTCGTACCACTCGAGGGCGGTGCCGAAGTACGTGGCCAGAGCGATCCGGCGGATCTCCGCGGACCGGTCCGGCTTCGTGGCCGGTTCGGCGGCTGTCGCCTCGGGCATGGGCGGTCCCTTCACGGGCGAGCACTGGATGCCGTCGACGGCGTGCTCGGCCTGGCAGCGGAATGCGATGGGGAAATGCTCAGCACCCCGCGCGGCGCTGTCATTGGCGAAAGCGAGAAACAAACCGCGGCTATTGGTGGATCCACCACTGGTGTTTCCGCGTGCGATGCGCAGCGGACGATCCAGCCGGAAACGCGGTCTTCACCCGATCCCGCATCGTTCGGCTATGCTCGGCGCCGACGTCGGCGAAACGATAGTCCACAATGGAGCAAAGTGCCGCTTTCCCGGCCGGTGGAAGGACTTCGGAGAAACGATGAAGATCGATCTGATCCTGCGCAACGGTCACGTGTGGACGATGGGCGAGCCGGGGCGCACCCACGCCCTGGGCATCCTCGGCGGCCGGATCGTGGCGGTCGGCGACGACACCGCCGGCCTCGAAGCGGACCGGGTGGTCGATCTCGGCGGCCGCACCGTCGTCCCCGGCTTCCACGACGCCCACGCGCACACCGGCCGCTTCGGCCTCGGGCTCACCCAATTGGACCTGTCGGACGCCACCAGCCTCGACGACATCTACCAGCGGGTGGCCCGCCGCGCGGCGGACCTGCCGGACGGCGCCTGGTTGATCGGGCACGGCTACGAGCCCGCCGGATACGGTGGCGGGCACCCGCGCCGCGCCGACCTGGACCGGATCGCCCCGGCCCACCGCGTCTGGCTGAAGCACCGCAGCGAGCACATGGGCGTCGGGAACACCCTGGTCCTCGACGACGCCGGGGTGTTCGGCATCGACCAGGTGCGCGGCGGCATCATCGAGCGCGACGGCGCAGGTGAGCCGACCGGGCTGCTGCAGGAGCAGGCGCAGGCACTGGTCAACGACCTGCTGGTGCCGGTAGCGGTCCGGGAGCTGGTCGAGGCGATCGGCGCGGCGCACCAGCGGTACGTCGCCGAGGGTCTCGTCGCCTGCCAGGAAGCGGGCATCGGCGGCGGCTGGATCGGGCTGAGCCCGGTCGAGCTGGCCGCCTACCAAACCGCGCTTCGCGAAGGGAAGCTGCGCGTCCGGACGACCCTGATGCCCGCCTACGAAACACTGCGGGAACTCAACGGACACGACACCGACGAGGTCGAACTCGGCCTCGACCTCGGGTTGACCACCGGACTCGGCGATCCGGTGCTGCGGCTGGGCGCGGTGAAGATCTTCGCCGACGGCGCGTTGGCCAGCCGCACCGCCGCGATGACCGACGAGTTCTCCAACGAGCCCGGCAACCGAGGTGTGCTGCAGCTGGAACCCGAAGAGCTCCGGGACCGGATCATCGGCGCGCACCGCTCCGGCTGGCAGGTCGCCACCCACGCCATCGGCGACCGTGCGGTCGGCCTCGTCATCGACGCCTACCGGGAAGCCTTGACCCGGTGGCCGCGCCCGGACGCCCGCCACCGCATCGAGCACTGCTCCGTGACCACGCCCGAACACGTCAGCGCGCTCGCCGAGCTGGGTGTCGTCCCGGTGCTGCAGAACTACTTCATCCACACCCTCGGCGACGCGGTGCTCGCCAACGTCGGCCCGCAACGCCGCGACTGGGTCTACCGGCTCCGGTCCCTGCTCGATGCCGGGATCCCGGCGGCGGGCAGCTCCGACCGGCCGGTCGCGGACGGCGCGCCGCTGAAGGCGATCCAGCGCATGCTGACCCGCCGCACGGCCGACGGGCAGGTCTTCTCCCCGCACGAAGCGGTTTCCTTCGAAGATGCGCTGCGCTGCTACACGGTCAACGCCGCGCACAGCGCGTTCCTGGAGCACCAGCTCGGGACGCTCACCCCCGGCAAGCTCGCCGACGCGGTCGTGCTGGCCGAAGACCCGACGGCGGTTCCCACCGATTCCCTCGACCAGATCGGCATCGCGGCGACCATCATCGGCGGCCAACCCGCCCACGACCCCGACGCCCTGCTCGGCTGATGCTCGAACGCCCCACGTCGGCCCCGCACCTGATCATCCACTGTGGCCGGGAATCCGGGATCCGCCGCGCGAACACGCCTATTGACCCAGACGAGTGACCCCAGTTACATTCCCGCCGAAAAAGGGATTTCTGCCCGGACGGCGGCCATGCGCTTGTCCGAACACCGCCGAACGGCACGGAAGGCGACCGCATGAGTCAGGCGACGCGGCCTGAGCACGACGACGAGCTGCCCGATCGCGGTGCCGCGAAGACCGATGTCGGCGAGATCGTCGCCGCGCACGACGAGGAACGCCCGGCCCGGCAGCTCTCCCGCCGGCCGGACCTGCTCGTGTACCTGGTCGCCCTGGCCGTCGCGGTGCTGGTGCTCAAGCAGGTCTTCTACCCGCTCACCAAGGGCAACCAGTACTACCTGGTCATCTTCCTCGGCTGCACGCTGCCGCTGGTGTTCCTCTGCTACCGGCCCGGCGGCCGCCGCCCGAAGGGCGACCGCGACGACCCGGCCTGGTACGACTGGGCGCTGTCGGCGATCGCGCTGCTCGTCGGGTTCTACCCGGTGCTCCCGGTGCCCTCCGGCGGGTTCGACGCGTTCCTCGACCGGCAGGGCAGCCTGTCCACGTTGGACATCGTGGCCGGCGCGCTGCTGCTCCTGCTCGTCCTCGAAGCGACCCGGCGCACCACCGGCTGGATCCTGCCGGTGATCTGCGCGGCGTTCATCGGCTACGCCTACTACGGCGGATTCCTGCCGCAGAACTGGGGAATCGCGCACGCCGGCGTGGACTTCAGCCAGATCATCAACGCGCTCTACAACGACGCCAGCGGGTTCTACGGCACACCGCTGGACGTCGCGGCCAGCTACATCGTGCTGTTCACCATCTACGGCGCGGTGCTCAACGCCTCCGGCGCGGGCCAGTTCTTCGTCGACTTCTCCTTCGCCGCGTTCAAGCGCTCCCGCACCGCGCCCGGCCGCACCACGGTGCTGTCCGGGTTCCTGCTCGGCACCGTCTCCGGTTCGGGCACCGCGACCGCGGTGAGCCTCGGCGCGATCACCTGGCCGATCCTGCGGCGCGCCGGGTATCCGAAGGAGCAGGCGGGCGGCCTGCTGGCGGCTTCGGGCATCGGCGCGATCCTGTCCCCGCCGACGCTCGGCGCGGCCGCGTTCATCATCGCCGAATACCTGCAGACCTCGTACCTGACGGTGCTGATCTGGGCCACGATCCCGACGGTGCTGTACTACCTCGGCATCGTGTTCGCGGTGGAGGCCGACGCCCGCCGCTTCGGCGCCAAGGCGGTCGAGACCGAGCACGCCAGCGCGTGGCGGCTGCTGCTGCGCGGCGGATACCACTTCCTGTCGCTGGCCATCATCGTGGTGTTCCTCGCCCTGGACATCCCGCCGTTCGCGGCGGTCGTCTACGCGACCGGCGTCGCCGCGGTGTTCGCGCTGATCTCCGGGCTCGTCCGGGCCGAACACGGCCCCGGCGCCGCGGTGCTGAAGTGGTCGCGGGACATCGTGGACGCGCTTTCCGCCGGGGTTCGCGGCGCGCTGCCGGTGGTCGCGGTGTGCGCGGCGGCCGGGATCATCACCTCGACCATCACCAAGACCGGGCTGGGCCAGGAGCTCGCCGACGCGCTGGTCCAGGCCGCGCAGGCGCTCACCAGCAACCCGACCGCGATCCTGGTCTTCACCGTGGTGTTCTCCGCGCTCGCCGTCGGCGTGCTCGGGCTCGCGGTGCCGGTCACGGCGTCGTTCATCATCGCGTGGGTGGTGATCGGGCCCGCGCTCGGCGCCCTCGGCGTCGCCGACGCGGAGCGGGCCATGTTCATCTTCTACTACGCGGTGCTCTCCGAGGTGACACCGCCGACCGCGCTGGCCGCGGTGGCGTCCGCGGCGATCACCGGCGGGCGGGTCACCGGCACGATGATGCAGGCCTGGAAGTACACGCTGCCCGCGTTCCTGGTGCCGATCGCGTTCGTGCTGACCGACAACGGATCGGCGCTGCTGCTGCAGACCGGCCCGCTGACCGTCCTGTGGGTCGCGGCGGCGTCCATCGTGGCCGTCGCCGCGCTGAGCGTGGTGACCGGCGGCTGGCTGGCCGGGCCGGTGCGCCTCCCGGTGCGCCTGCTGTTCGTGCCCGGCGCGCTGTGCCTGCTGTACCTGGAGCCGCCGGTGGTGGCCATCGGCCTCGGCTGCTGCGTGCTGGGGCTCGTCGCACAGCTCGTCCTGCGCCGCAGGGAAACGATCAAGGAGGTTCGTGATGCGGGTTAAAGCATTGCTGGTGGCCGCCGTGGCGGCGACGCTCGTCGTGTCCGGCTGCGGCGGCAAGCAGGTGCAGGACAGCCAGGCGGGCGCGGGAGCCTGCGAGGCGGCGGACGGCCGGTTGACGATCGCCACCGGCAACACCGGCGGCGTGTACTACGTCCTCGGTGGCGGGCTCGCGCAGCTGATCAGCAACAACACCAAACTGCGCGCCACCGCGGCGGAAACCGGCGCGTCGGTGCAGAACATCCAGCAGCTGGTGGCCGGCGACTACGACATCGCGTTCACCCTCGCCGACACCGCCGCCGACGCGGTGCAGGGCAAGGCGAGCTTCGAGGGCAAGCCGCAGAAGATCCAGGCGCTGGCCCGGATCTACCCGAACTCGACGCAGGTGGTGGTGCGCGCGGACGCCGGCATCAACAGCGTCGCCGACATGCGCGGCAAGCGGATCTCCACCGGTTCGCCGAAGTCCGGCACCGAGGTCATCGCCAACCGCGTGCTGTCCTCGGCCGGGCTGAACCCGGACACCGACATCCAGGCGCAGCGCCTCGCGCTGGGCAAGGCGGTGGACGGCATGAAGTCCGGCACCGTCGACGGCCTGTTCTGGTCCGGCGGCCTGCCGACCCCGGAGATCACCGACCTGACGACGTCGCTGGGCGGCGCGGTGAAGTTCGTCGACATCACGCCGCAGCTGGGCGCGATGCAGCAGATCAGCCCGGTCTACGAGGCGAGCACGATCCCGGCGGCGACCTACAAGCTGCCCGCGGACGTGCCGACGATCGCGGTGCCGAACCTCCTGGTGGTCCGCGAGGACTTCCCGGTGGGCAACGCCTGCGCGATCACGAAGCTGATCTTCGACAAGCGGGCGGACCTGGAGCAGGTGCACCCGTCGGCCAAGGAGATCACGAAGGACAGCGCCACCAAGACCGACCCGATCCCGCTGCACCCGGGCGCCCAGCAGGGCCTCGCCGGCTGAGATCCGCCGCTACAGCAGGCCGCGCTTGGCGGCCTGCACGCCGGCCTGGAACCGCGTCGTGGTGCCGAGCCGGTCCAGCAGCGCGGCGATCCGCCGGACGACGGTCCGGCGGGACAGGTGGAGGCGGCGGGCGATGGTTTCGTCGGTCGCCCCCGCCGCCATCAGCATGATGATGCTGCGGTCCCGGTCGGAGAGCTGGTCCTGCTCGGTCCCGGTCGACACCGGCATCGCCAGCGTCCACAGCGTTTCGAAGAGCCCGCACAGCGCGTTGAGCAGCCCCGAGGCGTGCACGACGAGCGAGCCGTCCAGGCCGGTCCGGTCGGGCTCGGGCACCAGCAGCGCGATCTGGTCGTCGCCGATGGTCAGCTTCACCGGCAGTTCGGACAGCAGCCGGACGTTCTCGCCGAGGTCGGCCATCCGGGTCATCGCGGCGAACAATTCCGGGTCGTCGTAGACGTTCTGGCTGTAGATCGTCCGGTAGCGCACCCCCGCGGCCATCCGGCCGGCCTGGATCTCCTCCTGCGCGCGGAAGTGGTGCGGCTTGCTGTAGTACGGCGGCCGGTCCAGCCAGCGCACCTGCTCGGTCGCCTTGTCCTGCAACCGGGTCGTGAGCATGATCAGCCGAGCCGGGTGCTCGACGGGCTCGACGTGCCGCGAACAACCCGTGCCGCTGCGGGCCTGGTGGTAGAGGCGGTCCAGTTCGGCGCCCACCTGCCAGAGCTTGAGCCGCCGGCTCTCCTCCTCGCGCAGCACCATCGACATGGCCTGGACGGGCGGCGCGGCCTCCCACAGGTCGGTGCCCCGGCCCACCTCGACGACCAGGTCCAGTTCGGCCAGTTCCCGCAACGCCTTTCGCACCGCCGCGGGCGCGAGACCGGTGTCGTGGGCCAGGAACTCGCGGTGCAACCGTCCTCGCGTGGTGAGCGCGCGGTAGACGCGGCCCTGATCGCTGTCGGCGGCGAGGACGTCGAGCACGTGAACCTTCCGGCGTAAAGCGGTGCGCTGGCGCAGTTGGGCGATGGCCCGTTTGAGCCAGCGCGAAGATCTGGCGGAACCGGGATCGATCTTGACACGATCGCGACTCGCCGGGGGGCTTTTCGGCGAGGAGGCGGGAATGTTCACTTCGAAACTGGCGGCATCGACGGCCGCTCTGACCCTGGTGCTCACCGGCGCGTCGGCCATCCCGGCGGTGGCCCTCACGGCCGGTTCCGCGGCACCGGCCGCGATCGTCCGGGCCAACGGCGAGCACGTGCTCGACGTCGACTACCAGGTGCAGGAGACCGGCTACTGGTGCGGGCCCGCGGCGACCCGGATCGCGTTATCGGCGCGCGGGGTCTACCGCAGCCAGGCGGATCTGGCCGCCGAACTCGGCACCCACACCGGCGGCACCGACTGGATCGGCCAGGTCACGCGCGTGCTCGGCGGCTACGCGGGCTGGTACGAGACGAAGGAGATGCCCGACGATCCGCCCACGCAGGCGCAGAAGGACCTGCTGTGGAACGACATCGTGGTGGACATCGACAACGGCTACGCGATCGTCGCCAACATCGTCGCGCCGCCCGGCAACCAGCCGCCCGGGTACCCGTCGGACCAGACGATCTACCACTACTTCACCGTGATCGGCTACAACGACGTCGACCGGACCGTGCTGATCGCCGACCCGGCGTCCTTCAGCGGCAACCAGATCTACTGGCTGAGCTTCGACCAGCTGAGCACGCTCATCCCGCCGAAGGGCTACAGCGCCTGAGCCGGATCAGCCGCAGGTCGCGAGCATGTCCTGGAGCGCTTTCTGCTCCTGTTCGGTGACCGTCAGGTCGTAGGCGCGCTTGACCGTGATCCAGCTCGTCGCGTAGCTGCACCAGTTCGCGCGTTCGGGCTTCCACTGCGACGGGTCCTGGTCGCCCTTGCTGCGGTTCGAACTCGCGTCGACGGCCACCAGCTGCGGCAGCTGCATGTCGTTGGCGAACTGCTCGCGGCGCTGGTCGTCCCACTTGTTCGCGCCGCTGCGCCAGGCGTTCGCCAGCGGCACCATGTGGTCGATGTCGATCGCCGACGGGTCGGTCAGCTGCTGGCCGTTGTAGGCGCTGGTCCACGTGCCGGCGGTGGCCTCGCAGGCGTTGTTGGTGCGGACGTTCTGGCCGTCCCGCGCCAGCACCGCCTCGCGGGTGTTGCAGTTCTTCCCGGCGTCCGGCTTCGTGGTCCAGTGCTTGAACCGCTCGCGCGAGTAGCCGTCCATCGATCCCGCCGGGGCGACGCGCAGTTCGGCGAGCTGCTCCCCGGCGGGGCCGGCGGTGGCGCTGACCTTCGCGTCGAAGATGCCGGACTCGAACACCACCCACATCAGGCCCAGCAGCGCGACCGCCACGATCGACGTCCACACTGATTTCTTGGCAGCCATGCGTCTCCCCCGGCCCGGTGGTGTGTCGCCGCCATTCGATCATCCCGCGGTGCCGCCGCTCACTCCGCCGGGCGGGTAATGTGGCGCGGCACACCGGTGGTCAGCCGCTCGTCCGCGCCTGGGGGACGTAGCGCGGGACGTAGCGCAGCAGCAGGCCCGCGCCCAGCAACCCGAGCAGGCCCATGCCCGCGCCGGCGAACCCGATGCCGGCCACCGCGGTCAGCCCGGACACGGTGACCGGCCCGACCGCCTGCCCGAAGTCGCCGGTGAACCGCCAAGCGCCGAGGAACGGCGCCGGGCCGGGCTGCGGCGCGAGATCCGCGCCGAGCGTCATCAGGATTCCGCTGCTGGTCCCGTTCGCCAGCGCCAGGAACACCGCGACGATCGCGAAGGTCGGCACGTCGTCCACCGCGAACAGCACGAGGTGCCCGACGGCCAGGCCGGTCATCGACGGCACCGCCGCCCACATCCGGCCGAAGTGGTCCATGATCTGGCCCGACGTGTAGGACAGCGCGAAGTCGATGCCGCCCGCGATGCCGATGATCAGCGCGGTGGTCGACGGCGACAGCCCGGCCGCGACCGCCACCATCGGCAGCACGACCATCCGGGACGCCCGCAGCCCGCCGACCAGCGCGGCGCAGGCCCCCATCCGCACCAGCACGCCGCGATGGTGCACCAGGGTGGTGAACAGGCCCTGGTGCGCGGGTTCGGCGGCCCCGTCGCCACCGGTGCCGAGGTCCTTCGTGCACAGCAGGAGGATCACCGAGGCGAGGGCGAACGCGATGTGGAGCAGGAAGACCGCCCGCTTGTCGGGCGTCACCATCAGCACCAGCACCGCGAGGAAGGGACCGATGAAGTAGCCCCCGCGGAACACCCCGCCGAGCACGCTCAGCGCCCTCGCCCGGTAGCGCAGCGGCACGGCCGTGGTGATGTACGCGTGCCTGGCGAGCGCGAACACCGCCGTGGACAGGCCGACGAGGAACACGCACGCGCCCAGCATCCACGGGGTCGTCGAGAGGTAGCAGCCGACCAGGCCCAGCACCGACACGATCGCGGCGCCGATCATCGCCCGCCGCTCGCCGAGGCGGTGCACCAGCGCGCCGCTGGGCACGTCGCCGACGAGCTCCCCCACCATGATCATGGCGGCGATCAGGCCCAGCGCCCCCAGGTCCGCGCCCTGGTCGGCGGCGATGAGCGGGATCATCGGGATGATCGCGCCCTCGCCGGTGGAGAACAGCAGGGTCGGTCCGAATGCCGCGAGCGCAACGGTTCTCAGCTCGAACGAGCGCTCACCCATCGTCCACCCATCTCCGCGCGCCGGGCACCCTTGGTCAACTTACTTGACGAACGGCGCCGCGCACGAACCGCCCGATCAGATCGCGAGGACGTCCGCGAGCCGGGCGCGCTGCTGGTCCGGGGTGCCGAGGAGCAGTTCCGAGGTCTTCGCGCGCTTGTAGTACAGGTGGGCGTCGTGCTCCCAGGTGTAGCCGATGCCACCGTGCAGCTGGACGGTGTCGGCCGCCGCCTCGAAGTACGCCGGCGACACGAGCACCTGCACCATCGCCGCCGCCAGCGGCAGTTGCGCGCGGTCCTCGTCCGCGGTCCAGGCCGCGTGGCGCACGGCGGATTGCGCCTGCTCCCAGGCGCTGTACAGGTCCGCGCAGCGGTGCTTGACCGCCTGGTAGGAACCGATGGCGCGACCGAACTGCACCCGGACCTTGGCGTACTCGACCGTCATCTCCAGGACCCGCTCCATCCCGCCGAGCTGCTCGGCGGCGAGCGCGACCGCCGCGGTGTCCCGCACTTCGGCCAGCACCGCATCGGCGTCCTCAGTGGACAGCTGGCGCGCCGGGGCACCGGCGAAGTCCAGCCGCGCGATCCGCCGGGTCGGATCCAGCGTCCGCAGCGGCGTTCTCGTCACGCCGCCCGCGCCGTCGACCCGGAACCACGAACCGCCCTGCTCGGTCCTGGCGTACACCAGCACGAAGTCCGCGATGTCGCCGGAGATCACCTGCGGCGCGCGGCCGTCGAGCACCCACGAGCCGTCGCGCCGGGTGGCCGTCGGCGCCGACTCCGCGTCCCAGGCGACCGCGCCGATCAGCTCGCCGGCCGCCAGCCGCGGCAGCAGTTCCGCCTGCGCTTGCGCGTCGTCCAGCGCCAGCAGCACATCGGTCGCCAGCACCGCCGACGCGAGGAACGGCACCGGCGCCAGGGCTCGCCCCAGCTCCTCCAGCACCACGGCGCGCTCGACGTGCCCGGCGCCGGATCCGCCGTGCTCCTCGGGCACCACGAGCCCGGTCGCGCCGAGCTCACCGGCCAGCCGCCGCCAGAGCCCGGCGTCGTGGCCATCGCCGTCGATCAGCTCGCGCACCCGCGCGGGCGGCGCGTGCTCGGCCAGGAACTTCCGGACCGCGGACCGGAGTTCTCGTTGCTCGCGGGTCAACACCAGCTGCATTGCACGCTCCTCGGAGGTCTTCGGCGGTCGTTCGGGTCACGCGGGGCGCTGGGTGCCGACCTTCAGCTCCCGGAACGGGACGTCGCGGTCCACCTGGGGTTCCTTCGGCAGGCCGAGGATCCGCTCCCCGATGATGTTGCGCTGGATCTGGTTGGAGCCGCCGGCGATGCTCGACGCGGGCGTCGAGTTGATCGCGATCGCCATCTCCTCGGCCGCCGCGTCGCCCGGGTCCCAGGCCGCGAGCTCCCGCCCGGCGATGAGACCGGCGGTGTCCACCGCGCGCCACAGCAGCAGCGCGCCGGCGAGCTTCGACACCGAACCGCGGGCGCCGGGTGGCGATCCCGCCTCCGCTTCCTGCCGCAACCGGCTGTTGAACAACCCGAGGGCCTTCTCCTGGGCGTAGATCTCGGCCAACCGGCCGCGCACCACCGGATCTTCGGCGCGACCATGGCGGCGGGCGAGCTCCACCAGGTTGTCGTAGGACAGCGGATCGCTGCCGCGCCGGACCGAGCCACCGATCGACACCCGCTCGTGCCCGAGCATGGTGACCGCCGCCAGCCAGCCGCCGCCGACCTCGCCGATCACCGAATCGGCCGGGATGCGCACGTCGTCGAAGTAGACCTCGTTGAACGGCGCCCGGCCGGTCATGTCCCGCAGCGGCCGCACCGTCACGCCGGGGGCGTGCATGTCGATGATGAACATGGTGATGCCGCGGTGCTTCGGGACGTCCGGGTCGGTGCGGGCCAGCAGCGCGCCGAAGTCCGACCACTGCGCGCCCGAGGTCCACACCTTCTGGCCGTTGATCACCCACTCTCCCCCGCTCTCGCGCACGGCGCGGGTCTGCAGGCTGGCGACGTCGGAACCCGCGCCCGGCTCGGAGAACAGCTGGCACCAGATCTCGTCGCCGCGCAGCAGCTTCGGCAGGTAGCGCGCCTTCTGCTCCGGGGTGCCGAGGTCCAGCAGCGTGGGACCGCACATGCCCATCCCGACCATGAACGGCGAGCCCGGCAGGTCGTAGTGGGCCGCCTCCGCGTCGTACGCCTGCTGCTCGGCGGCGGTGCGGCCCTGTCCGCCGAACTCGGCCGGCCAGGTGATGCCCGCCAGGCCCGCGTCGTAGGCGGCGGCCTGGAACCGCTTGGCCTCCTCGAGCACCTCGGCCGGGGCGCGGTCGCCCAGTGATCCCGGCGCGTTGGCGGCCAGGAATTCGCGCGCTTTCGCGCGGAACTCGTCGACGTCCATGTGCTCTCCCTCCACCCCGGCGGTGCGGTGGCAGCGAATCCGTCACCGCCGACTGTAACCGAACGGGAGCCAGCTGAACATGTTCTATTTTTAAGTCCACAGTGGATTTAAATGCCGGGTGACCTGCGTTGCGCGCCGGACTTTTCCGCGGTCCCGGACGTCCGTCCCGGGTTGACCACCACCGTTCGGCAACGCAATATGAGGCCCGTCACGTCACCCTCACCGGCGAGGTAACGATGTCCGCTGCTGCGCAATCCGTGACCGGCCGAGGCATGACCGCCGCCGATCAGCTGGCCCGGCATGCCCGCAAGATCCCCGACGAGATCGCTCTGCGCTTCCAGGACGTCAGCCGCAGCTACCGGGAGTTCGACGAGCGCGTCACCCGGCTGGCGAACGCGCTGCGGGACCGCGGCGTCGGAGCCGGCGACCGGGTCGCGGTGGCCGGGCTCAACGGGCTGGAGATCGTCGAGTCCTACTTCGCCTGCGCGCGGCTCGGCGCGATCTGCGTGCCGATCAACTTCCGGCTGGTCGCCGACGAGATCGCCTACGCGCTCGACGACAGCGGCGCCTGCGCGGTGATCGTGGACTCGTTCCTGGCCGAAACCATGGCCGGGGCCAGGAAAAAGGCCCCCGGCGTGCGCGTCTGCCTGGTCATCGGCGGCGCCGCGGGCGAGGACACCGAGGACTACGACGCGGCGCTCGCGGCGGCGTCCGCCGAGCTCACCGAGACCGTTGTGGACGAGCAGTCGCCGGCGTTCATCATGTACACCTCGGGGACCACCGGCCGCCCCAAGGGCGCCGTGCTCACCCACCACAACCTGCTGATGCACAGCTTCAGCTCGCTGGTGCACAACGGCGTCACCGCGGACAACCGCGTCTGGCTGGTCGGAGTGCCGCTGTTCCACATCGCCGGGGTGTCCGGCATGCTGCCGTACCTGCTGCTCGGCGGGCGGATCGTGATCAGCGCGTCGGGCCGGTTCGACCCGGCCGAGACGGTGCGGATGCTGGCGCGGGAGCGGATCACGTCGTGCTTCTTCGTGCCCGCGCAGTGGCAGGCGATCTGCGACCTGCCGGACATCGGCGACCACGACCTCTCGGCGCTGCAGCGGATCAGCTGGGGCGCCGCGCCCGCGTCGACGACGCTGCTGCGCAAGATGTTCGACACGTTCCCGCAGGCCGAGATCACCACCTCGTTCGGGCAGACCGAGTGCAGCCCGGTGACCACGATGCTGCGCGGCGAGGACGCCCTGCGCAAGATCGGCTCCGTCGGCACCCCGATGCTCAACGTCGAGGCCCGGGTGGTCGACGACGACATGAACGACGTGCCGCGCGGCGAGGTCGGCGAGATCGTCTACCGCGGGCCCACGGTGATGCGGGAGTACTGGGGCAAGCCGGCGGAGACC
The DNA here is from genome assembly GCF_053605825.1 of Saccharopolyspora sp. NPDC003752. Classification (NCBI taxonomy): domain Bacteria; kingdom Bacillati; phylum Actinomycetota; class Actinomycetes; order Pseudonocardiales; family Pseudonocardiaceae; genus Saccharopolyspora; species Saccharopolyspora sp. NPDC003752. The sequence continues at coordinate 54,962 of NZ_JBSGJZ010000029.1, read as the reverse complement.
GCCGAGGCGTTCCACGGCGGCTGGTTCCACTCCGGCGACCTGGTGCGCCAGGACGACGAGGGCTACCTCTACGTGGTCGACCGGAAGAAAGACATGATCATCTCCGGCGGCGAGAACATCTACTGCGCCGAGGTCGAGGACGTGCTCGCCGCGCATCCCAAGATCGCCGAGACCGCGCTGATCGGGGTGCCGGACGAGCGGTGGGGCGAGACGCCGCTGGCGGTCGTCGCGCCGCGCGATCCGGCCGATCCGCCGACGTTCGCCGACATCGAGGACTGGTGCAAGCAGCGGCTCGCCGGCTACAAGCGCCCGCGCCGGCTGGCGGTCGTCGCGGAACTGCCGCGGAACCCCAGCGGCAAGGTCCTCAAAACCCAGCTGCGCCGCGAGCACGGCGAGCGCTGATCCCACCCAGGAGGCACGAAACATGGGCGACACCGCCAACCCCTTCGATCTCACCGGGCACGTTTCCGTGGTGACCGGCGGCAATTCGGGCATCGGCCTGGCGATGGCCGACGCGCTGGCCGCCGCCGGCTCGGGCGTCTGCATCTGGGGCACCAACGCCGAGCGCAACGAGACCGCGGCCCGGGAACTGGAGAAGCACGGCGGCAAGGTGCTCGCGCTGCGCTGCGACGTCGGCGACGAAGAGCAGGTCGAGGCGGCGATGTCACGCACCGTCGAGGAGCTCGGGCGGCTGGACTCGTGCTTCGCCAACGCCGGCGTGGGCGGTGGCGGGACCCGCTTCGTGGACGCCGAGCTCAGCGACTTCCACCGCGTGACGCGGGTGAACGTCGACGGCGCGTTCCTCACGCTGCGCGCGGCGGCGCGCCGGCTGCTGGCGCAGGGCGAGGGCGGCAGCCTCGTCGGCACGTCGAGCCTGGCGGCGCGGCAGGGACAACCACGCGGCCAGGCCTACGCAGCGTCGAAGGGCGCGCTGATCTCGATGATCAAGTCGATCGCGATCGAGCTGGCCCGGCACGGGATCCGGGCCAACGCGGTGCTGCCGGGCTGGGTGAGCACGCCGCTGGCCGACCCGGCGCTGCAGTCCGAGGGGTTCCAGCGCAAGGTGCTGCCCCGGATGCCGGTGGGCCGCTGGGGCGCGCCCTCGGACTTCGGCGCGCTGGCGGTCTACCTGGCGAGCCCGGCGAGCGCCTTCCACACCGCCGACGCGATCACCGTCGACGGCGGCTACATCTCCTTCTAAGAGTTTTCCACGCTCGTTTTGAGTGGCGGTGCGGGTAGCGGAACCGCCTATGCAACTCGTTGCATTGCATCTTGTTGCATAGTAGCTTGACCGGCACGGGCGCCTCGGCGTCCGCGTCGGCAGCGCAGCGGGAGGCGAGCGATGAGCAACGTGCTTCGAACCAGGTTCACCGAGGAGTTCGGCGTCGAACACCCCATCGTGCAAGGCGGCATGCAGTGGGTCGGCCGGGCCGAACTCGTCGCGGCGGTCGCGGAGGCCGGCGCGCTCGGCATGATCACCGCGCTCACCCAGCCGACGCCGGAGGACCTGGTCAAGGAGATCGCGCGCTGCCGCGAGATGACCGACAAGCCCTTCGGCGTCAACCTGACGATCCTGCCCACCATCACGCCGCCGCCGTACGCGGAGTACCGGCAGGCGATCATCGAATCCGGCATCGGGATCGTCGAGACCGCCGGCGCCAACCCGGCCGAGCAGGTCGCGGCGTTCAAGCCCGCCGGGGTCCGGGTGCTGCACAAGTGCACCAGCGTCCGGCACGCGCTCAAGGCGCAGCAGCTCGGCGTGGACGCGGTCAGCATCGACGGCTTCGAGTGCGCCGGCCACCCCGGCGAGGACGACATCCCCGGCCTGGTGCTGATCCCCCGCGCCGCCGACGAGCTCAGCATCCCGATCATCGCCTCCGGCGGCTTCGCCGACGCCCGCGGCCTGGTGGCGGCGCTGGCGCTCGGCGCGGACGGCATCAACATGGGCACCCGCTTCATGTGCACCACCGAGTCGCCGATCCACGACGCGGTCAAGAAGCGGATCGCCGAGGCCAGCGAGCTGGAGACCGAGCTGATCTTCCGGCCGCTGCGCAACACCGCGCGGGTCGCCAGCAACACCGTCAGCCGCGAAGTGGTGGCGAAGCTGGCCGACGGCGCGGCCTTCGATGACGTCCGCGACCTCGTCGCCGGCGCCCGCGGCCGCCAGGTCTACGAGCAGGGCGACCCGGAGCTCGGCATCTGGAGCGCCGGCATGGTGCAGGGGCTGATCACCGACGTGCCCCCGGTCGGCGAGCTGGTGGAGCGCATCGTGCGCGAGGCCGCCGAGCTGATCCGGGGACGGCTGGGCGGGCTGATCGGCGTGGCAGACTGAACCGATGTCGTTGGAGTACGCCATCCTGGTCTCGCTGCAGGAACGCGCGGGATCCGGGTACGAGCTGGCGCGCCGGTTCGACAAGTCCATCGGTTACTTCTGGTCGGCCAGCCACCAGCAGATCTACCGGAGCCTGAAGCGGATGGTCGAGCTGGACTGGGTGTCCTGCGACGAGGTCGCGCAGGACAAGCGCCCGGACAAGAAGGTCTACCGGGTCAGCGAGTCCGGCGCCGCCGAACTGGCGCGCTGGCTCGCCGAACCGGTGGACCCGCCGGCCGTCCGCAACGAGCTGTCGGTGAAGATCCGCGGCGCGTCCTTCGGCGACACCGAGCGGGTCACCGAGGAGGTCGCCCGGCACCGCCGGGGGCACGACGAGCGGCTGGCCGTCTACCGCGCGATCGAGGAGCGGGATTTCCCCGCGCCGCAAGGGCTTTCCGGGCAGCAGCTGCACCAGTACCTGGTGCTGCGCGGCGGCATCCGCACCGAGGAGTCGATGCTGGCCTGGTGTGACGAGATCCTGGCGGCAATGCGCGCCGATCGGGGCTGAGGGAGCGCTAGTCTCTCGATCATCAGGCTACTCGACGAGCGAGGTGCACGATGGGCTTCCGGACCTCCCGCGGCGCCGATGACTTCTTCGCCGCCTACGACGCCGTGCTGGCGAAGTGGCCTGCCCCGGTCGACGCGCTCGAAGTGCCGACGGCCTACGGCAGCACCCGCGTGCACGCCTGTGGCGCGCCGGACGGCCCGCCGTTGGTGCTCCTGCCCGGCGGCGGAGCCACCTCGACGGTGTGGTTCGCCAACGTCCGCGAACTCGGCGAACGGCACCGGATCTACGCCATCGACCTCATCGGCGAGGCGGGGCGCAGCGTCGCCGACGGCAAAGCGGTCTCCGGCGTCGGCGACCAGATGGCTTGGCTGGACGAGGTGCTCGACCACCTCGGCGTCGAGGCGGCGGACCTGTGCGGGCATTCCTACGGAGCGTGGATCGCCCTGCACTACGCCCTCCACTCGCCCCGGGTGCGCAGCCTCGCGCTGCTGGATCCCACGGCGTGCTTCACCCGCTGGAATCCGGGCTACCTGCTGCGCGCCCTGCCGATGCTGCTGCGGCCCGCGCCGCGGCGAACGCGCGACTTCCTGCGCTGGGAGACCGGCGGCATCGGCATCGATCCGGCCTGCCTCGAACTGCAGGCCCGCGGCGCGGAGTTCCGGGCCGCGAAGCCGGTCACCAGCCCCAATCCCGACCCGGCGCGCCTGACCGTGCCGACCCTCGTGCTGGCGGCGGGGAACAGCAAGGCCCACGACCCGCGCCGCCTGCTCGCGCAGGCCGAACGCGTGGTGCCCCTCGTCCGCACGGCGGTGCTGCCCGGCGTCGGCCACCACGCGCTGCCGACCGGGAATGCCGCCCGCCTGAACGGAATCCTCGCCGACTTCCTGTCGGCCGCGGAAACGGCGTGAGGGACGCCTCCGCCGGGTCTGACCGGCGAGGGCGCCCCTCGGCTGGGAATCGTCACCAGATCTCGGCGACCCACTCCGGGTGGTCGATGAACGGGTTCCGGTTGTGCTGGAACTGGTCGAAGATCACCTGGTTGCGGCGCTGCTCCCCGGCGTCCGGCGGGTCCTGCTCGTTCCACTGCTTCAGCACCGAAACGCGGCCCATGAACGGGTTGCTGCCGTTGTCGACGTTGTCGTTGACCTCGAGGTCGGCGAAGCCGTCGCCACCGTCGTAGCGCACCGACATGTAGAAGATCATCCGGGCGACGTCGCCCTTCACCTCGTCGCGCGGCTCCCAGGAGTCGCCGTCGGTGAAGTTGCCGGGCGCTTCCTCGGACTCGGTGCCGCCCATGTCGAAGTCCTTGTTGCCGCGATCCGAGTTCACGGTGACGTCGGTCGGGCGCAGGTGGTGCACGTCGGTGCCGGGACCGGGCGAGGTGCCGAAGTCGCCGTGGGACTTCGCCCAGACGTGCTCCCGGTTCCAGTCGTCGGCATCGCCGCCGTTGGTGTCCTTGCCCTGCGACCGGCCGGTGTAGAGCAGGATCACGTTGGCGTTGTTGTTCGGGTCCTCGTCGGTGACCTTCAGCGCGTCCCAGACCTGGTCGTAGCTCAGGGTCGTGGTGCCGCTGCTGATGATCCCGTGCAGGGCGGTCTTGAGCTCGGGACCGGTCTTGCCGATCGCGTCCTGGTAGTAGTCCTCGACGGCGGAATCCGCCGTCGCATCGGGGGCCGCCAGCGCGGCGGTCGTGGGCACGACCACCAACGCGGCGCTGAATAACAGGGTCAGCGGTTTCCAACGGGCGATCTTCACGGGCGTGTCCTCTCGCCTCTTCGCCGGCCGCGCCGCACAACATCCGCGCCCGTGCCCGACCGGCAGGACTGTCGTTCAAAGCAGGACGAAGCCTGCCACACGAACGATCACCATTGGGTGAACCAATTGGCGCGGTCCGGTGTCGGACGGTGATCGGATTCGGTAACGCACGGTGTCCGGATCGGCGCGGATCCGGCCGCAAACTGGGAAAATGCCGACGCCGGTATCGATCAACCGGGCGCTTTGCGCGGCCACCAAACGGCAACAACGGGAATTGTCAGCAGCAGCAGCGCGGCCGGGAGCAAGAAGCCCAGCGCCGCGTCGTGCCGGTAGAGGCCGGTGAACGCCGCCGGGGAGGCCGACATCCCGAGGAACCGCAGCGCGGTGACCACGGAGATGATCCCGCCGCGCCCGCTCGCCCCGCCGGTGAGCACCGTGGCGTGGATGCCGACCAGGATCAGCTGCCCGCAGACGCCGCCGACCGCCCAGGCGATCGCGACCGCGGGCAGCCAGGAGACCAGGCCGACGGCCCCGACCGCCAGGGCGCCGAACAGCAGCCCGACGCACACGATGGCGCGCTGGCCGAACCGGTCCACCGCCCCGCCGGTCAACCGGGCGCCGACCGCGCCCGCCACGCCGTAGGCGGTGAGCACCAGGCCGCGCGCGCCCGGGCTCAGCGCGAAGGCGTCGTCCAGCCGGAACGCGACCAGGAACGGCAGCCCCGCCAGGCAGGCCCAGGCGACGAAGGCGACGCCGCCGGTCAGCAGCACGGATTTCCGCCAGGCGTCCCGCAACGCGGCGGGCCGCTGCGCCGCGCCGTCGCGCGAATCCGGCGGCAGCGGGCTGATCGCCAGCGCCGCGGCGACCGCCGCGAGGCCGACGAAGGCCCACTGCCAGGCGCCTTCCGCCGCGAGCCCGCCGACCAGCGGCGCGGACGTCTGCCCGATCGCCTGCATCGCGCCGTAGGTGCCCAGCGCCCGGCCGAGGCGCTCCTTCGGCGTGACGGCGGCGAGCTTGGCCAGCAGCAGCGGCGTGGTGAACGCGTTCGCGATGCCCTGCAAGGCGCGGCTGGCCTGGAAGAGCCAGAACCACGGGGCGAGGGCGGCCAGCAACGCCACGACCGCGTACCCGGCGTAGGCGACGCGGATGCTGCGGCTCATGCCCCACCGCTCGCCGAGGCTGCCGGAGACCAGCATGACGATCGCGAACGGCAGCAGGTACACCGTCAGCGACGTCGCCGCGATGCCTTGCGACACGCCGAATCCGCTGCTGAGCTCCGGCAGCATGGCGGAGACGACGCCACCGCCGAACGGCCCGAGCAATCCGCCGATGTAGAGGGCGACGCGCGCGTTCACCAAACCGCCCTTCGCCGCACGAGATCTCCCGGCAGTCGATCACAGCGCGGGTGCGGAGTCGAGCAGTGGGCCCGAATGCGTCCGTTTTGCCCGGGACGCGGGTCAGAGGGATCGCAGGTGCGGCGCCACCTCCGTGGCGAACAGGTCGAGGGAGTCGGCGACGAGCCCGTATGGCATGCCGCCGATCTGCGGGCCGAAGATCATCAGGCCGTGCCCGAACCGCTCCCGGTAGGTGCCGACCTTGTCCACGATCTCCTGCGGGCTGCCCGCGAACAGCCCGCCGGCGGCGATGTTGCTCTCCAGGGTCTGCCCGGCCGGCTCGTCGCCGACCCCGCCGCGGTCCCGCGTGGGGTCGCGGTCGGCCCACTGGGCCTCGTAGTACGGGCGCAGGTCGTCCCTCGCCTGCTGGGAGGTCTTGCCGACGAACAGCAGTCCGCCGGAGCCCACCCCGGCCTGCGCCGGGTCGCGGCCGTAGGCGGCCCAGCGCTCCCGGTAGTGGTCGACGAGCTTCCCGTAGTTCTCCATCGGCTGGATCGCGTTGGCGACGAAGATCGGGTCGCCGAAGCGGGCTGCGAGGTCCGGCGAGGCCTGGCTGGTGGCGACGCCGTGCCAGACCGGCGGCGGGGTCTGCAGCGGCCGCGGCAGGCTGGTGACTCCCTCCAGCCGGCCGCGGAACTTCCCGCTGAACGTGACTTCCTCCTCGCGCCAAAGCCGGTGCAGCAGCTCGTAGTGCTCGGCCTGCAGCTCCCACTGGTGTTCGCGGTCGTAGCCGAACATCGTGTAGGGGTCGGCGGAATTGCCCTTGCCCACGATCAGTTCGAGCCGGCCGTGCGACAGGTGGTCGAGGGTGGCGTAGTCCTCGGCCACCCGCAGCGGGTCGAGGGTGCTCAGCAGCGTGACCGTGGTGATCAGCCGGATCCGGCTGGTGCGGGCCGCGATCGCGGCGAGCACCACGGGCGGCGCCGTGGCCACCGTCCGACCGGCGTGGTGTTCGCCGAAGCCGAAGTAGTCCAGGCCCAGCTGCTCGGCGAACTCGGCCAGCCGCACGACGTCGTCGAAGTGCTCGGTGGCCGAACGGGTTTCACCGGTCAGCGGGTCCGGCTGCGTGCTGCCCAGACTCAGGATGCCCAACTGCACGTCCACGCACCTCCAGATGGGGCCGCCGGCGGCGACCCGGGGAACGATCCGGAATTCGAATGTCCTCTTCGGACTGGAAAGCTCGATGTGCCGCGCTGCGCGGCATCATCGGCGACACGCCTGGCTCGCCACGCGACGGAGGTCGACGTGCCGGCGGCGGGTGAACGTGATCAGCACCGGGCAATCGTCGAGCGGCCCGGCGCCGGTGTCAACGAACGCATCGATCGTCCCACTACGCGGACCGGCGCCCGAAAGCGCTGCACAACACCTCCTTCAGTCCACCATGGACTTATCTGGCACGGAGTCCGCAGCATGAACGTCAGGTGAAAACTGGCAAACGCCCTGGGAAAAACGCGGACCGGGCAAATCTTGACCGCCACGACGCCAGAAACTTATGGTCCAGACCATCGGCTCAACGCGGGGTCCGACCCGCCGGGGCCGGTGGTCGTCGGAGTCCCCTCTCCCTTCCTCGGCCAGGTTCCACCCAGCACCGCCGGTCCGGCACCACCTCCTGACCCGGCGGTTTCCTCCGAAGGAGCTGAGATGAACAAGAAGCCGAAACTCGCCGCAGCCATCGTCGGCGCGGCGCTCGCCCCGGCCCTCGTCGCGATCCCCACCAGCACCGCCAGCGCGCACGGATACGTCAACTCGCCGCCGAGCCGGCAGGCCCAGTGCGCCCAGGGCACCGTCCCGTGCGGCGCCATCAAGTACGAGCCGCAGAGCGTCGAGGGCCCGAAGGGCCTGCAGAGCTGCAGCGGGGGCAACGCGGGCTTCGCGGAGCTCGACGACGACGGCAAGGGCTGGACCGCGACGCCGGTCGGCAACTCCGTCACCTTCAACTGGACGCTCACCGCCGCGCACCGCACGTCGACCTGGGAGTACTTCATCGGCGGCAACCGCGTCGCCGTGTTCGACCAGGGCGGCCAGCAGCCGCCGTCGCAGCTGTCGCACACCGTCGACCTCGGCGGCGTCAGCGGCAAGCAGAAGGTGCTGGCGGTCTGGAACGTCGCCGACACGGCGAACGCCTTCTACGCCTGCATCGACCTCAACGTCGGCGGAAAGTGATCTCGTCCAGCGGCTTTTCCCCTGAACCGGCGGGCCCGCGCTCCACTCGGAGCCGGGCCCGCCGCGTCACAACGGCACCGGCAGGCCGAACCGGGCGTCCACTCTGGACGCGAACCGGACGATGGGCCGGCTCGGCGGGGCCAGCCCGAACCCGGCGAGCAGCCCGGCGTCGGTGAACTCCAGCAATTCCGCGGAATCCAGGGCCCATGGCTCGTGCGCCACCGGGACCTCGATGGGCCGGCGGTACCAGGTCGAGAACATCCGCCAGCGCTCGGTGAGGAACCGGTCCGCGCCGGTCGGCGCGACCCGGCCGCCGCGCCGGATGCGCAGGTCCAGGCCGACGCCGGATCGCTCGACGCGGTAGGCGGTTTCGGTCGCCGTCTTCGAGCATCCGACCACCGCCGACCGGTACGGCAGGCGGCCGACTGCCCTGGCCACGCGGACGAAGCCCGGGTGCGACGCCTCCAGGGAGAAGAACACCAGCCCGCGGCGCCCGCGCTCGTCGACGGCGAAGGTCCGCACGTTGAGCTCGGCGAACCGCGCCCGGAACGGGCTGCGCACCGACATCCCCAGGCCGACCACGCCGACCCAGGCGCTGCCGTCGAACAGGTCGGGCCTGGTGCGCGGCGGCAGCAGCGCCGCGACGTCCTGTTCCGGGCAAGGCCAGTGCGCGAACACGACGTCGCTCCAGTCCTGCTTGCTGAACGAGCAACGCATCCGGTGCGGCGCGACCGGCGTGAGCGGTTCGGTTTCCATGATTACAGGATGGCTTTCAGCAGCGCGGCGTAAAGCGTCAGGCCGGGGCCGAAGGCCAGCGCGACGACGTGGTTCCCGTCGCGGAACCCGCCGGCCAGGAGTTCCTCCAGGACCAGCAGCAGCGTCGCGGACGAGCAGTTGCCGTGTTCGGCGAGGACTTCGCGCGACGGCTGCAGCGCGGCGGGTGGCAGTTCGAGGGTGTCCGCGACGGTGTCGAGGATGCGCGGGCCGCCCGGGTGCACCGCCCAGCCCCGGATGTCGGCCCGCCGCAAGCCGTTGCGCCCGAGCAGGTCGTCGAGCACCGGGCCGAGGTGCCGGGCCAGCACCTCCGGCACCTGCGGCGAAAGCCCCATCCGGAAGCCGAGATCGGTGATCTCCCAGGTCATGTGCGCGCTCGCGGTGTCGTCGGTGAAGGCGGCGATGTCCACGACCGCGAGCCCGGCCGCCGCCGGGTGCAGGACCGCCGCCACCGCCGCGTCGCCGAAGAGCGCATGCGAGACGACCTGCTGCGGATCGTCGGTCGGCGGCTGGATGTGCAGGGAGGTCAGCTCCAGGCAGAGCAGCACCGCCGCGCGGCCGTGCGCCGCGACGAAATCCGCTACGCCGCCCAGCGCGGGCAGGGCCGCGTAGCAGCCCATGTGCCCGACGAAAAGCCGCCGCACGTCGGGGCGCAGCCCGAGGGAGGTGGCGAGCTTGATGTCCAGGCCCGGCGTGCCGTAGCCGGTGCAGGTGGCGACGGTGAGCAGGCCGACCTCGTCCGCGCCGATCCCGGCGTCCTCCAGCGCGGCGGCGACGGCCTGGTGCCCCAGCCGCGGGGCTTCCTCGTCGAAGCGGCGCATCCGGGCGGCCGTGGACCAGCCGGAGAGGTCTTCCTTGATCGGGTTGGCCACGGTGTGCCTGCGCCGCACCCCGGCGCCGGCGAACACCCGCCGAGCAAGGCCGCTGCCGCGGAAGTGCTCCTGGAAGAAGCCGTCCCACAGCGCCTGCTGCTCGGCGGTGTCCGGCAGCGCCGAGCCGAGTCCGGCGATCAGCGGCGTCACCAACGGGGCGACTCGGTCTCGTCGTCGGGGTCGCCGCCGAGCGCGGCCACGCCGAGCCAGTCGGCGCAGACGTCGGACGTCGCCGGTTGCAGCGCGCCGCATCGGGCGTCGCGGTAGATCCGCTCCAGCGGGTGGCCGCGCCGCGTCGCCGACGCCCCGGCCGCTTCCAGCACCGACGAGGCCACCTCGGCCGCGGTGTCGCCCGCGACCAGCTTCGCCCGCCACACCCAGCGGTTCGTCTCCGGCTCCCCCGGCCGCTGCGCCACCCGCCGGGCGGCCTCCCGCACCACGGCGTCGGCCGCGGCGACCGCCGCATCCGCCCGGCCCATCCGGGATCGCACGGCAGGCAGGGTGTGCAGCCCGCGTTCGCGCAGGTGTGCGCCGCCTTCGCGCAGCGCCGACCGCGCCACCCCGACGTAGACGGCGGCGTACGACGCGACGAGCCATTGCGGCATCACCTGCGCGACCAGCAGCGTGATCCCCTCGATCCCGCCCAGCAGCGCGTCGGCGCCCACCGACACCTCGAAGTGCACGTCGTGGCTGCCGGTGGCGCGCATGCCCAGCGAATCCCAGGTCGGCTCGACCCGGATGCCCTCGCCGGCCGGAACCAGGAAGTAGGACACCTTCGGCTCGGCGGCGTCCGCGTCCTTGGCGGTGACCAGGTACGCGTCGGCGTGACCGGCACCGGAGACGAACGCCTTGCTGCCGGTGATGCGGTACCCGCCGTCGCGCCGGCGGAACATCGTGGTGGTGCGCGAAAGCCGCGAGCCCGTGCCGCGCTCGCTCATCGCCACCGAGTAGAGCGCGCCGTCAGCGGCCGCCGCGAGCAGCCGGTCCCGCGCGGCGAAGCAGCTCTCCGGTGCGCCCAGCTGCCGCAGCAGTTCTTCTGGTGTGTGCGCGAGCGCGCCGGTGACGGAGGCGTGCATGTTGAAGATCAGCGCCGTGGAGCCGGCGCCGCCGGCCAGTTCGGTCGCGACCGCGGCGTAGTCGGCGAACGACGCGCCGAAACCGCCCAGTTCCACCGGAACCATGAGGCCCAGCAGCCTGCGGGCGCGCAGATCGGCGAAATCCTCGCGAGGAAAGGCACCTTCGGCGTCGTAGTGCCCGGCGCGCGCGGCGATGCGCGGCACCAGGTCGCGCGCCGCCTCGTGCGCGGCGGTCGGCGAAGACGGTTCCACGAACAGCGACAACGGCTTTCACCCCTTCTTCCGGCCGATGCCCTGGAACAGCACGGCGGTGGAGGAGAACGGGAGCATCCGGACGCCGCCCCGGCGGCCGGCGGCCCACGCCAGCAGGTCCAGCCACGACGGCCGCACGCCGCGCAGCCGCAGCGCCACGCCGTGCCGGGCCGCCTCGGCGATCAGCTCGGCGCGATCGACCAGCAGCGCTGGATCGTGCACGCCGCGCACCGCCACGCGTTCGGCGATCCCGATCGCCACCACCCGGCACAGGGCCGTGGCTGCGAGGGTGTCCAGCACCAGCAGGCCCCCGGTCCGCAGCACACGGCACGCTTCCGCCACCGCGGCGGGCAGATCGGTCACGTGCTCCAGCACCTCCCCGGCCACCACGCAGTCCGCGCACCCGTCCGGCAGCGGAACCGCGAGGACGTCGCCGACGACGGGCTGCACGCCGTGCTCGGCTGCCTGCCGCAACGCGGTCGGCGACCGGTCCACGCCGATGTGCCGGTATCCCTTGCCCGCCACGTGCGGGGCCAGCAGGCCCGCCCCGCAGCCGAGATCCACCAGCACCGCGCCGTTCCGCGCGGCGGTGGGAACCAGTGCGCCGCGCGCGGCGGCGAGCCAGTGCAACATCGCGAAGACGCCACGCGGCTGCCACCACTGGTCGGCGAAAACCTCGTACAGCAAAGGATCGTTGCGCCGCACGGTCCGGCCGGAGCGTGCCATGCGCTCCAGGCTGGCACACTCGGCCGGGTGCGGCACTTCGCAACGGCGTCCTCGCTGCTCCGGGCCTCGCACCCGGGGCCCGCGGTCGCGGTCACCGCGATCGCCGCCGGGCTCGCGGCCACCACCGGGCGCGACGCGGGCGGCGTGCTCCTGACGGCTGCGGCGGTGCTGGCCGGACAGCTGTCCGTCGGGTGGCTCAACGACCTGGTGGATGCCGACCGGGATGCCCGGGTCCGGCGGCGAGGCAAGCCGGTGGCGGCCGGGGAGGTCTCGCGGCGGGCGGTGCTGATCGCGGTGCTGGCGTCGGCGCCCGGGGCCGTGGTGCTGTCGCTGCCGTTCGGCGTCGCCGCGACGGCGGTCCACTTCGTCGCGCTGGTGTCGGCGTGGGCTTACGACCTCGGGGGGAAGGCCGGCCCGCTTTCGGTGCTGCCCTATGCCGTGTCGTTCGGCCTGCTGCCCGCATTCGTGGCGTTGGGCGGCGCCGGTCCCCCACCGGTGCGGCTCATGCTCGCCGCGGCGCTGCTCGGTTCGGCCGCGCACTTCGTGAACGCGCTGCCGGATCTGGCCGACGACGCGGCCACCGGCGTCCGCGGCCTGCCGCACCGCCTCGGCGCGGCGAAAAGCACTGCGACGGCGGCATTGCTGGTGCTGACCGCGTCGGCGGTGCTGGCAGGTGTGTCCAGCTGGGTGGTCCTGCCGCTGGCGGCGGCCGTGCTCGGCGCCGGTGTTCTGCTCGGCCGCCGCCCCGGCTCCCGCACCGCCTTCCACGCGGTCGTCCTCGTCGCCCTGCTCGACGTCGCGATGCTGCTGAGCACCGGCATCCAGCCTTCGTGACCCAAGTGGACGGTCCTCAGCCGGCCATTCCGGTCAGGGCGGCGAAGGCGATGATGTTGTCGCGGTAGCTGCGGGCCGAGTGGTCGAACGAGCCACCGCAGGTGATCAGCCGCAATTCCGGGCCGGCGGTGTTGCCGTACACCTCGTCGGCGGGGAACCCGGTCTTCGGCGGCTGCGCCATGCGGTCCACGACGAATCTCGCGACCCGCCCGTCCTGGCGGCCGATGAGGATCTCGTCGCCGGGTCGCAGTTCGCGCAGCCGCGCGAAGATCCCGTCCTGGCCATCGCCGTTGACGTGCCCGAGGATCACCGCCGGTCCCGTTTCGCCCGGCGTGGGGCCGTGCTCGTACCAACCGGCCTGCATCGGCTGGTGCACGGACGGGACCTCGATCGTCCGGTCCGGGTTGAGCCCCAGCGGGATCAGCGACGACCGCGCGCCGATCCGGGGTATCTCGATCCACGCCGGTTCCGATCGCGGCACCGCCGGCGATTGCCGCACCGGCGCCGAAGCGGGCGTGACGAGGTCGATGGACTGCCCGCCGGGCGAACAACCGGAAAGCGCCAGGGCCGCGAGGACCAGGGCGGCCGCGATCGTTCCGCGACCGCCCTGGCTCCCCCGTGCCCGGGGATGCACGCTCATGCGGATGCGCCTCAGTTCGCGCCCGCGCGCCGGCGGCGCAGCACCAGCGCGGCCCCGCCGCCCGCCACCGCGACGGCCGCGGCGGCACCGCCGAGGACCGCCGGGTCGAAGCCCGATTCCACCGGCCCGCCACCGGTTTCCGGCGCGCCCACCGGGCGCTGGCTCACCTGGTCGCCGCTGGGCCTCGGCACCGGCGCGGCCGGGGTCGACTCCTTCGGCTGCTCGGCCCGGGTCGCCTCGGGCACCGGCGCGGCCGGCGTCGACTCCCTCGGCTGGGGCGCTTCCGGGGTCTGCTGCTCGCGCACCGGCGCGGCGGCCGGCTCGCCGGCCCAGCTGATCGGCGCCGCCAGCGGCAGCGCCGCCGCGCCGAGGAGCGCAGCTGCCGCGCACGTACGACCAAGCTTCATCGATCGTGTCCTTCCATTCGACTGTTCGCCCGGAGTCCCGGACGAGGGCCAGAATGCTGCGGCCTTTTCAAGATCCCGTCTGATCGATGTGAAGAACCTGTTCGATTCCGCCACCGGTCGCGGAAATGTGAAGAACCTGTTCAGCCGCGGTCAAGGTCCGGTGGCGGATCACCCGCAGCGCGGGCGGAAAGCGATAATGCGCGATGTGAGCGCACAGGTGCTGGTCGCGGAGGACGACCCGAAGCAGGCCGAGTTGATCCGGCGATATCTGGAGCACGACAACCACCGCGTGGTGGTCGTGCACGACGGTCGCGCGGCGATCGACGAGGCGCGGCGACGCGCACCCGACCTGATCGTGCTGGACGTGATGATGCCCAAGGTCGACGGCCTGGACGTGTGCCGGATCCTGCGGGCCGAATCGGACGTCCCGATCGTGCTGCTCACCGCGCGGACCACCGAGGAGGACGTGCTGCTCGGGCTGGACCTCGGCGCCGACGACTACGTGACCAAGCCCTACAGCCCGCGCCAGCTCGCCGCCCGCATCCGCGCGATCCTGCGCCGCGTCCGCCGCAGCCAGGACAACGACCAGCAGCCGTTGCGCGTCGGCGATCTGGTGGTGGACCAGCAGCGCCACGAGATCACCCTCGGCGGCGCCCCGCTGGACTGCACTCCCGCGGAGTTCCGGATGCTCGCGGTGCTGGCCGCCGAGCCCGGCCGCGTCTTCACCCGCGGCCAGCTGCTCAGCCAGGCCTTCGGCATGGACAAGTTCATCACCGAGCGCACCATCGACGTGCACGTGATGAACCTGCGCCGCAAGCTCGAGCCCGATCCCCGGCGGCCGATCCACCTGCTCACCGTGTACGGCGTCGGCTACAAGCTCCAGGACGGCTCCGCCGATGGCGCGCCGGCATAGCCTGCTCGCCCGGCTGCTGGCGATGTCGGTGGTGGTGGCCGGCTGTTCCATCGGCGCCACCGCGTGGCTGGCCGCGCAGAGCACCAGCGGGGCGATCAACCAGGAACTCGGCGAAACCCTGGCCACCGACGCCAAGATCTACGATTCGCTGCTCGGCTACGCGGCGGCGAATCCGCAGTGGTCCGGGGTCCAGCAGGTGGTGGCGGACCTGGCCGCGCAGACCGGCCGGCGCATCACGCTGACGACCACGTCGCGGGTGCCGATCGCCGACTCCGGTGGGCCGCAGGACGCCCAGCTGCCGAAAACCCCGTCCGCGGTGGTGGATCCGCTCGCGGTCGACCAGGTGCTCAAGCCCGATGCGGCGGCCGCGGGCATCGATCCGCGCGCCGTCGGCCCGTACCGGCTGACCGCCGCGGAGCACGACGAGCTGGCCAAGGCCGCGCAGCGGCAGCTGGACTGCTTCCGGCGGCTCGGCGACGACGGCGTGATCGTCGAGCGCCCCAACGGCCGCCCGGTGGTCCAGCTCGTCCCGGGCGAAGGGGTGCCGAAGTCGTCGACGCCGCCCATGCCGGAGCCGTCCACCACCGCCGAGCCCAGCGCCTCACCTGCGCGGTGTTCCTCGCCCCGCGAGGTGACCGAAACCGAGCGCAAGGCCGGCGCCGAGCTGCTCGCCCTGGTCAACGCGTGCCTGGCCCGGCAGGGGCTCGATCCGGTGCCGGCCCAGTCGGCGGCGGTGACCTCACCGGAGGAACTCCGCACCGATCCGGGCGCCAAGCGCTGCGTGGACTCCGGACGCCGGGAACAGCTCGGCTCCTACGTCTCCCCCGCCGCGCACCTGTTCATCACCAAGCCCGGCGGGAATCACGCCGCGACCGATCTGTCCACTGTGGGCACCGCGCGGATCGCGTGGACCGCACTGGTGGTGCTGGTGCTGACCGTCGGCATGACCGCGCTCGCCGCCAGCCGCCTGGTCCGCCCGATCGACGCGATCACTGCCGCGGCCCGGCGGATGGGCGGCGGCGACCGGTCGGCCCGGGTGAGGACGAGCGCGCGCGGCGAGATCGGCGAGCTGGCGGCCGCGTTCAACGCGATGTCGGAGCAGGTCGAGCGCACCGAACAGCAGCGCAAGACGATGGTCAGCGACATCGCGCACGAACTGCGCACGCCGCTGGTGAACGTCCGGGGCTGGCTGGAGGCCTCGCAGGACGGCGTCGCCACCCTGGACCAACCGCTGGTGGCCTCGCTGCTGGAGGAGACCCTGCTCCTGCAGCACCTGATAGACGACCTGCAGGACCTCGCGCTGGCCGATGCCGGGAAGCTCCGCGTGTACCCCGAGCCCGTGCACGTCGGCGCGCTGCTGGAGCAGGTCGCCGCGGCGCACCGGGGCCGGGCCGATGCGGGCGGCGTCGCGCTGGTCGTCACCGTCGAGGACGACCCCGACCTCACCGCCGACCCGACCCGGCTGCGGCAAGCGCTGGGCAACCTGGTGTCGAACGCGTTGCGCTACACGCCATCCGGCGGCCGGGTCACGCTGTGGGCGCGGCGCGCGGGCGGTGAGGTGGCCATCGAGGTGGCCGACACCGGCGTCGGCATCGACTCGGCCGCGCTGCCGCACGTGTTCGACCGCTTCTGGCGGGCGGAGAAGTCCCGCAACCGGCACGGCGGCGGCAGCGGCCTCGGCCTGGCCATCACCCACCACCTCGTGAACGTGCACGGCGGCCGCATCGCGGTCCGCAGCACCGTCGGCGTCGGCACCACCTTCACCATCCACCTACCGGCGACGACACCCGAGGGCCCGGCGCGCGCCTGACGCGGCCGGGAGCCGCAGCGGCAGTTACCCCGAACGCCGCCTTTTCCCTTGCGCCGTAATGCTTTCTGCCGATCCCGATTCATGCTTTTCGCGGTCGAAATGCGAAGAACAACCATCTGAAATGGTTTACACCAATAAAGTTCCACTTGAAAACGGAGGTCGGAACATGACCGACGAGGAGAGACGGATCCGCCGCGCGACGTTCCTGAAGGCGGGCCTGGTGACGGCGGCCGCGATACCCGCGGTGGCCGGCGAGGTGCTGCGCGCGCCGCGCGCCGACGCCGGACCGCTGACCCCGACGCCGATGTGCGACGACGGCGACGGCCCGACCCACGAGCAGATGGAGGGCCCGTACTTCAAGCCCAACTCGCCCGAGCGCGCCGACCTGCGGGAACCCGGCATGCCCGGCACCCCGCTGGTGGTCAGCGGCTTCGTCTACAGCATCTCGTGCAAGCCGCTGGCGAACGTGCTGCTCGATTTCTGGCAGGCCGACAACGCGGGGGTGTACGACAACACCGGCTACACGCTGCGCGGCCACCAGTTCACCGACGCCGAGGGCCGGTTCCGGCTCGACACCATCGTGGCCGGCCTGTACCCGGGCCGCACCAGGCACATCCACGTCAAGGCGCAGGCCCCGAACCAGCCGATCCTCACCACTCAGCTGTACTTCCCCGGCGAGCCCGGCAACAACTGGGACCAGATCTTCGACCCGGCGCTGCTGATGGCGGTCCAGGACGGCCCGGAGGGCAAGATCGCCACGTTCGACTTCGTCCTCAACCTGCCCTGACCTGACCCCCCACCACGCGAAGAGGTTTTAAATCAGGAACGAGAACAGCGGGGAGCCCGGTGGGACCTGCTCGATCTGCAGCGGGGATTCCTTCATCCGCTTCAGCAGGCCGTCCAGCTCGTCGGCGCGGTCGAGCTCGATGCCGACCAGCGCCGGGCCGGTCTCCCTGTTGTTCTTCTTCACGTACTCGAACGCGACGATGTCCTGGCCGTCGTCGAGCACGTCGTCGAGGAAGTGCCGCAGCGCGCCCGGTTCCTGCGGGAAGGTGACCAGGAAGTAGTGCCGCAGGCCCTCGTGCACCAGCGAACGCTCCACGACCTCGCCGTAACGGCTGAGGTCGTTGTTGCCGCCGGAGACCACGCACACCACCGGGCCGTGGGCCGGGCGCTCCAGCGGCAGCCGGGCCGCCGCACTGGCCAGCGCACCGGCGGGCTCGGCGATGATGCCCTCGGTCTGGTACAGCTCGATCATCTCGGTGCACACCGCGCCCTCGGGCACCGCCACCAGCTCGTCGACCAGCTCCCGCACCACCTGGAACCCGGCATCGCCGACGCGCCCGACCGCGGCACCGTCGACGAAGGTGTCCACCGACGGCAGCGCGATCGGCCCGCCGTGGTCCAGCGCGGCGCGCATGCTCGCCGCCCCGGCCGGCTCGGCCCCGATCACCCGGACCTCGGGGAAGTGCGCCTTGAGCCACAGCACGACGCCCGCCAGCAGCCCGCCGCCGCCGACCGGCACGATCACGGTGTCGATCGGGCCGTCGTGCTGCTCGGCGATCTCCAGGCCGACGGTGCCCTGCCCGGCGATGGTCCGCGGATCGTCGAAGGGGTGCACGTAGACCGCGCCGGTGCGCTGGCTGTCCTCTTTGGACGCCGCGCTCGCTTCGTCGAAGGAGCTGCCCACGATCACCGGCTCGACCCACTCGCCGCCGAGCGCGGCGATCCGCCGCCGCTTCTGCCGGGGCGTGTTCGCCGGCAGGTACACCCGGCCCTTGATCTTCAGCTCGCGGCAGGCGAACGCCACGCCCTGCGCGTGGTTGCCCGCACTGGCGCACACGACGCCGCGCTCGCGCTCGGCCGGGCTCAGCGAGGAGATCAGGTTGTACGCACCGCGCACCTTGTAGGAGCGACAGACCTGCATGTCCTCCCGCTTGAGCCGCACCGGGACGCCAAGTTCGCCGGTCAGGCGGCTGCTCGTTTCCAGCGGCGTGCGGCGGACCACCTGCCGCAGGCGGGTTCCGGCGCGGAAGATCGCTGCGGGACTCAGCTCATCGGACACCAACCGATACTAAGTGCGCTGGTCGGCCAGGACCCGGGCGGGGCGGCCCGGGGCACATCGGCCCTACTCGCCGTCACCGGCGGATGCGCACAGTGGTGCGGAGGAGGCGATGGGCGATGACCAGGACGAAGCAGTCGGTGGTGGTGGGTGTCGACGGCTCGGAATCGTCCGCGCAGGCGGCGCTGTGGGCCGCGGCCGAGGCGGTGCGGCTGGGCGTTCCGGTGCACCTGGTCGTGGTCAACGACGATCCCGCCAGGGAAGGCTTCTCCAAGCAGGCGGTCCGCGACGTCGCCGAACGCTGCCACCGCGAGCGGCCCGAGACCGCGATCACCGACGAGGTCGCCACCGGGCACCCCGCCGAGGAGCTGGTCCGCCGCTCGGACAGCGCCCAGCTGGTGGTCGTCGGGTCGCGCGGGCACGGGGTGTTCCGGGACGCGCTGCTCGGCGCGATCAGCACCTCGGTCGCCGCGCACGCCCGCTGCCCGGTCGTCGTGGTGCGCGGTGACGCGGCCGCCTCGGGTCCGGTCGTCGTCGGTGTCGACAACTCGGCGGTCAACCGCATCGCGGTGCACTACGCATTCGACGCTGCGAGCCGACGGCACGCCGGCCTGCTCGCGGTGCAAGCGCTGCCCGATGCCTACTTCACCGCCGGCACCTATCCCGTGCCCGACCGCCAGGAGATCCGGAACCGGGCCGAACTGCACCTCTCCGAACAGCTCTCGGGCTGGTGCGCCGACTACCCGGACGTCACGGTGCGCCGCGAGGTTGCCAACGAGCACCCGGTCGCGACGCTGTGCGCCGCGGCCCGGCGGGCGCAGTTGCTGGTGGTCGGTCACCGCGGCCGCGGCGGCTTCGCCGGGCTGCTGCTCGGCTCGGTCGCCAACGGCGTCCTGCACCACGCGCCGTGCCCGGTCGCGGTGGTCCGCAACCCCGGCTAGTCCGGCGGCGCCTGGCGCCACACCGCGCGGTAGCGCTCGGCGGCATCGGCGTCGCGCTGCCGACGGACGGCGGAGCCGTGGCCCGGCGGGTAGCCGTAGCGGACGAGGCGCGCGTCGACGTTGTCCACCGCGCTGGTCAGCACGATGCGGGCCACCACGAGCACGCCCAGCAGCAGCGCGCCGCCGGCGATCGGCCACGACCCGCCCAGCACGCCGAACCCGACGAACAGCGCCGCGCCCAGCGGCGCGATCTGGAGCAGCCCCCGGACCAGCACCCGCAGCACCCACGACTTGCAGGTGGCGTCGCGCAGCACCCACTCGCGATACCGCTCGGGGAGCCTGCCGCCGAACTGGTAGTACAGCCACCAGCCGGGGTTCGGGCGCTTCACTGGCATCCGCCCAGCCTACGGCTCGCCCCTTCCGCCGGGCTGTCCCGCGTGCGAAGATCGCGGTCAACTGTTCAGACCACTCTCCCGGTCAACGCGCAGAAGGATCGCCGCATGTTCAACGTCGAAAATGTCCGGTTGGCCGGCGCCGACATCGAACTCCCCAGGATGATCCCGATCGAGCAGCGGTTCGCCGCGGCGGCCGTCGAGGACCTCGAAGCCGCCATCCGCGACCAGGTCGCCGAGCACGACCGCGCGAACCCGGTCGCCGGCAAGCGGATCGCGATCACCGCGGGCAGCCGCGGCGTGGCCCGCATCGACCGCATCGTCGCCACCCTGGTCGACGCCCTGGCCGGCTGCGGCGCGAAGCCGTTCGTGGTGCCCGCGATGGGCAGCCACGGTGGCGGCACCGCCGAAGGCCAGCGGCAGGTGCTCGCCGAGTACGGGATCACCGAGGAGACGGTGGGCGCGCCGGTGGTCTCCTCGATGGACACGGTCGTGGTCGCCGAACTGCCCGACGGAACCCCGGTGCACTTCGACGCCGAGGCCGCCCAGGCCGACGGCGTGGTGGTCCTCGGCCGGGTCAAGCCGCACACCGACTTCCGCGGCACCCACGAGAGCGGCCTGGCGAAGATGATCGCCATCGGCCTCGGCAAGCACCGCGGCGCGACGATCCTGCACACGCACGGCTTCGAGGCGTTCGACCGGCTGATCCCGGCGGTGGCCGAGGCGGTGCTCGACGTGGTGCCGATCGAGTTCGGCATGGCGGTGGTGGAGAACGCCTACGAGCACGTCGCGCGCATCGAGCTGGTGCCGACCGAGAAGCTGCTGGCCCGCGAGGCGGAGCTGCTGGTCGAGGCCAAGCGGCTGATGCCGAAGCTGCTGGTGTCGGACATCGACGTGCTGGTCGTCGACGAGATCGGCAAGGACATCAGCGGCGCGGGCATGGACCCGAACATCACCGGCCGCGCCCCGGTCAACGCGGACAAGTTCAAGGCGGTGCCGATCAAGCGGATCGTGGTCCTCGGCCTCACCGAGCACACCAACGGCAACGCCTGCGGCCTGGGCATGGCGGACGTGACCACCCAGCGCTGCGTGGACCAGATCGAGTTCGGCTCGTTCTACACGAACTCGCTGACCTCCGGGGTACCCGACGGCGCGCGGATCCCGATGGCGCTGGCCAACGACCGGGACGCGATCATCGCTGCGCTGCACATGTCCCGCGGCACCGAGGACCGCACGGCGCGGGTGGTGCGCATCCGCAACACCCTGTCGATGCCCCGCATCGAGGTCTCGGAGGCCTACGCCCAGGAGGTCGCCGACCACCCGGACATGGTCGCCCTCGGCGAACCCCGCGACTGGGACTTCGACGCGACGGGCACCCTGCCACCCCTACCGGCGGATCACTGACCCGCTCACTCGAACCGAAACCCGACGTACCCACCCGCCACGACCTCGGCGCACCGGAGGTTTGATTTCGATTGACACTGAAGGGATAGGTGTAATCAACGCTATGCGCCTCGGTGGACTCCGCGAACTAGAATCGGGGGGTTCTCCCTGCTTCGGCGAAGGCGAGGGCCGCCATGCAGCCTCCCCTGACAACCGAGCGGCTGATCGTGCGTGACTGGACCACCGGCGACGCCGACGTGCAGGCCGCGCTCGCCCTCTACGGCCGCCCCGAGGTGACCGAGTGGCTCACCCCGGTGATCGCCAATGTCGCCGACCTCGCCGCGATGCGCGCCGTGGTGCAGTCCTGGACCGAGTCGCAACCCAGCCTGGTGCCGCCCACCGGCCGGTGGGCGATGCAGCGCCGGTCCGACGACGCGGTGATCGGCGGACTGGTGCTGCGGATGCTGCCGCCGTACGACCACGACCTGGAGCTGACCTGGCAGCTGCGCCCCGAGACCTGGGGGCACGGTTACGCCACCGAGGCCGCCTCCGCGCTGCTGCGCTGGGCGTTCACCTTCGACATCGACGAGGTCTTCGGACTGGCCCGGCCGGACAACACCCGCGCGATCGCCACCGCGGAACGCATCGGCATGGAGTGGGTCGGCGAGACCACCAAGTACTACGGCACGGCGCTGCAGGTCTACCGCATCCGGCAGGGCGATCTGCCCGGCGAACCCGCCACCGGAGGCACCGAGGACTGACCTCGCGATCCACTGTGGCCGGTCGCATCGTCCGCAGTGGACGAATGCGCCAGTTACCCTGCGTCGCTAGATCATCCGCTATCGGATGATCTGCTGGATGCCCGGGCGAATGCGATGCTTGAGGGGTCACCGGAGTTCGAGCAGCGCCAGGGGCGCACCCGCCGGAGGTACCGTGCCACCGCACCGCAACGCCCGCGCGGCCGCCCGCCGACCCGCCGCACCCCGCCCCGCGCCGCGCCGGCCGCAGGCCCGGCGCTCGGCCGCGCGCGCCCGGGCGGGTGCGCGCGCAGCGGTGACCGTGCTGTCGGTGCTGATCCTCGTGGTGACCGGATACGCGTGGTCCAACTACCGGCATCTGCTCGACGGACTCGCGACCAGCGACGTCATCGACGGGGCCGGCGCCGACGGGGCGACCGACGTCCTGCTGGTCGGCATGGACAGCCGGACCGACGCGCACGGCAACCCGCTGCCCGAGGCGGTCCTCCGGGAGTTGCGCGCGGGCGCCAACGACGCGGCGCTGACCGACACGATCATCCTGCTGCACATCCCCAACGACGGTTCCAGCGCGGTCGGCTTCTCCTTCCCGCGCGACGCGTTCGTGCACATCCCCGGGTTCGGCCGGCACAAGATCAATTCCGCGTACGGCCGGGGCAAGGAGGCCGCCATCGCGGCGCAGACCAAGCGCGGCACCGCCGATCCCGCGGAGCTGGCGCGGCTGGGCGGCGACGCCGGGCGCAAGCTGCTGGTGCGCACCGTCGAGCAGCTGACCGGCGTGTCGATCGACCACTACGCCGAGGTCAACCTGCTCGGCTTCGCGCGGATCACCGAGGCGGTGGGCGGCGTCCCGGTGTGCCTGCTGGCGCCCGCGCGAGACACCTACTCCGGCGCGAACTTCCCGGCCGGGCCGCAGACGATCGCGGGCACGGACGCGCTCGCGTTCGTCCGCCAGCGGCACGGCCTGCCGCGCGGCGACCTGGACCGCGTGGTGCGCCAGCAGGCCTTCCTCGCCGGGCTCACGCAATCGGTGCTCTCCGGTGGCGTGCTGGCCAACCCGGCCCGGCTGCGCGACCTGATCAGGTCGCTGCAGGAATCCGTGGTGCTCGACCGGGACTGGGACGTGCTCGCGTTCGCCGACCGGCTGCGCGGACTGGCCGGCGGCGCGGTCCGGTTCACCACGATCCCCATCGAGGACGCCGACTACGAGACGCCGGAGGACGGCGACGCCATCCTGGTCGATCCCCGCGAGGTGAAGGCCGCGATCAGCAGCACGATCGACCCCGCGACGGCCGGCGCCGAAGCCGGTTCTGCGGTGGACGTGCTCAACGCGACGAAGACATCCGGGCTGGCCCAGCGGGTGCGCACCGAACTCGCCAACCGGGGCGTGCCGGTGAGCCAGGTCGGCAACTCCCCCGCCCGAGCGAAATCGGTCGTGCGCCACGGCCAGGACGGCGGCGACTCCGCCGAGCGGATCGCGTCGCTGCTCGACGGCCTGCCGGTCGAGGCCGACGGGTCGCTGCCCCGCGGCCGGGTCCAGGTGATCATCGGCAGCGACTACCACGGGCCCGCCGCGCCGGGTTTCGCCCCGCCCGGCGCCGTCCGGCTCGACGGCCCGCACCGGCAGCAGGCCGCCGGGACCGGCGCGGAACCGATCACCGCCGACGGCGTGCCGTGCGTCAACTGAGCGAAGAGCGGGAAAGCCGGTGGTGAGGCGGCCCCCTCGCCCGTCTCACCACCGACCGGCTCGACTGGTGGCTACCCCCAGTGAACAAACCGCCAGCCGGTGGGGCCACCTGCGCCGGCCCCGCCCCGGTTGTCGGATGTTCGCGTGGGGCACGTCCGCCCGGACTCCGGACACCAAGCGAGCATCCATCCCTCGATCAACGGCAACCGCTCAACAGCCCCAGCACCATGCGACGGCTGTGGTCCGGAGCGAATCGCCGCTACGCCACGATACGCCGCGACGACGTTGGTTGCGAGGTCAAAAACCGGCCTCAGCGACGCGTCCGGATGCCCACCCACAACGCCGCGACCAGCGCCAGCAGCACCACGACCAGACCGGCCAGGCCCAGCCCGAGGGAGGCCGCGGCGGCGATCGCGCCGACCAGCAGCGGGCCGCCCGCGTCGCCCAGCTCGCGTCCGACCTCCGCCGAGCCCATCGTCTGCCCGAGCCGCTCGCGCGGCGTCGACGCCGCCAGGTGCGCGAAGCCCAGCGGCGTGACGACGCCGGTGCCGACGCCGATGGCGACCGACGCCAAGAGCAGTCCCGGCAGGCCCGGAACCGCCGTCGCCGCGAGCAACCCGACCGCCGCCACCGCCAGTCCCCCGGTCATGCCGGGCACCTCGGGCAACCGTCCCGCGTCGCGCGCCCGGCCCACCCACGGCTGCACCAGCGCCGCGGTCGTCGCTAGCACCGACACCGCCGCGCCGGTGGCCAGCGGGCCCAGCCCATCGCCCGCGCCCACCACCGGCAGGAATCCGACGCCCACCGCCAACGCCGCCGTCGCACCGGCCAGGGCCGCCGTCGGCCGCAGGAAACCGGGCGCGGCCAACCGGCGGCCCAGGTCGAGCAGGGTCTGCCGGGTCCGCGGCAGCGGCGGCACCTTCGGCACGATCAGCACCGCCCAGGCGAGCACCGCGAGCGCGAGCGCCGCCAGCGCGCCGAAGAGCAGGTCGAACCCGCCCAAGGTGATCAGGACGCCGCCGAGCACCGGGCCGAGGGCGTAGCCGAGGCCCTTCCAGGCGCCGTAGCCGCCGAAGGCGCGGCCGTGCTGGGAGTCCGGCGCCAGCCGGGCGACCAGCGTCCCGGCGGCCGGGGAGAACGCGGCGGCAGCCGCGCCCTGGCCGAAGCGGGCGAGGCCGACCGCAGCCGGGTCACCGGCGAGGACGAACGCCGCCGAGGCCGCCGCGAACGCCAGCAGGCCGCCGATCAGCACCGGGCGCGGGCCGATCCGGTCGGTGACCGCGCCGAAGACCGGCTTGAGGATCACCTCGGCCCCGTCGTAGATGGCCAGCAGCAGGCCGAGCGCGAGCAGCGAGGCGAAGCCCGTGTAGGCGCCGAGCCCGGCGGCGATGCTGTGCGCGCCGAAGGCCGTGACGAATCCGGCCGCGTACAGCGGGAGGACCTGCCGGACCCCGTGTCGCGTCACCGGCTCGGTGCCGGACATCCGACCATCTCCTCGTCGTCCACTGTGGCGCATCCGGTCACATCTGGTGCAGGGCTTGGAAAACCTGTTCGGTGTAGTCGGCCAGCCGGCCGGCGCAGTGCTGCAACCGCTCCTGGGCCTCGGCGGCCGCCGGGGCGCCGAAGACGTCGCGCGCCTTGAGGTCGCGGTGCCAGCGGCGCAGCCGCTCCAGGCTCTGCTCCTCCTCTTCGAGCTCGGCCATGGTGAGCTTGCCGTTGCGCAGTTCCTTGTCGATCTCGGCGTCGAACTTGCCGCAGTCGGCCAGGAACTCCGACCACTCCTCCTGCCGCTCGGCCGTGAACATCTCCGCCAGCCGCGCCGAATCGGGCTCCTCGCGCCCGGTGGCGGCCAGCACGACGACCTCGCCGGAGCCGCGTTCGGCGAGCTCGATCGCTCGCGCCACCCCGGCCGCGACGCCGGGCACGTCCGGCAGCGTCCAGGTCCCCTGCCCCAGCGAGAGCGCACCGACCCGGCGCAGCTCCCGCCACACCGCCACTCGGTGCCGCGACGGTTGCGCGGGCAGCCGCACCACGAGGACGAGCCACCGCGTCGGATGTCCATCTGTCACGGAACAAAATGTATCAGCTGTTACAAGACGTGATGTCGCCCATACGGGGCACGCGGGCCGGGTCTTTTCGAACCCCCGTGCGTTAGCGTTTCGGCATGCCGAATCAGCCGTCTTCGCCCGCCCACGCCTACGAAGTCATGCTGGAAGGCAACCGGCGATTCGTCGAGAACGAGCGTCTGCACCCCAACCAGGACGCCGACTACCGAGCCTCCCTCGCGCCGGGTCAGCGCCCCTTCGCGGTCCTCTTCGGGTGCTCCGACTCGCGGCTGGCCGCGGAGATCATCTTCGACCAGGGCCTCGGCGACTTGTTCGTGGTCCGCACGGCCGGTCACGTCATCGGCGCCGAGGTGCTCGGCAGCATCGAGTACGGCGTCGGCGTGCTCGGCGCGCCCCTGGTGGTGATCCTCGGCCACGACTCCTGCGGCGCCGTCACGGCCGCGCGGCAGGCGTGCATCGAGGGCACCGCGCCGCAGGGCTACATCCGCGACGTCGTGGAGCGCGTGACGCCGAGCGTCCTGGCCGCCCGCGCCGACGGCGTCACCGAGGTCGACGACATCGTGGACGTGCACATCCAGCGCACCGGCGACCTGATGCTGGAGCGCTCCGCGCTGCTGGCCAACGAGGTCGCAGCCGGGCGCTGCGCGGTGGCCGGGCTCTCCTACCGGCTCGCCGACGGCACCGTGCGGCTCGTCGGCAGCCACGGGCCGCTGCGCCCCGCGGACTGATCGGACCGGCCGATCCCGGTCGCCCACGTTAGCCTGCGAAGGCACGGGTCGGGCGAAAGGATCGAGCCTGGTGACCGTCCAGCCGCGTCGAGTGCTACTGATCAGCGCCACCATCGGCGAAGGGCACAATGCGACCGCCAGAGCCGTCGAGGAGGCGGCCCGGCGGGCGTGGCCGGGGTGCGAGGTGTCCTGGCTGGACGCCTTGCGCGCGATGGGCCGGTGGGTGCCCGCGTCGTTCAACTGGATCTACGCCACCAACGTCGAGTCCACGCCGTGGCTCTACGACTTCTTCTACGACTCGCTGTGGCGCTACCGCTGGTTCGCCAACGCCTCCCGCCGGTTCGTCGGCGCGTGGAGCGGGCGGCGGCTGCGCCGCGCCATCGCCGCGCACGACCCGGACCTGATCGTCTCGACCTACCCGCTGGGCACCGCCGGGCTCGACCGGCTGCGCCGCCGGGGCGGGCTCGGCGTGCCGGTGGCCGCGGTGGTCTCGGACTTCTCGCCGCACCCGTTCTGGGTCTACCCCGAGGCCGACCTGCACTACGTGATGAGCGACGCGAGCCTGCGGGCGATGCGGCGCGCCGAACCGGACGCCGTGGGCGCGGTCTGCGTGCCACCGGTGGTGTCGGCGTTCCGGCCCGCGGACCGGGCCGCGTCGCGTCGGTCGTTCGGGTTGCCGGAGACCGGTTTCACGGTGCTGATCTCGTGCGGTTCCCTCGGCTTCGGCTCCGTCGAGCGCGCGGCGGACGCCGCACTCCGGGCCGGCGTCGACCGCGTCGTCGTGATCTGCGGGCGCAACGAGGCCTTGCGGCGGCGCTTCGCCGCGCGCGCGGACGACCGGATCGTCGCGCTGGGCTGGGTGGACGAAATGCCCGGCCTGCTCGCCGCCGCGGACGTCGTGGTGACCAACGCGGGCGGTGCCACGGCACTGGAGGCGCTCGCCTGCGGGCGGGCCGTGGTGATGTTCGAGCCGATCGCCGGGCACGGACGCGCGAACGCCGAACTGATGGCCGATGCGGAGCTGGCCGAGTTGTGCCCGCGCGAGCGCGACCTGACCGCAACGCTGCGCCGCTGGGTCGCCGAGCCGCACCTGCTCGCGCAGCGGGAGGACCGAGCTCTCAAGCACAGTCAGGCCGCGGACTTCACAGACCAGGTGGCCGCGCTGGCACAGCTGCCCCGCCACCACGGCCGCCGCCCGCTGCGCCCGCAGGACGCCTTCTTCGTGTACGCCGCGACCCCGGCCGTCTCTCAGCAGACCGGCGCGATCCTGCAACTGGATGGACCACGACTGTCCACGCAAGAATACTGCGAGGAGATCAACAGCAGAATCACCCAGCGTGCGCAGGGATTGCCGATGCTGACCCGGCGCCTGGTGCTGCGCCGCTGCCGACGGCCACAGTGGACTCCCGATGTCGAGGTGGACGCAAGGGATCACCTGCGGTGCCGCGAGCTGCGCGACGGGCGGTCCGCGGACCCGGTCGTCGAGGAGTTCTTCAGCACCCCGGTGCGCACCGACCGGCAGCCGTGGGAACTGCTGCTGCTCAACGACATCGACACCGGCCGCGTCCTGCTGCTGGCGAAGATGCACCACGCGCTCGGCGATGGTGTCGCAGTCACCAGCGCCCTGCTGCGGCTGCTGGCCGACGGCCCGCAGCCGACGACGTCGCCGAGCGCCGGCAGCCGACCGTGGTACCGCCGCGCCGCGAAGGTCTTGCGCGGCCTGGTGAGCCTGGCCGGCGCCGGGCCCGCGCCGGCCAGCCGTCTGGTGGGGCGCAGCACGCCGAACCGGTCGTTCGCCGACGTCGAGCTCCCGGCCGCCGACGTGCGCGCCAGCGCGCGCTCGCACGGGGTGAGCAGCACCGCGTTCCTGCTCGGCGTGGTGGCCGAGGCGTTGCACCGCACTCTCGGCGACACCACTGCGGGCCAGCGGTTCCGGGTCATGGTGCCGCGCACCGCCCGAACCGCGCGCGGCGGCGCGGGCACGAGCGCGCCCGGCAACCACACCGCGTCGATGTCGATCGACCTGCCGGTCGGGCCCATGCCGCCTGCCCTCCGCGTCGCCGAGGTCGCCGCCGGACTCGCCAAGCCCGACCGCACCGGCCAGACCGCGGCGGCCGGAGCCGTGCTCGCGGCCCTCGGCGTCCTGCCCGCACCGCTGCACGCTTGGGTCGTGCGGCAGATCTACCAGCGTCGCTTCTTCAACGCCGTCGTTTCCGTGCTGCCCGGGCAGCGGCGGCCCGCCCACATCGGCCCGCTGCGGATCGCGGGGGTGGTGCCGGTGCTGTCGCTGGCCGACGGCGTGGGCGTGGCGGTCGGCGTGATCGGCTGGGGCGACCGGTTCGGCGTCGGGATCACCACCGACACGGGGCTGGCCCCGCGGGCCGTCGCGCTCGCCGGTCACCTCCGCGACGCCTTCTCCGATCTGCGGGGAGCGCGGCGGTGAGCACGCAGGGCACGGTGCTGGTCATCGCCGTTCCGGCGGCGGTCGTCGGCGCGGCCAGCTTCGGGCTGGCCAGCGCGATCCAGCACCGCGTCACCAAGCAGGTTCCCGAGGTGCGCACCCTGAGCCCCCGCATGCTGTTCGACCTCGTCCGCAAGCCGATCTGGGTGCTCAGCATCGGGACCGTGCTCGTCGGGCTGTCGCTGCAGGTGGTGGCGCTGGCCTTCGGCCCGCTGGTGCTGGTGCAGCCGTTGCTGGTGACCTCGGTGCTCTTCGGCGCGGGCTTCGCGGCGCTGCTGGCGCACCGGAAGATGGACCTGGTGCTGGCGCTGGGCGGGCTGGCCTGCGTGGGCGGGCTGTCCGCCTTCCTCGTGCTGGGCCGCCCGTCCGGGCAGGGCGTCGAGTTCACCGGCGCGTCGATCCTGCCGCTCGCGCTGGCGCTCGGGCTGCTGGTGGTGGTGTCGCTGGTGGCCGCGCGCTGGTTGCCCGGCGAGGTCGGGGTGATCGGCATGGCCGTGGCCACCGGCGTGCTGTACGGGGTGACCGCCGGGTTGATCAAGGTGGTGGCCGGGCAGTTCCGCAGCGGCGGCCTCGCCGAGCCGTTCCAGCACTGGACGCTGTACGCGGTGTGCGTGATCGGGCCGATGGGCTTCCTGCTGAGCCAGCAGACCTTCCAGCGGGGCCGGCTGATGTCGCCCGCGCTGGCCGTGATCACCACCGTGGATCCGCTGGTGGCGGCCGCGATCGGCGTGAACTGGCTGGGCGAGCGGATCGAGTCCTCCCCCGCGATCCTGGCCGGCGAGATCATCGCCGTCGTGGTGATCATCGGCGGCATCGTGGTGCTGACCCGCCGGGGCGAGCAGCTGCGCCGCGCGATTGAGCAGGACGACCGCGGCGCTGGGGACTCGACGTGGGGTTGACCCGGCCCGCGGGGCTGCCGGTGCGCGGGCGGACCGCGCTGGTCACGGGCGCGTCTTCGGGCATCGGCGCGGCGACCGCCGCCGAGCTGGGCTCGCGCGGGTGCCGGGTCGTGCTGGTCGGCCGCGACGAGGGCCGGCTGGCCGAGGTCGCCGGGCGCACCGGCGGCGAACCGCTGCCCGCCGACCTGACCGACCCGGCCGGGCTCGACCGGGTCGCCGCAGCCGCCCGCGAGGTCGATCTGCTGGTGCACAGCGCGGGCATCGGCTGGGCGGGCGCCCTGGACTCGATGCCGGCGGAGCGGATCGCGGCGCTCGCGGCGGTGAACCTGACCGCGCCGATGCTGCTGACCCGCGCGGCGCTCCCGCAGCTGCGGCGGCGGCGCGGGCACGTGGTGTTCGTCGCCTCGATCGCGGTCGTGGGAGTGCCCGGCGAGGAGGTCTACTCGGCGACCAAGGCGGGCCTACGGGCCTTCGCCGCGGGCCTGCGCCACCAGGACGGCATCGGCGTGACCACGGTCTTCCCCGGCGCGGTCCGAACGCCGTTCTTCACCGGCCGCCGCTACGACCGCCGCTTCCCGCGCATGGTCGGCCCGCCGGAGGTGGCCGAGGCGCTGGTGCGCGGCGTGGAGCGCGGCGAGGCGGAGGTGTTCGTGCCCAGGTGGCTCGTCGCGCCCGCCCGGCTGCAGGGTGTGCTGCCGGGCACGTTCCACCGCCTCGCCCGGCGCTTCGGCTGAGTCAGCCGCGCACGGCGCGGATCGACTCGCGCAGCGAGCCCATCGTCGCCAGGACGGCGGTCGGCTCGTAGCCGCAGTGCGCCATGCAGTTGGCGCAGCGCGGGTCGCGGCCGCGGCCGTAGGCGGACCAGTCGGTGTCGTTCAGCAGCTCCTGGTAGCTGCCCGCGTAGCCGTCGCTCATCAGGTAGCACGGCCGCTGCCAGCCGTACAGCGAATAGGACGGGATGGCCCAGGCCGTGCACTGGAAGTCGGCCTTGCCCTCCAGGAAGTCCAGGAACAGCGGCGAGTGGTTGAACCGCCACTTCTTGCGCCGCCCGTCGGCGAAGACCTTCCGGAACAGCTCGCGGGTCTCGGCGACGCCGAGGAAGTGCTCCTGGTCGGGCGCCTTGTCGTAGGCGTAGGCCGGCGACAGCATCATCTGGTCGACCCGGAGGTCGTTGTTGAGGTATTCCAGCACCTCGATCACCGACTGCGGGGTGTCGGAGGTGAAGAACGTCGAGTTGGTCGTGACCCGGAACCCGCGCCGCTGGACCTCCTTGACGTTGTCCACCGCCTGTGCGAACACGCCCTGCTTGCACACCGAAGCGTCGTGCCGCTCCTCCAGGCCGTCGATGTGCACGGCCCACGCGAAGTACGGCGACGGCCGGAACTTGTCGATCTTGCGGGGCAGCAGCAGCGCGTTGGTGCACAGGTAGACGAACTTCTTGCGCTTGATCAGCTCGTCGACGATCACCTCGATCTCGGGGTGCATCAGCGGCTCGCCGCCCGCGATGGACACCACCGGAGCGCCGCACTCCTCCACCGCCGCGATGGCCTGCGCGACCGGCATCCGCTGCTTGAGCATGCTCGCCGGGTGCTGGATCTTGCCGCAGCCCGCGCACGCCAGGTTGCAGGCGAACAGCGGCTCCAGCTCCAGGGTCAGGGCGAACTTCTCGCGGCGCGCGAGCTTCTGCTTCACCAGGTAAGCGCCGACGCGGATGGCCTGGCGCATCGGAATGCCCATCAGGACACCTCCTCGGGTGCGACGAATCGGTTCTCCGGCAGGACGGCCCGGCCCCAGCGCGGCAGGCACGAGCCGACGGCGTGCAACCGGGCGAGCGCGGCCAGCGCCCGGCTCGGCGTGCCGGGCCGGAGCAGCGGCTGCCGCGCGGTGTCGACCACGACGCGCACGACGCCGAGCGGCCGTCCGCCGGCGGCTTGTGCCAGCACCGCGGACTCCATGTCGACGGCGAGCGCCCCGGTGCGGGCAAGCTCGCCGCGCCGGGCACCGTGCACCACGTGATCGGCGGTGGCGATCGGGCCGCAGTGCACCGGGAATCCGGCGTGGCGCAGGTGCGCCGCCAGCGACGCCGCCAACGGGCAGTGCACGGTGCCTTCGCGCCCGCGGAGCTCGTCGGCCACGATCACGTCGCCGCTGCGGACCTCGGCGGCGACGCCGCCTGCCAGCCCGGCGACGACCAGCACGTCGAAGTCGGCTCCGGTCAGCGCGGCGGCGGCGCGGGCGCTGCGGCGCGGGCCGCATCCGGTGCGGCGCACCGCATCCCGGCCCACGGCCGCCCGCAGGGCCTGGGCTTCGAGGCCCAGCGGAGCACAGATCAGCAATCGCATCGCTGGCCCCCGGCCGCGTGGTACCGCCCGAGCGCGGTGAGCGGGAAGATCACCCGGTACAGGTGGTAGTTGATGTAGAAGTCACCGGGGAACCCGGTGCCGGTGAACTGCGGCTCGTCCCAGCCGCCGTCGGCTCGCTGGGTGTGCACCAGGTGCTGCACGCCGCGGCGCACCGGTTCGGTGTCGTGCCGCCCCACCGCCAGCAGCGCCAGCAGCGCCCACCCGGTCTGCGACGCCGTGGAATCGCCCCGGCCGATCCACTCCGGATCGTCGTAGGAGCGCAGGTCCTCGCCCCAGCCGCCGTCGGCGTTCTGGTGGTCCTCCAGCCATCGCACCGCCCGCCGCAGCGCGCGGTCTCCGGGAGC
This sequence comes from Saccharopolyspora sp. NPDC003752, assembly GCF_053605825.1. NCBI lineage: Bacteria > Bacillati > Actinomycetota > Actinomycetes > Pseudonocardiales > Pseudonocardiaceae > Saccharopolyspora > Saccharopolyspora sp. NPDC003752. The sequence goes on along the minus strand of NZ_JBSGJZ010000029.1, from coordinate 22,386 downwards.
GAGCCCGGCCCGCACCAGCGCCGGAACCACGGCACCGGTGCCGTAGACGTGGTTGGCGCCCCAGCGCCCGAACCAGGAGCCGTCCGCCTCCTGGTTGTCCAGCAACCACCGCACACCCCGCCGCAGCACCTCGTCGTCGTGGCCCAGCACGGCCAGCGCCTCCACCACGTGGGCCGTCACGTCGGCCGACGGCGGGTCGATGACCTCGCCGAAGTCGCAGAACGGCAGCTTGCGCACCAGCTGGCGGGTGTTGTCGGCGTCGAAGGCGCCCCAGCCGCCGTCCGCGGACTGCATGCCGCGCAGCCAGCGGACGCCGCGCTGCATCGCGCCGCGCACCGCCGCCCGGTCCGGGTGGTCCACCCGGTTCAGCGCGAGCAGCACTTCGGCGGTGTCGTCGATGTCCGGGTAGCCGTCGTTGTCGAACTCGAACGCCCAGCCGCCGCCGGGCGGCAGGTCCGGGCGGCGCACCGACCAGTCGCCCTTGACCCGGATCTCCTCCGCCAGCAGGAAGTCCACCGCCCGGAGCATCGACGGGTGGTCGCCTGGCACCCCCGCGTCGCGCAGGGCCTGCATGCCGAGCACGGTGTCCCACACCGGCGACTGGCACGCCTCCAGCCGCCGCACCGGACCGGCCGGGGTCTGCTCGTGGATCAGGAAGCCGTCCAGCCCGGCCAGGCCGTGCCGCAGCACCGGGTGGTCCAGCGGGTAGCCGAGCAGGTGCAGCGCCAGCAGCGAGTAGACCCACGGCGGCTGGATCCCGCCCCAGGAACCGTCGGCCTCCTGCCGGGCCACGATCCACTCCGCCGCGCGCCGCATCGCGTGCTCGCGCAGCGCCTTGACCGGTCTCCGGTGGTAGCGGTGCAGGATCCGGTCCAGGGAGCGGAAGGCGTACTTCCACGACCACTGTGGACGGACGCGTTCGGCGGGTCTGCCGGTGCGCAGCTCGCGGACGGTGATGCCGAGATCCCGGCGTGGCCGCAGCGTGCACACCACGGTCAGCGGGACCACGGTCTGCCGCGCCCAGCAGCCCCAGTCGGCCACGTTCAGCGGGAACCACTTGGGCAGCAGCACGAGTTCCGGGGGCATCTCGGGCAGTTCGTCCCAGGACCACTCGCCGAACAGCGCCAACCAGATCCGGGTGAACACCCGGGTGGCCTCCAGGCCGCCCCGCGACAGGATCCAGCTGCGCGCCGCCACCATGTGGCCGGCGGCCACGTCGTCGCCGGCCAGCTTGAGGGCGGTGTAGGCCTCCACCGTGGTGGACAGGTCGCCGGGACCGCCGTGGAAGTTCGCCCAGGTTCCGTCGGCGCGCTGCTGCGAGCGGATCCAGCGGGCGGCCTGCTCGGTCTCGCCGGCGGTGCGGATGCCGAGGAACTGCCGCAGCAGCAGGTCCTCGACGTCCATCGTCACGTTGGTCTCCAGCTCGCCCTTCCACCAGCCGTCGGGGTGCTGCAGCGAGAGCAGGTGGTCGCGGGCGGCGGCCAGCGCGGTCCGGGCGTCCGCAGCGGGGACCGCGCGGGCGGCCTGCTGCAACTGATCGGTCAAAGCTTCCTCCGCACGATGAATTCGGCCAGCTCGGTCAGGGATTCGGTCGCGGTGCGCTGCCCGTCGGGCAGCCGCTCGTAGGCGGCGGCCAGCCGCCGCCGGCACTCCAGGCGGGTCCACTCCGCCGAACCGGCGCGCTGCACCATTTCGGCGGCCTCGTGCAGCTGGTCCTCGGTGAGCGGTTCGGCCTGCGCGTACAGCCGGTGCAGGCGGTCCCCGGCCGCGGTCCCGGAGCTCAGCGCGTGCACGACCGGCACCGACTTCTTGCGGGTGCGCAGGTCGGAGAGCACCGGCTTGCCGGTGACCTCGGGATCTCCCCAGAGCCCGAGGAGGTCGTCGACGAGTTGGAACGCCATCCCCAGCTCGGTGCCGAAGGCGTGCAGCCGGGTCACGGTTTCCCTCGGCGCGCCGACGAACAGGGCGCCGATGGAGGACGCGCACGCGAGCAGCGCGGCCGTCTTGTCGTGCGCCATCCGCAGGCATTCGTCGAGCCCCACCGCCGCGCGGCGCTCGAAGTCCAGGTCGGCGGCCTGGCCCGCGATCAGGATGCGGGTCGCGGTGGCGAGCGACAGGGCGGCCGCCGCCGCGTGCCGCGACGGTGCCTCCAGCAGGATCTCGGTGGACAGCGCGAGCAGCGCGTCGCCGGCCAGCAGCGCGGCCGGTTTCCCGAAGACGGTCCAGGCGGTCGGCCGGTGGCGGCGGGAGGCGTCGCCGTCCATCACGTCGTCGTGCAGCAGGGAGAAGTTGTGCACGAGTTCGACCGCGGCCGCCGCCGCCACCGGATCCTCCGCGTCGACGCTGCGCGCGGACAGCAGCACCATCGCCGGCCGCAGGGCCTTGCCGCCACCGCCGTCCGGCGTGCCGTCGGCGTTGCTCCAGCCGAAGTGGTACTCGCACACCCGGCGGGTGTCCGGGTCGAGCCTGGCGGCCGCGGCGCGCAGCGCCGGATCCACCGCCTCCCTGGCCGCGTGCAGGACTGGTGGCAGGACGGTCGTCATGCGGTCACCTCCACGCCGCGTTGCGATCGCTGGTCGAGATCCACTACCTCGGCGGCGTGCGTGCCGCTGAGCACCGCTCCCTCCGTCGTGTCGGGCCAGCCGGTGGCGGTCCACGCCCCGGCGAGCACCAGACCGGGCACCGGAGTGCGGGCCGGCGGCCGGATCGCGGCGGTGCCGGGCGCCTGCCGGAAGGTCGCGTTGGGTTCGCGGGTGACGAAGAAGTCGAGGACCCGCGCGGCGCGGGCGTGCGGGAAGACCTGCCGCAGCGCGGGGACGAACAGGTCGTGGAGGTCCTCGGTGCGGGCGTGGATGTGCTCCTGCGCGGCGGACAGCGAGATGGCCAGGTACTGCCCGCGCGGCGCGCCGGAGATGGCCGTCCGGTCGAAGACCCACTGCAACGGCGAATCCAGCACCGCGGCCATCTCCAGGCCGGTCACCATTCGGTCGTAGAGCACGTGCACGTTGACGATCGGCGCCGCCGACAACCGCTCCCACGCCGCCACGCCCGGCACGGGCAGGTCCGCCACGAGCGGCGCCGCCGAGCGGTGCGGCACGGCGACGACGACCGAGTCGGCGGTCAGCACCGAGTCACCGGCGCCATCCCGCACCGGAATCCGGAAACCCGTGCCCGAGCGGTGGATCGTGCGCGCCTTGCAGCGGACCCGGACGTCGACTCCGGCCGCCAGCAGCGCGCGACGCGACGCCTCGCCGTGCAACTGCCCGAGCGGCACCTGCGGGATCGCGATGTCGGCGCTGTCGGTGGAATCCAGCACGCCGGTGCGGAAGACCTTCGTCGCCAAGGCCATCGACGCGTCCTCGGGCTCGGCGTTGAGCGCCGCCACCGCCAGCAGTCCCCACAGCGCATCGACGGCGCGCGGGGACTCGCCGCGCTGCCGCAGCCACTGCCCGAGGCTGATGTCGTCCAGCGCGGGATCGTCCGGGTCGAGCCGCCGCAGCGCCAGCGCGGTGCGCGCCACCCGCGCGCGTTCCGCCGCCGTCAGCATCCGGTAGTCCAGCAGCGACGGGGCCAGGTGCGCCGGGGCCGGGAGGTTCCAGCGGCGCAGCACCGAAGGCCGGCCGACGGGACTCAGGACCGGGACGCGGAACCGGGGTTGCATGCTGATCGAGTCGGCCACGCCGAGCCGCCGCAGCAGGCCGCGGTAGGCCGTGTAGCAGCGCAGGAACACGTGCTGCCCGGTGTCCACCACTAGCTCGCCGCGCGCGAAGGAGTAGGTCGCGCCGCCCAGCCGCGGCCGCGCCTCCAGCAGCCGGACCTCGAAGCCCAGTTCGGCGCAGCGCAGCGCCGCCGTCACGCCGGCCAGGCCGCCGCCGACCACCACCACCCGCCCCCGGTTCACGGCGCCATCCCCGCCAGCGACCGCGCCGCGACGCCCGCCTTCCGCCAGCCGGACAGCGAGGTCCGCTGCTCCAGCGCGGCGCGCGGGTCGGCGGCGATGCGCGCCAGCAGCTCGTGGTAGATGCCGGCCATCGACGCGCAGCACGCCCGGCTGCGCCGATCGAGCATGGGCAGCAGGCGGAGCCCCTCGGCGTACCACTGCTCGGCGCGGGCGGCCTGGAAGCGGATCAGCCCGTCCCACCGCTGCGGGTCCTCGACCGCGCCGTTGCCCGGCTCCAGCCGGACGCCGAACCGCGCCAGGTCGTCGGCGGGCAGGTAGACCCTGCCGGACAGCTGGTCCTCACGGACGTCGCGCAGGATGTTGGTCAGCTGCAGGGCGACGCCGAGCGCGTCCGCGCGCGCCTCCGCGATGGCGGGATCGATGGTGCCGAACACGCCCAGCGACAGCCGCCCGATCGAGCCGGCCACGCACCGGCAGTAGTGCAGCAGCTCCTCGAAGGTGCCGTACCGCACGCCGCGGACGTCGGCCTCGCAGCCGTCGATGAGCTCGTCGAAGGCCGCCAGCGGGACCGGCAGGCGCGCGGCGGAGTCCGCGAGCGCCACCAGCACCGGGTCGGCGGCGTCGATGCTCGCCGCGTGGACGGCCCGGCGGGCCTCTTTGAGCCGCCGCAGCTTCTCGTCCCTCGGCAGGTCGCCGTCGCCGATGTCGTCGACGCGGCGGGCGAAGGCGTAGACCGCCGACAGCGCCCGCCGCTTCGGCACGGGCAGCAGGCGGATCCCGTAGGAGAAGTTCCGCGCCTGTTCCCGGGTGATCCGCTCGCACTCCAGGTAGGCGTCCCGTATCCGGGCCCAATCGGTCACCAGGTTCCCCCCAACACGTACAACCGCCCCCATTCGGCGAACGTGCGCCACTTGCCCGGCCGCACGTCCACGCGCAGCGGGTCGTGCTTCGCCGCGGCGAACGCGGCCGCGGTGGCGCGGCCGCCCGCGACGTAGCCTGCGACCGCTACCCGGGCCATCCCGGACAGCTCGCCGACCAGCGGCGCGCCCGCTTCGAGCATCCGGCGCGCGCGGTCCACCTCGTACCTGATCAGCCCGCACAGCCGCGTCGAAGCGCCGTCGGCGAGCAGGTCCTGCTCCTGGCAGCCGAAGCGGCGCATGTCCTCGGTCGGCAGGTACACCCGGTCCTGCAGGTAGTCCTCGGCGATGTCCTGGCAGTGCTCCAGGACCTGCAACGCGCTGCACACCCGGTCCGACAGCGTGATCAGCACGGGTTCGGCGCGCCCGAAGACGTGCAGCACCGCTTCGCCCACCGGGTTCGCCGACAGCGCGCAGTAATCGAGCAGCTCGGTGAAGGTGCGGTAGCGCCGCACCCGCTGGTCCTGCCGGTTGGCGTCGATCAACTTGACCAGCACGTCGTACGGGATGGCACACTCGGCAACCGTGGGCGTCAGCGCCTGCAGCATCGGGATCCGGGCCGTTGCGTGGTAGGCGCGCTTGAGATCGACTTCCAGGAAGTCCAGCAGCGCGGCGCGGTTGCCCGGCGCCTCGTCCCCGGCGTAGTCGACCAGCCGGAAGAAGCCGTACAGGGCGTGCAGGTGTCGCCGCAGCCCGCGCGGCAGGATCCGGGAGGCGACCGGGAAGTTCTCCGACCGCATCCGGGCGAGCACCGCGGCACTGCGCGGAAAATCACCCGAACGTGGCATCCCGTCCGCGTGTTCGGAATCCCCGCCGGTCACCGCGCCATCAGGCAGCGACAAGACCATCGACCCTCCTCCTATCCGCCGGCGCAGGAGGCGCAACGGCATCGTATGAGCACCTCAGCGGCACCGCAGGGCGAGCAACGCGCGACCCGTTTTCCCGTGATTCGTAACGCTGTTCGACACTTGGCCAAGCCAATCCACATAGGACTCAAGATCGACGGGCAGCAACCCGATCGGAGCACTCCAAGACCACAGTGGACAGTGCTGATCGCGGGCGCCGGTGATCATGCTCGCGCGGGCGGTTCCGGCGCCTACCGGCATTCGGGTGGCGGGCATTGACATCGGGGCGGCAACCCCACAGCGTTGATCGCAATCTTTCGAGATCAGCCTGGCAGCACGCGTAACGACGAAGCCGCACGCTCGTTCAATGTCCTGAACCATCCCCACGGGGAGGGAGCGCGGGATGTACCGGGGGTTGCCCACCGTCCGAGGCCCGATCAGCGACGCCCTCCTGCAGGCCGGGCTGCTGCTCGACTTCGCCGTGCGCACCGCCGCGGCCGCCTTCCGGTCGGTGCGCCGGGCCCGGTTCAGCTGGACGGAATTCCTGCAGCAGGCCTGGTTCCTGGCCGCCGTCACCACGCTTCCCGCGCTGCTGGTGACCATCCCGCTGGGCGTGGTGGTCGCGCTGAACGTCGGCTCGCTGGCCGGGCAGCTCGGCGCCCAGGGCTACGGCGGCGCGGTGGTGGCGTTCGTGATCGTCGGCCAGGCCGCCCCGCTGATCTGCGCCCTGATGATCTCCGGCGTCGGCGGTTCGGCGATGTGCTCCGACCTGGGCGCCCGCAAGATCCGCGACGAGGTCGACGCGCTGGAGGTCATGGCGCTGCCGGTCATCGAGCGCCTGGTGGTGCCGCGCGTGGTCGCCGCAGCCGTGGTCAACGCGCTGCTGGCCTGCATCGTGCTGCTCGTCGGCATCGCCACCACGTTCCTGTTCCAGGTGTGGGTGCTCGGCGACGCGCCGGGCGCGTTCCTGCGCACGCTGACGCAGTTCTCCCGGGTGCCGGACTTCGTCGTCGCGTTGCTGAAGGCCGCCGTGTTCGCGGTGCTCACCGCGCTGGTTTCCTGCTTCAAGGGGCTGACCGCCAAGGGCGGTCCGGGCGGCGTCGGCACGGCGGTCAACGAGGCCGTGGTGATCTCGTTCATCCTGGTCTTCGTCGCGAACACGGTGATCACCGAGCTGTACCCGGTGCTCGTCCCCGCCAAGGGGGAGTACTGATGGCGCCGCCCCGGTCGCGCTCCATCGTGGACGTGCTCGCCGCGGTGGGGCTGCACTTCACCTGCTACCTCCGGGCGATCGCGGCGATTCCGCACGTGCTGCGCCGGTACCGGCGCGACGTGGCCCGGCTGGTCGGCGAGATCAGCCTGGGTTCGGCGTCGCTGCTGGCCGGCGGCGGCACCATCGGCGTGGTGTTCGCGATGTCGTTCGTCTCCAGCACCCAGGTGGGCCTGGAGGGGCACCGCGGCCTGGACCTGCTGGGCCTGTCCCCCATGACCGGGCTGGCGGCGGCGCTGGTGAACACCCGGGAGATCGCCCCGCTGGTCGCCAGCATCGCGCTCGCCGCGAAGGTCGGCACCGGCTTCACCGCGCAGCTCGGCGCGATGCGCATCGCCGAGGAGATCGACGCGCTGGAGGCGATGTCGGTGCGGTCGCTGCCCTACCTGGTGAGCACCCGGATGGTGGCGGCGTTCCTGTCGGTCATTCCGCTGTACTTGGTGGGGCTGTTCGCCTCCTACCTGGCCACCGGGGTCGCGGTCGTGTCCATCAACGGCGTTTCCGAAGGCACCTACAACTACTACTTCCGGCTCGTCCTGACACCGGAGGACGTGCTGTTCTCGCTGCTCAAGGCCGTGGCGTTCGCGGTCGTCGTGACACTGGTGCACTGCGCGTACGGCTATTACGCCGCCGGTGGCCCGGAGGGCGTCGGGAAGGCCGCCGGGCGCGCGCTGCGCACCAGCATCGTCGCCATCACCGTCGCCGACGTGCTGCTGAGCATCGCGTTCTGGGGAGTGCGCCCGACGCTGCCGGCCTTGGGGATGTAGCTGTGGCCGGGCCGCGACGATCAGCAGCGCGACGCCGCAACGTGCTGGCCGTGCGCGGATTCGTCGCGCTGCTCGTGCTTTTCGTCGCCGCGACCGCGACGGTGCTCGGTGGCGCCGGGGCGTTCCGGTCGGACCCCGAGGTCACCACGGTGCTGCCCGCTGCCGCCGGGCTGATCCGGCCGGAAACACCCGTGCAGTACCGCGGCGTCCGGGTCGGGCGGCTCGCCGGTGTGGAGCCCGGCTCCGGCGGTTCGCGGCTGACGCTGCGGCTGGATCCCGACGAACTGGCCGCCATCCCGGGCGACGTCCGGGTGCGCCTGATGCCGCGCACCGTCTTCGGCGACCAGTACCTGGACCTCGTCGCCCCCGAATCGCCCGGCGGCACCGCGCTGGCGGCCGGGGCGGAGGTCCCGGCGGACGACTCCCGCCCGACGACGCAGCTCTACCACGCGTACACCCGCCTCTACGAACTCGTCGATTCCCTGCAACCGGCCCGGCTGCAGGTCGCGTTATCTGCGCTCGCCGAAGCGCTGCGCGGCAGGGGCGCCCAGCTGGGCGGCGTGCTCGACGACGCCGCGCAGCTGACCGCAGGACCGGCCTTCGACGACCTCGGCGAGGACGTGCACGCGCTCTCCGTGCTCGGCGCGGACATCGCCGCCGCGACACCGGATGCGGTGCGGGCATTGGACGACGCGGTCGCGTTGTCGGGCACGATCGTGCAGCGCAAGCAGGCGATCGGCGACCTGCTCGGTGCGGGGCTCGCGTTCACCGACCGGTCGCAGCGGTTCGTCGACGAGAACGCGCAGCGCATCATCCACATCGTGCGCGCCACCGACCCGATCGCCGAGGTCGTCGGCCGGTACCCCGACGCGGTGCGCAACGGGGTCGGCGGCCTGGACGCGTTCCTCGACGGCGCGAATCGCGCCTTCGCCACCGGATTCCTGAAGATCCGCATGTCCGGAACCCTGGACCGCCCGTACCCGTACTCGCCCGCCGACTGCCCCCGCTACCCCGGGCTGGCTGGGCCGAACTGCGGCGCGGAACAGCCCCGCGGGCCGATCGGGCCAGTGGGCGGTCCGCAGGAGCTCGACGCGATGCGGCAGCTGGCGCCGCTGCTGCCCATCCCGCCCGCGGCGGCCCCGCCGTCGCCCGACGTGCTGGGCCTGCTGCTGGGCCCGGTGGTGCGCGGATCGGAGGTCGTCACGCCGTGAAACCAGCTCGCTCCGCCCTGATCCGGCTCACCGCTTTCGTCACCGCGTCGGTGTTCTCCGGCGTGGTCGTGGTGAACACCCTGACCGATCCGATGACCGGCCCGTCGGTGACCTACCACGCGGTCTTCATCGACGTGACGGGGCTGCAGCCGGGCAGCGCCGTGACCGTCGCCGGGGTGCGGGTCGGCGAGGTCGCCGAAGTGACCGCCCGCGACGGCCTCGCGCAGGTGTCCTTCGACGTGGCCGCCGACCAGCGGATTCCCGCCTCGGGGCTGGCCGTCGTCCGCTACGCGGACCTCACCGGCGCCCGGGCGCTCTCGCTCACCCCGGGGCAGGGCGGGCCGCCGCTGCCGGTCGGCGCGACGATCCCGGTCGAGCGCACCCGCCCGGCGCTGGACCTCACCGCGCTGTTCAACGGGTTCAAGCCGCTGTTCGAGGCACTGGAGCCGGGGCAGGTCAACCAGCTGGCGGCCGAGATCGTCGCGGTCTTCCAGGGCGAAGGGGCCACCGTCAACGCGCTGCTGTCGCGCATCGTCTCGCTGACCGCCACCCTCGCCGGCCGCGACGAGGTCATCGGCGAGGTCATCGACAACCTCAACGCCGTGCTGGGCACCATGAACCAGCGGCGCGACGAGCTGCGCGGCCTGGTCGACGGGCTGGCCCGGCTGGCCTCGGAGACCGCCGCCAGCCGCGAGCAGATCACGGCCGCCATCGACAGCGGCTCGGCGGTGGCCCGCTCGCTGGCGGAGCTGCTCGGCGACCTCGGGCCCGGCCTGTCCCGCGATGTGCGCTCGGTGCGGGAGATCACCGCGATGCTGGTGCGCAACCAGCAGCAGATCGACGGCGCCGTGCAGGAGATGCCCGCGTTCCTCGGCACCCTCAACCGCACCACCAGCTACGGGTCGTGGGCGAACGTCTACCTCTGCAACCTCAGCGTCTACGTCGCCGGTGATCCCGTCGAGCTGGGCGCGGGCCCGCACACGGAGGTGTGCCGATGAGGAAGGTGCTGGTCAACGGCGCGATCGGCGCGGTCGTGGTGCTGCTCCTGCTGGCCGGTTCGGTCGCCGTGCCGCGCGTGCTGTTCCTGTTGCGCACCAACGAGTTCCACGCGGAGTTCGGCAACGCCGCCGGGCTCTCGGTGGGCACGCAGGTCATGGTCGCCGGGGTGCCCGCGGGCCGGGTGACCGAGGTGGCGCTGGCCGGGGACCGGGTGCGCGTGTCGTTCCGGCTCGACGACGCGCACGCCCTGGGCCGCGACACCCGCGCCGCGATCAAGCTGCGCACGGTGCTCGGAACTCGTTACCTGAGCGTGGATTCCGCCGGTCCCGGCCGGCTCTCGCCCGGCGACACCATCGCGCTGTCGCACACCTCGGTGCCCTACAGCCTCGACGAACTCCAGACGGCCGCGAAGTCCACCGCCGAGGGCCTGGATCTCCCGCAGCTGCGCGCCATGATCGACACCCTCGACGAGGTGTCGCCGGACGACCCGCGGCTGCTCGGCGACGCGCTGGGCGGCATCGCGGCCGCATCGGCGATCGTCGGGGAACGCGGCGCGCAGGTGCAGGAACTGCTGCGCGGCACGCAAATGCTGACCACGACGCTGGTCGAGCAGCAGGACACGCTGGTCGCATTGCTCGGCGACGCGCAGCTGATCGTCGACGCGCTGCAACAGCGCCGGACCGTGATCCGCCAGCTCATCACCGACGTGCACACCATCACCGACCAGCTGGACCGGTTGTTCCGGGAGAACCGGGACGTCCTCGATCCGCTGCTGGCGGACCTGCACGCGCTGACCGACTCGCTGGCGCGCAACGACCAGGCCATCGACGAGAGCCTGCGGCGGCTCGGTCCGGCCAGCCGCTACCTGACCAACGCCACCGGCAACGGCCCGTGGGGCGAGGTCACCGCGCCGCTGGGCCCGGTCCCGGACAACGTGCTGTGCGCCGCCGGGCTGTTCAAGGGGTGCCGATGAGCCGCAGAACGCTGATCGCGTGCGTCGCGCTGGTCACGCTCGTCACCGGCGGCTGGTTCGGCGTGCTGGCTCCCCGCGCCGATCTGGAGATCTCGGCCGATTTCGCGCTCGCGGACGGCATCTTCCCCGGCAACCGCGTCGCGATCCTCGGCGTCGAGGTCGGACGGGTCGAGTCGGTGCAGCCGCAGGGCGCGACGGTGCGGGTGCGGATGAGCATGCCCGCGGACATCGCGCTGCCCGCCGACGCGCAGGCCTACATCATGAGCCCGGCGATCATCAGCGACCGCTACGTCGAGCTCGGCCCCGCCTACACCGGCGGACCCAGGCTGGCCGACGGCGCGGTGATCCCGGTGGAGCGCACCCGCTCCCCCATCCGGTTCGACCAGCTCGCGAAGTCGCTGGACGCGCTGCTGAGCGCCGTCGGCCCGTCCGGTGGCGATCCCGGCGTGCTCGACCGGTTGCTGCGCAGCAGCGCGGCGGCGCTGGACGGGCAGGGCCCGCAGATCCGCGACGCGATCACCAACGTCGCGCGGGCCAGCGAGGTGCTGGCCGGCGGCAGCGGCGATCTCGGTGCGCTGCTGGAGAACCTGGACCGGCTCGTGCAGGTCCTCGTCCAGCACCGGGGCACCGTGGAGTCGCTGGCCGCCTCGACCGCGCAAGCGGGAGCGGATTTCCAGGCGCAGCAGCAGGAGATCGGCGACGCCATCGGCAAGCTCTCCAACGTGCTGGTCGCCGTCGACGGCCTGCTGCGGCAGCACGGCGAACAGCTCGGCGGCGACGTCGGCAGGCTCGCCCAGCTCACCGGCACGCTGGCCGCCCGGCAGCAGGAACTCGCCGAAACGCTGGACACGATGCCGCTGGCGATGGACAACTTCGACCGCGCGATCACCGAGGACGAACGACTCCGGCTGCGGCTGAACATCTCCGCCAACCTCAGCCAGTTCGACACCACCGCGCAGCTGTGCCGCCGGCTGCCGCTGCCGCTGTGCACCGGAGCGGGCATCACCAACCCGGTCCCGTTCCCACCGGACGTCGAGCCCCTGCGCGCGCTGCTCGGAGGTGGCCGATGAACCGGTCTGCGCCCGCGATGCTCGCGGCGGTGCTCCTGACCAGTTCGTGCGGGCTGAGCCTGCAGAACCTGCCGGTCGGCGACGGCGGTTCCGGATACCAGGTCACCGCGGTGTTCTCCGACGCCGGGCGGCTGCCGATGGGCGGCGCCGTGCGGATCGGGCAGGCCGTGGTGGGCCGGGTGTCGGACATCGGCACCGCGAACTTCCGCGCCGTCGTGACGCTCGACATCGACCAGGACGTCCGCCTGCCCGCCGGCACCACCGCGCGGCTGGAGCTGGCCTCGCCGCTGGGCGAGGAGTTCGTCATCCTGCAACCACCATCCACATCGGACGGCGAGGTGCTCGGCGACGGGTCGGTCATCCCGATCGAGCGGACCTCCCGGGGCCCGGACGTCGAGAACGCGCTCGCAGCGGTCGCAACCCTGCTCAACGGCTCAGGCCTGGACCAGGCGCGGACCATCGTCACCGAGCTCAACACCGCGCTCGCCGGCCGAGAACAGCAGACTCGGGACCTGCTGGGCCGGTTGGAGCACATCCTGACCTCGCTGGACCGGCACCGCGACGAGCTCACCGGGCTGATCGATTCGGTGCACGCCACCTCCCGGCACCTGGCGGAGAACCAGGCCGTCCTGGACGCGGCGCTGACGCAGGTCCGGCCCGCGATCGACGCGCTGCTGGCCGAGCGCGAGCGGTTCACCGCGCTGCTGGACGACACCGCATCGCTGAGCAACGCCACCACCGCCCTGCTTGACCAGACCGACGAGTCCCTGACCACGCAGGTCGAGCAGTTCCGGCCGGTGCTGGCGGACCTGCAGGCCCTGGACGGCAGCATCGGCACCACGGTGCAGTCGCTGCGCCGGTTCTACGGGTTGTTCCAGCAGGCAGCGCCCGGCGACTACCTGATGTTCAACGGCACGCTCGACGTGCCGGGCACCGTCGTGCAGCTGCTCGCCCCCGGCGCCCCGATGCCAGCGCCCGGCCAGGGTGGCGTGGGCGCGATCCTGCGAGGAGGCACCCGATGAACCGCCGCCTCACCCTGGCGCAACTCGCGCTGTTCCTGGTGATCAGCATCGCGTGCACGTACTACGTGGTCACGAACGTGGCCGGCCCGCAGGCGCTGCGCGAGCCGATGCGGGTCACCATGCGGATGGCCGACAGCGCGTCGATCACGCCGACCTCCCAGGTCACCTACCGGGGCGTGGTGATCGGGACCGTCTCCGACGTGCGGCTGGACCCGGGCGGTGGCGGGGTTTCGGTGCGGCTGGCGCTGAATCCCGACACCAGGGTTCCAGCCGACACCAGGGCGGTGGTCAGCATGGCCACGCCGCTGGCGCTGCAGACCGTCGACCTGCAACCGGAACACGACTCCGGCCCCTACCTGCGCGACGGGAGCGTCATCGAGCGGGATCGGACCGAACGGCCGATGCCGCTGGAAACCATGCTGGTGCACTTCACCGAGCTCAGCGAGCAGCTGCGGCCGGAGGACGTCGCGACGGTCACCGACGCCCTCGCCACCGGGCTGCAGGACGCCGGCCCGGAGCTCGCCCGCATCCTGGACGACTCGGCGACGCTGCTGAAGGTGTTGCGGGACCGGCAACCGCAGCTACAAGGCGTGGTCGACGGGACGCGGACGCTCGTCGGCCCCGACGGCGCGCAGGGCGACCGGATCCGCGACCTGGCGGCGGGCCTGCGCTCGCTGAGCGATCAGATCCGGGACCGCGAACCGGAAATCAACCGGATCCTGGACACCGCGCCCGGCGCCACCAGGCAGCTCGCGGACCTGTTCGCGCGCAGCGACCCGGCCGCCACCGCCCTGCTGGGCAACCTGGTGACCACCAGCCAGATCGTCGCCGTCCGCGCGCCCGCGCTGGAGCAGCTGATCATCTCGCTGCCCGCCGGGCTGTCCGGGCTTGGCGGCGTGGTGCACGGCGACACCGCGGACTTCTACCTCGTCGGCACGCAGGGCCCGATCTGCGCCACGCCGCAGGAACGCCGCTCCCCCACCGAAGTGGCTCCCCGCGAGGCCGGGCTCGACTGGCACTGCCCCGCCGACCAGCCGAACTTCGGCCAGCGCGGCGCGGCCAACGCGCCGCGCCCGGGTCCCTGGTATTCGATTCCGCTGCAAGGAGTTCGCTGATGACCGCCACCGCCACCGCAGCCGATCACGACATCAAGCCCCGACCGCTCCGCAAGCCGCTACCGGTGCTCGCGCTGGTGGTCGTGATCCTGGGCGCCGTCGGCTACCTCGGCTGGCAACTGCTCCAGGAACGCTCGGCCGCGCAAGCCCGCTCCGGCGCGCTGGAGGCGGCCCGCACCTACGCCACCGATCTGTCCACTTACGACTTCAACGAGCTGGACCGGAACTTCGCCGCGGTGACCGCGAACTCGCACGGCCAGTTCGCCGAGCAGTACAAGCAGATCAGCGCCGGGCTCACCGAGCTGATCAAGCAGAACCGGGCGGTCTCGCACGGCTCGGTGCTGTCGGCGGGCATCGTCGAGTCGGATCAGCAGCGCGCCGTGGTGGCGCTGTTCGTGGACCAGCAGATCACCAACGTCAACACGCCGCAGCCGCGCATCGACCGCAACCGCATGCAGATGACCCTCGTGCAGGTCGACGACCGCTGGCTCATCGACGACATCAAGCTGCTCTAACCGGTGACCACGGGAACCAGGTGGGCGCGGGCGAAGGCGCGGGACCGCGCGTCGTCGTCCGCCGGGATGCAGCCGGGCGGGCTGAGCAGCATCGAGTGCGCCAGCCGCACGAACACCTCCGCCGCGGGCTCGGGATCGAAGCTCCGCAGCCGGCCGGCCTGCTGGTGCTCGCGCAGCTTCGCGGCGAGGTAGCCGCGGGCGACGGCCAGGACGGCACCGGCGTCCACGGTCAACGCCGGCAGCGCCGCCGCCGGTTCGAGCGTCAGCAGCCGGTTCAGCAGCGAATGCCCGCGCAGCCCGGTGACGACCGCGACGAAGCACTCCGCGATCTGCTCGGCGGGATCCTCGATGTGGTCGATCCGCTCGTCCAGCCAGGCGAGGAAGACGCGGACCTCCCGCATCAGCACGGCCGCCACGACCGCGTCCCGGTCCGGGTAGCGGCGGTACACCGTGGCGCGCCCGAGCCCGGCGCGGCGGGCGATGTCGCGCATCGTCGTCCGCTGGATGCCGACGTCCTCGAACGCCTCCCGCGCCGCGTCCAGCACTCGATCGTTCGCCGGTTCCGCGAACGGGCGCCGCAACGCGCCTTCCAGCGCGTCGGGCGTCATGTGGCCACCGGGCAGGCCGCCTGCTTCGCCCGGCGTTTGGCCTGGTGGCGGTGGAACGAGTCCGGGCCGAGACCGGCGATCTCGTAACCGTCCGGATAGGACAGCGGATCCGGGGCCACCGGGCGGGAATCCGGCCGGGCCGGGCCCATCCGCACCAGCCCGGCACGCGCCTTCAGCGCCGCCTCGGCGGCCTTGCGGCCGACGCCCGCGACCTGCGGGAAGCCGAACGCGGTCAGCAGGTGCGGCTCCATCAGGAAGCGCGCCGCGCGCGCCACGGCCGGCGACAGCAGGCTCGGATACCAGGCTCCGAACAGCTCCAGCGTCGCGTCGGCGACCCGGCGGCCGCCCGCGTCGAACGCGAAGTGCTCGCGCTCGTAGTCGTCGAAGAGCCGCTCGAACTCCGCGTAGGTCTCCGGGATGCCGGAGAGCTTCATGCCCTCGCCGAGCCGCCGCATCGTGTTGGTGAGCGCCCGCACCTCGCGCGGGTGCAGCTTCCGCCAGCCGAACTGGTCGATCCAGCGCACCGGCGTCACGACGAACGTCGACAGGGTGTAGACGTAGTCCTCGTTGCTGATCCGGAACCTGCCGTGGATGGCGTTGAGCTGCTCCAGCGCCTGCCGCCCGCGGTCGCTCTCGGTGCCCCAGTGGAAGATCTCGAACAGGATGAGCACGGTGTCGTCGTAGCGCTTCTGCGCGGCACGCGTGAACTCGCCGGTGCGGTCGAGCAGGCGGCCGATGCTGGGCACCGCGTAGGTGCGGAACAGCGCGAATTCCAGGGCTTTCGTGATGTCCCAGGGGAATTCGTACTCGGCGAGCAGCCGGTAGATCTCCTCGCAGTCGCGGTCGGGATCGAGTTGGAGGATCCGCTCCAGCCGGTCGAAACGCCTCATTCGCAGCACCTCGTTCTCGGGCGGGTGTTCGACGCCCCGAAGCTATCGACGGTGAGACACCTGGTCAACAGATGTCTCACCGTCCCGCCCCAATGGTCTAACGAGGGCCGTCGGCGCCGTCCAGCTGCTCGATGGTCGCGATCGACGGGCGCTCGGTGCGCTGGAGGTTGCGGGCGACGGCCTCCGCGTCCCGGAGCACGCGCACGGCGTTGTGCCAGGTGAGCTTGGCGAGGTCGGCCTCGGACCAGCCGCGGGTCAGCAGCTCCGCGATCAGGTTCGGGTAGCTGGCGACGTCGTCCAGGCCTTGCGGGGTGAAGGCGACGCCGTCGTAGTCGCCGCCGATGCCGATGTGGTCGATGCCCGCCACTTCGCGCATGTGGTCGAGGTGGTCGGCCACGGTCGCGGCGGTGGCGACCGGCCGCGGCGTGGCGTCCTCGTAAGCCCGCAGCGCCTCCAGCGCCTCGGGGGTCGTGTCCAGCGGGTGGAAGCCCCGCTCGGCTAAGACGGCCTCGGCCTGCTTGCTCCATTCGATCGCCGCCGGGAGCACGAACTTCGGCACGAAGGTCGCCATCGCAACGCCGCCGTTGGCGGGCAGCGCGGCCAGCACGTCGTCGGGGATGTTGCGCGGGTGGTCGCAGACGGCCCGGGACGAGGAGTGCGAGAAGATCACCGGTGCCCGGGTGGCGCGCAGCGCGTCCCGCATGGTGTCGGGGGCGACGTGCGAGAGGTCGACCAGCATGCCCAGCCGGTTCATCTCGCGCACCACCTCGACGCCGAATCGCGTCAGGCCGTTCGCGGCAGGCTCGTCGGTGGCCGAGTCGGCCCACGGCACGTTGTCGTTGTGGGTGAGCGTGAGGTAGCGGACGCCCAGTTCGTACAGGGCGCGCAGGGTGGCCAGCGAGCACGCGATGGAATGCCCGCCCTCGGCGCCCATCAGCGAGGCGATCCGGCCGGCGGCGCGGGCCGCGACGAGTTCGTCGGCGGTGTTCGCCAGCTGAAGGTGATCCGGGTAGCGCGCGGCGAGGGCGCGCACGCAGTCGATCTGCTCGATGGTCGCGCTGACCGCCTTGTCGCCCTGGAACTCGGCCTTGACGTACACCGACCAGAACTGGCCGCCGACGCCGCCGGCCCGCAGCCGAGCCAGGTCGGTGTGCAGCAGCGCCGACTGGTCCTGGGAGATGTCGCAGCGGTCCAGGTCGTAGCCGACGTTCTCGCGCAGCGCCCAGGGCAGGTCGTTGTGGCCGTCGATCACCGGGTGCTCGGCGAGCAGCGCCCGGGCCCGCTCCAGTGCGGCCGTGTCGGTCATCTCCACACCCCAACCTTCCAAAAAATCATCACACCGGGTGAACCTCCGGCGAGCATATCCGGGCTCGGCGGGCCCCGGCGGCGACGCTTCGACGCTGCCTGATCGAATCGACGAATCCCGCCACGGCCCGCACCATCAAGGCATGGACCACATCCCCAGGCAGCAGGACGGCAGCGACCTGCCCAGCGTGCTCGCGGAGTACGGGCACTTGGCGGCGCAGCTGCCGGGCGCGTCGCGCCGCCGCACCGAGGAGCTGCGCGCCCGCCTGGCGGAGCTGGACGAACTGATCGACGAGCACATCGCCCGCCTGACCCCGCCGGTGCGCGATCCCGCGGGGGAAGGTCCAGCGGTCGAGTGGCAGGAGGTCCGCGGCCCGTAGGCGGCGAGCGGATCAGAAGACCGGCGGGTTCGGTTCGCACCGCGGTTCGGGTGCGGTCGGGTCGAGGCTCTGCTCGACGTAGTCGATCGCCCGGCCCGAATAGGTCATGGACAGGTGGTCCGAGGCGTCGATCGCGCAACCGTCCTGCAACGTGATGTTGCGGACCGTCGCGCCTGGTCCGGCGGTCAGGAATGTCGACTCGTAGGGCGTGGTGACCTCGTCGTAGCGGGTCGCGATCACGTGGTAGTCGACGCCGGGCACGGTGTCCCCGTCGGCGTTGAGCTCGGTCATGAACTCCGAGCCCTGCGCCTGCTGCGTCGCGGCCTCGCCCAGCACCAGCTGCCCGACGCCGAGCAGCCGCAGGTGGTCGGCCAGCGTCGCGATGCCGCTGAGGGTGGTGCCGTGGTGCGTCGCGCCGAGCGTGACCAGGTTGCGGACCTTGTTGTTCGCGGGATCTTCCGGGTCGGCGCCGCCTTCGGCCTTCAGGTACTGGCGGGGCACGACGCCACCCTGGGAGTGGCCCACGATGTCCACTTGGGACGAATCGGTGGCGGCGAGCACCTCGTCGACGAAGTCGGCGAGCTCGGCGGCGGAGCGGCGGATGTCGCCGGTGCCCTTGACGGCCGGGTGCAGGCCGGCGCCGTTGTCGTCGGAATCGCCGTAGTCGAGCCCGAAAACGCAGTAACCGTCCCGTTTCAGCGCCGGGGCGAGTTCAGCGAAGTTGTTGTACCGGTTCTCCCAGGTGCCGTGCACGAGCACCACGGGACGCGGGTGCTGCGGGGTCGGCCGGCAGGACCAGTCGTTGGTGCCCGGGGCGTCCACGTCCGGGTTGAGCATGGAGAACCCGAAAGCGTGCGGGAAGCTGTGCAGCTCCGGGCCTTCGGGGCTGCGCTCGGCCGCGCTCACCGATGTCGCGCCGAGCATCCCGGCGGCGGTCAGGGAGCACAGCATGAGCATGCGGTGCCGACGGCTGATCGTCATTGATCCTCCAGGCGATCGTCGTGATCGCGACAGATGCTACTCGCCAGTAGGGATCTGATCGGCAGAATCGACGGCCTAATCCGTTGGGCCGGCAGCCGTATTCCGGGCCTTCGCCAGCGCGGCCTGCGCCCAGGGCACCACGACGAAGCCGCGTTTGACGGTCAGGACCTCCACGTTCGCCTGCCAGCTGCGGACCCCGTCGATGCGGCCGAGGGTGCCGGTGACGAAGCGGTAGAGGTCCGCGGTGGTCGGCATGATCACCTCGCAGACCAGCGAGTACTGGCCCAGCAGAGCGGCGACGAACCGAACGCCGCGATGCTCGGAAAGCCGCGCGGCAACGGCTTCCAGCTTCGAGGGCTCGACGGAAACGAACAGCAGGACCTCGGCCCCGTACCCGAGCGCGGCGGCAGGCACGAGTGTCACGGTCTCCACGCAACCCTGGCGGAAGAGCGCCTCACAGCGCCGCCGCACGGTGCTCTCGTTGACGCCGAGCTGCTTGGCAAGGCTCTGGAAACCGGCGCGACCGTTCTCGTGCAGCAGCGCGACGATCCGGCCGTCGAGCTCGTCGAAGTGCGAGTCTTCGCACAAGTGCAGCGTGCGTGGCTCGGACCGCACACCGGAGCTGCTGAGGAGCTGGCGACTCCAGTCCTGCCCGATCTTGTAGGTGTGCAGCACGAGGTCGGCGACGCTGTCCCGCACCCACGGGATGCCCTGCAGCTCTTCCACCAGCAGTGCGTGCAAACCGGCCCCGTTCGGGACCTGGACCTCGACGATCAGGTCGTGTTCGCCGGTCAGCACCGCCAGGAAGCGGACGTCCGGACGGTCCGCGAGC
This sequence comes from Saccharopolyspora sp. NPDC003752, assembly GCF_053605825.1. Taxonomy (NCBI): domain Bacteria; kingdom Bacillati; phylum Actinomycetota; class Actinomycetes; order Pseudonocardiales; family Pseudonocardiaceae; genus Saccharopolyspora; species Saccharopolyspora sp. NPDC003752. The sequence goes on along the minus strand of NZ_JBSGJZ010000029.1, from coordinate 2,785 downwards.
GCAGCGGCCGTCGCCAACTGCTGACCGGCCGCGCAGGACACCCGGACCAGGAACAGGTCGCCGTCGCCGCCCTGCTGCAGCCTGGTCAGCGTGGTGATCCGCACGATCCCGCCGGCCAGCAGCTGCTGCGCGCGCCGGGCCACCGTGGTCACCGAGGTGCCCACCACGCCCGCGATGTCTGTCCAACTCGCCCGGCCGTCGACCTGCAGGGCGGCCACGATCCGGCGATCGAGGTCGTCTAGCTGCTCCACGGCGGGCTACTGCTGCTCGTCGACGAAGCGCCGCGAACGCCGCTCTATGTCGGAGAAGTGCCTGGCCATCTCCCCGGCTGCCGCGTCGCAATCACCGGCGCGAATGGCGTCGACGATGCGCTGGTGCTCGTCGCCGATCTCGTCGCGCACCACCTCGGGCGGATCGATCTCGGATTCCACGCGGTGGTAGACGGTCCAGAACAGGTCGATGAGCTGCACCGCGATCTCGTTGCCGACCGGCCGGTACAGCGCCTGGTGAAACCGCCGATCCGCCTCGACGACGTCACCGCTGCGCATCTCGGCGATGCACGACTCCAGCTCGCCGATCAGCTCGTCGTCGGCGCGCTGCGGCACCTCGGAGATCAACGCGGTCTCCAGGATCCGCCGCAGCTGGAGGAAGTCGGCCAGCGTGGAGGCGTCCTGCCGAGCGGACTGCCGAGCGCGGAACAGCAACCCGGGTAGCAGCGCGGTCACCGGCGCCTCCCCTACGAAGGTCCCGTACCCGTGCCGGATGTCCACGATGCCGAGGGTGTGCAGCGCCCGCAGCGTCTCCCGGATGGAGTTGCGACTAGCGCCGAACTGCGCCATCAGCTGCGGCTCGCTCGGCAGCGGAGCGCCCGGCGGCAGCCCGGACTCCAGGATCAGGTCGACGACCTTGTCCTGAAGCAACTTGCCGCCACCCGCCATCAAGCCCTCCACCGATCAAGCACCACCAACGTTGCCCGAACATCCTACGTCCGACGTCCTCCGCGCGACCACACCCACCTGGGCATCATGCCGCGCCCGCCGGGTCCCGTGGTGCGGGGATGAGCTCCCGGAGGTACTCCCGGTGTTGGGTGGGCAGTGCTGTGCCGCCTGGTCTGGGTGTTCGTCTGGGGTCCACTGTGGGCGGTGGGATGAACTCGGGCCTCCCATCGCGCATGGTGATGTCCCAGCGTTGGTTGTGAAGCGTGCGGTGATGGTGACCGCAGAGCATCACCATGTTGTCCACGTCGGTCGCACCACCGTCGACCCAATGCTGAACGTGGTGCGCTTCCGGTGTCCCCGGCGGCCGGTCACACTCCGGGAACGCGCACACGCCATCGCGGCCGAGTAGTGCGGTTCGAATGTGGGTGGGTGCGGTTCGTTTCGCCCTGCCCACATCCAACGGGAGGCTGTCGCCATCGAGAACGATCGGTAGGATTTCGGCGTCGCAGGCGATGCGGCGTGCGTTGTGGGCGGTGATGGCGCGTTCGGTGTTGAGTGTGCCGGGCATGCCGTCCTCGCCGATGACCTCCAAGCCCCGCTTCAAATCATCGAAGTCGATGGCGATGGTCATCTGCGGCCGCTGCCCGCCGGTGCGGGGCGTCCCGTCGTGGTCCAGTGCCAAATCCAGCAACGCGGCGAATCCGTCGGCGTTGCGCTGCCCGGTCGTGCTGGGGTCTTTCTCGCCGTCGATCTCGGGCCGGGGCGCGGCCAGCGGTTGCATGAGCGCAGCGAATTTCGCCCCCGTCTCGCGGTCCAGTTTCGCTTTGATGACGGTCATCCCGTCCCGGGTGGTGCCGTAGTACAACTCCCGTGCTTCGTGCTGGGTTTCCTCATCGCGGTACGCGCCGTCCTGGTCGAGGAGGTAGCGGATGCGTTCGGCGAGTTTCTCCAGTTCCCTCGGCGGCATCGTCCGCGCGTACCCGGCGAGGGTTGTTTCGACCTCGGCGACCTGGTGGCAGCGGGCGTACTCGGGTAGGCGGCGGATGCTGTTGACGATGACGCGCGTGTGGTCCAGTCCGATCGCGCCTTCGGCCAGGGCTTGAGCCGTATCGGGCAGATCAGGGGGCATGGCCTCGCCATATTGGGTCCGTCGGTCTTCGACGTTGCGGGCGACTGTGACGCGGGTTTTCGCGTCACGCGGGTCGATGTTGAGCAGCCCCTGCAACCAGACCTGCAGCGATCGGGCGGTGGTCTCGGCATGAATGGCCCGGTGGTCGGCTTCGGCGATGTATTGCAGCTGTTCCCACATCAGCACCCGCATCTTGGCTTCTAGTTCTTGGATGCGGGCCGCGAGTTCGGCATCGGTGCATGACACCGCCGACTGTTGAGGCAGGGCCTGCACAGTCGTGTCCTGGGTGTTCAGTAGCGGTGTCATGCCACAATTGTCCCGCACTAGAACACGTGTTCGCACGTTTTTGTGGTCGCTTGATCAGGTGAAACACCCCGCCACAATCCGCAAAAACCCGGCCGCCCCAACGAAATCCATGCACGACACGCCGAAGGCGACCCCATCCACCACCAAGACCGCGCCGCCATCGGCCGTGCGTGCCACGCGCCCGGCTTCCGAGGAGTCAGTTTCCGCAAAATCAAGCCAACCCCACGCGACCGGACCCCTGTGACGGATCAACCCGAAACCAAACCCCCACCGGCCTCAACAAACCCGAAAACGCCCACCCCGCAACGCAAGCCGCCAACGGACCAGCCCACTCCGGGCCATCCCCGCGATACAAAGCCGAACCGGGGCTGCGGGTCGGATGTCAAGCCTGAAACCCCGAAGGGGCGGCCGC
>NZ_JBSGJZ010000028.1:0-119984 GCF_053605825.1 Saccharopolyspora sp. NPDC003752 | reverse complement strand
GTCCCACTTCCTCCAGGCATGCCCCAGCCGTCGCCACACACCAAACCAAGCGACCCTGTTCGTCCAATCCTTACTGAGATCACCTCAATGGAAATTGCGGCAGTCATCCACACCCTCCGGCGTGTCGTGCGCCCGACACGCCGGAGGGGTGCAGTTTCAATTGAAACTGCGGGACATCGGACTCCAGGACCTCAGCCTGCGGGATGTCAGGTGGCGGCGTTGCCGAGGGTCATCAACAACCGGTTGTCCCAGGTGAACATCGCCGAGACCGCGACGAGGTCGCGGACGTCGTCGGCGCTGAGACCGACGGCGTGCAGGCGGCGGATGCCGGCGGCGGTCAACGCCGCCGGGGTGGGGGCGAGGGCACCTGCGGTGTCGACGATGGCGCGCCGGCGCGGATCCGCCACCGCCGCCGGGCCCGCCTCCGCCAGCGCCACGGCGGTGATCTGGTCGCCCGACAACTGCACCTGGCGGCGGCCGTGCACCCCGGCGCAGTACTCGCAGCCGGTGATCAGCGACGTGGCGAGCGCGGCCAGCTCGCGATCGGCCGGGTCGAGCGCGCCGGAGCCGCTCATGATCGCGTTGTGCAGCGCGGTGCGCTCCGCCAACAACTCCGGATCGTGCCGCAGCGTCAAGTAGAACGGCGACCACTGCGCCCCGGCGGATTCCTCCGGCGCATCCGCCGGATCGACCCACGGAACCCAGCGCAGCGCCCGGAACGCGTCGGCGGGGGCGGGGAGTTCGCAGCCGTCGGCGGTGGCCCCGGCCTCGATGGTGTTCACCGGGCCGTCGGCGACCGGCCCGTCCCCGGCCTCCTCGACGAGCGACAACCCGAGCAGCAACCGGACCCGGTAGCTGACGTACGCGACGATCTGCGCCGCGGCCACCACCTGCGCGGAGCTGAACCCGTGCTCCCGCAGCGCGGTGATCTCGTCGAAACCCGCATCGGCCGGGTCCAGCGCGACCTGCTCGCAATGCGCGAGCAACGCTTGCAGCGCCTCCGGAAGTTCGGACCAGCGCTCGACGTCGAGGACCACCTCGGCGGCGCCGTCCCCGGCCAGCGAATCGAGCTGTTCGGCCAGCTCGTCCGCGTACTCCTGGTGTTCGTTGACCAGCGCGACGCGCAACGCGATCCGGGCCCGATCGGCGTGGCTGAGCACGGATTCGTCGGCCGGGCGCAGCACAGCGGCATCAACGCTCGCGGTCAACTCGCGCACGTCCGGCCGCAGCACGGCCAACGCCTCTTCGGTCCGGCTGACGCGCTCGCTGCCGACGATCGTCATAAGCATCCCATCCGCTAGAACGGCTTCTCCCGCAATAGTTTTCCATTGCGCGCTCCAGCGGTGATCCCGGGTTGTCAGCCGGGGAGGTTCAGCTGCCAGGAGACGCCGAAGCGGTCGTTCACCCAGCCGAACTTGGGGCTGAATCCGTAGGAGCCCAGCGGCATCAGCGCCGCGCCGCCCTCGACGAGCGCCGCGTAAGCGCCGTCGAGCTCGGCTTCCGTGCGGCAGTTGACGAACAGCGACATCGACGGCGTGAAGGTGAAGGCGTGCGACACGTGGCTGTCGATGCACATGAACTGCTGGCCGAGGATCGTGAACGTGGCGAGCTGCACGGTTCCCTCGTCGCCCGGACCGTCGGCGCCGTAGCGGTTGATGTCGAGGATCGCGCTGTCCTCGAACAGCGAGGTGTAGAAGTTCATCGCCTCCTCCGCCTTGCCCTCGAACATCAGGAACGTCGAGATCCGCGGGGAATCCGGGCTGGTCATCGTGGCTGCTCCTCGAATGCCGGTTTCGCGCCGCAATCTAACGTCCGCTCCGGCCACCCGCACGCCACGAGGAACGGTCAGCCGGCTTGCGGGACCGCCTGTCTGGCTGGTTCGCGGGCCGGGGCGAGCAGGGCCGCGACCACCAGGGCGCCGAGCGCGGTCACCGCCGCGATCGCCCAGAGCAGGACCTGCCAGGCGTCGCTCAGCTGGGCGGCCAGGAAGTCGTGCTGCGCGGCGGCCAGCTCGCCGGTCGCCACCTTCCCGGCCTGGTCGCCGACGCGGCTGGTCAGCAGGCTGATCAGCACCGAACCGAACAGCGCGAGCACCAGCGTCTGGGAGCCGCCGCGGATCGTGTTCAGCAGGCCCGCCGCCATGCCGGTCCGGGACTGGGCGACCTGGTTCATCGCCTGCGCGTCGATGAGGCCGGTGGCCAGGCCGATCCCGACGCCGACCGTCAGCAGCGGGCCGAGCAGCGCGCCCGCGCCGATCCCGGGGTGCAGCACGGTGAGCCAGGCGTTGCCCGCCGCGATCAGCAGCAGCCCGGCGGTGATCAGCGCGCGCGGCGAGACGCCCCGGTTGACCAGCCGCCCGCCGAGCAGCGGCATGAACAGCGTCGGCGCCGTCGACATCAGCATGATCAGCCCGGCGTCCCGCGCCGACATCCCGTTCGCGCCCTGCAGGAACGTGGGCAGGTACGACATCATCCCGCCGAAGCCCAGCACCATCACGACGCCCGAGGTGAGCCAGCCGACGAACCGCCGGTTACGCAGCAGGGTCAGGTCCAGCACCGGATGCGCGCTGCGCCGTTGGACGGCCGCGAACAGCGCCAGCAGCGCGGCGCCCGCGGCGAGCAGGCCCAGCACCAGCGGGCTCGTCCAGCCGGCCCGCGAGCTCTGGGTGATCGCGAACATCACCGAGGCGAGCCCGGCGATGAAGGTCACCGCGCCGCCCCAGTCCACCCGCGGGCGGCGGTCGGCCCGCGACTCGGCCATCGCGAAAGTGCCTGCCAGCAGGAGCATTCCGGCGGCCGCGAAGGTGCCGAACGTCGCGCGCCAGCCGAGCGCGCCGACCAGCCAGCCCGCCAGCGTCGGGCCGATCGCCATGCCCAGGCCCGCGGTCGTGCCCATCGCGGCGAACGCCCTGGTCCGCTCGGTCCCGGTGAACGTGGACGCGAGGATCGCGCCGCCGCCCGCCATCACGCCCGCCGCCCCGACGCCGGTGAGCGTGCGGGCCACGTCCAGCGCCAGGATTCCCGGCGTGAGCGCGGCGGCCAGGCTGCCGAGCGCGTAGACCGCGGCGCCGACCCGGTAGATCCGGCGCCTGCCGAACAGGTCCCCGGTCGAGCCGGCGACGAGCATGAACGACGAGGCGGTGAGGAAGTAGCCGGTCACCACCCACTGCAGGGCGCCGCCGGAGGCGTCGAGCGAGGCGCCGATCTGGGGCAGCGCCACGGTCGTGCCGGACATCGACATCGGTAGGACCAGGTAGCCCAGCAGCACGACCACCAGGGTGAGCTTGTTCTGCACGGGAGAGCTCCGGGGGATCACGCGGCGTACGGTTCGGTGGCGCGGGCGGCGCGCAGGGCGCGCGCCCACCAGGTGAGCTGGCCGAGCATGCCCTTGGCGGCCTCGTTGCAGCCCTCGTCGAGCGGGGCGCCGGTCTCGTCGAAGCGCTCCCAGGCGTTGTGGAAGCTGACCGTGTCGCGGACGGTCGTGGCGTGCAGTTCGGCGAAGACCAGCCGCAGCTGCTCGACGGCGCGCAGGCCGCCGCCCATCCCGCCGTAGGAGACGAAACCGACCGGCTTCGCCTGCCATTCCTCGCGGTAGAGGTCGATCGCGTGCTTCAGCACGGCCGGGAAGCTGTGGTTGTACTCGGGGGTCACGACGACGTAGGCGTCGGCGGCGGCCAGCCGCCCGCCGAGCTCGACGACCGGCCGGGCGCCGAAGTCGAGGGTGGCGGGCAGGTCGATCTCGGCCAGGTCGATGACGTCGACGTCGAGGCCGTCGAACTCCCGGGCCTGCCGGGTGAACCAGTTGCCGACGGTCGGGCCGAAGCGGCCTTCGCGGTTGGTCCCGATGATCACGGCCAGGCGCAGTGCGGACATCTTTCGCTCCTCGTGGATCGGCGTTCCGGTGGGCTCCGGAAGCGGGCGTGGTGGTAAAGTACAACATGTAATGCACTTAATGCAATGAACGTTGTACTTTGGCGGAAAGGGTATTGATGAGCAGGGAAAACGTCTCGCGTCGCGGGTCGGAGAAGCGCCGGGCGATCATCGACGGGGCCCGCGAGGTGTTCGGCCGGGACGGCTACGCGCGCGCCAGCATCGACACGATCGCCAAGGCGGCCGAGGTGTCGACCCGCACCATCTACAACCACTTCGCGGACAAGGGCGAGCTGTTCCGCGCGGTCATCCTGGAAAGCGCGGCGGCGGTCCGGGACGCGCAGCTGGCCGACCTCGACCGGCACCTCGGCAAGATCGTCGACCTGCGGTCGGACCTGATCGGCCTCGGGCGCGACTTCACCGCTGCGATGCCCGAGTTCGAGGCCCATTTCTTCCTGGTGCGGCAGATCAACGCCGACGTCGGGCACATCCCGGCGGAGGTCGTGGAGGAGTGGCAGGCGGCCGGCCCGAGGCAGGTGCAGGCCGATCTGGCCCGGCGGCTGGCCGAGCTGAATGACAAGGGGCTGCTGGAGATCGACGATCCGCAGCGGGCGGCGGTGCACTTCGTGCTCCTGGTCGCAGGGGAGGTGCAGAGCCTGACCTTCTGGGGCGCGCGCTCGATCGACGAGGACGAGGTCGAGGCCATCGTCGAGGCAGGCGTCGAGGTGTTCCTGCGCGCCTACGGCCCTCGGTAGGGCGAGCACATCCGGCGCCGCTGCACCGAGCGGTTCCGGTCTGAGCCGCCCACTGCCTCCGCGCTGGTGCCCGGGTCGATACGCTTTGAACATGGAGCGCGATCCGGTCGACAGCCTGCTGCCAGAACTGGCGGAGTGGGCCGATAAGCAGGCACAACCGGTGCAAGGGAACAGCAACGACGCCGAGATCCTGCTCCGGCTGCTGTACGAGCACGTCGGCCTGCCCGAACTCGGCGAACTGCGTCCGGACGATCTCGACGAGCTGCTGCTGGAGCAGTTCCCGGCCAAGGTCGCGGTCGAGGAGGACGAGGACCTGACCGAGGTCCTCGCGACGCTCCGCGAACTGCTGACCTTCGCCGGCGACACCGGCCGGATCGAGCCGGCGCTGGTGGACGACCTGCGGCGGAAGGTCGACGAGATCGAGCCGCGGTTCGCCGAGGTCGCGATGGCCCCGCCCGGCGAGCAGCCCTACGACCTCCGGGTGGAGCTCGGGCTGCCGGACCGGCTGCCGCCGCTGCGGTTGCCGTCGGACGAGGAGCTCGCCGCCGCGGCGCGGCAGAGCCCGCTGCTCGACCGGGCCCGGCGGCTGGCGGTCCGCACGGTCGCCTGCCCGATCACGGCCGGCGCGCTGAGCACCGCCGACGCCATCGCAGCCGCCGAGGCGCTCGGCTTCGCGGTTCCGGACGCGGTCGAGGGCATGGCGGACATCCCGGAGCTGGAGCGGCTGTGGGAGTGGGCGGCCGAGCTGGAATTCATCGGCCCCTCAACGGAAATCGTCGAGATCGGCCCCAGCGTCGACGACTGGCCGGACGGCGACGACCAAGCGGTGCTGGACGTCTGGGCGGACGCCTTGGGGCTGCTGCTGGAGGAGATCTTCCAGGACGAGTGCGCCGACCTCGACCTGGAGGACGTCGCCTACTACGCGATGGTGTCGCTGTTCCTGGCCCGCAGCGAAGGCGCGCCCGTCGCCGAGCTGCGCGACATGATCCGTGAGATCGCCGTGGACGAGACCACTTCCGGCGAAGCGTGGGACAACTGGGTCGCGACCTGCGGTGATCCGGCGGAACGGCTGCTGGCGGTCCTCGCCGACCTGGGTGCCGTGACGGTGGAAGGGGGCATCGCCCGCCTCACCCCGCTCGGCCAGTACACCTTCGGCGGCGCGTTGACCGACGGCGGCGTCGAGGTTCCGCTGCTGCCGCCGGTCGAGGAGATGGCCGCCTTCGACCTGGTGGACTTCGCCAAGGGCGCGACCGACGAGGAGCTGGACGCGGAAACCGACGCCTGGTTCCAGGCACGCGGAGCCGTCGCCGCCACCGACGACCTGCTGACCGCCGCCGCGGAAGGCGAGGCGGAAGACCGGATGATCGCGGTCTCCATCGCGGCGCCGCACGCCGCGACCGCGACGCAGCGGTGGCGGCAGGCGCTGGACGAGCCGATGCTCCGGCCTTACGCGAAGGTGACGCTGCACCAGCTGAATCCGTCCGAGGAGCTCGAATCGACGGCGGCCGACGCGGCGCGGTTGCTCACCGACATGCTCGCGGCCGCGATCGACTCGGTCGACCCGGAGGAGCTGCCCGACGTGCTCGCGGAGACAGTGCCCGCCGGGCAGGAGCCGGCGGTCTTCGAGGAGATGTGGCGCCTGGACCACCCGGACGTCCGCGAGGTCCTGGCCCTGATCGGCGCCCAGCACCCGGACAAGAAGATCGCCAAGGCGGCCCGCAAGGCGGGCTTCAAGATCGCCCCCGAGGAGTGACCCTCGGCCGGCTCCGGTGAGCGACGGGCCCGTGCGTGTTTTGTGTTGCTGCAGCAGCACAAACCACGCACGGGTCCTGACCGGCGTTACCCGGCGGCGGGAGCGGGGCGGTAGCACAGGCGGACCACGCCCGAGGGGAAGGTCGTCGTGTTGACGAGCTCCAGCCGGACGGGGCCGAGGTCGTCGAAGATCCGCGGCCCGGTCGCCCACAGGTAGGGGCTGACGTTGAACCAGAGCTCGTCGACGAGGTCGTGGGCGAGGAGGTCTCGGGTCAGCTCGCCGGCGGAGGGGGCGATCAGGTTGCCGTCGTGCTCGTCCTTGAGGCGGCGCACGCTCTCGGCGAGGTCGCCGTCGATCAGGGTGGCGTTCCACTCCAGCGGTCCGGTCAGCGACCGGGACGCGACGTACTTGGGCATGCCGTTCATCCGGGCCGCGTACGCCTCGAAGCCGGGGACGTCGGCGAGCTGGGGCCAGACGGCGGACAATCCCTCGAAGGTCTTGCGCCCGAGCACCATGGCGTCGGCCGCCTGCCACATCTCCAGCCCGGCCTGCATGCTGTCAGGATCGGTGACCAGCCACCCCTGCGGCTCGGGCGCCGGTGCTTCGAAGGCGCCGTTGACGGTCATGGCGACGTTGATGATCAGTCGTCCCACGAGGAGCTCCTAGCGTCGGTGTTGTCGGCGAGGGTCGCCGCGAGCTTGTCGAGGCACTGGCCGAAGCCGATCTCGATGCCTGCGATGAAGTCGGCGGAGTAGACGGTGCTGTCGGTGATCCGCCAGTGGGCGTCGAGCTCCGCGCCGGTGCCGGTGGGCCGGAGGCACAGGTCGACGTGCGCGGTGAAGGCGAAGCCGCCGTCGGGGAGCAGCGGGGAGAGCCGGTAGGTGAGGCGCTCACCGGGGCGCACGTCTTCGACGACTCCCTCCGCGCGCCCGGCGACCGGTTCCGAGTCGCCGGTGTCCTCGACGTCGCGGTACTCCTGGACGATCCGCCCGCCCGGTCGCGCCTCGAAGACGAGCTCGGAGACGCACAGGTCGTCGGGTACCCACCAGCGGGCGAGCAGCGCGGGATCGGTCAGGTGGCGCCAGACCAGCTCGGGACGCCCCGCCAGCGACCGGTGAAACCCGAACGAGCGTCCGTCGGCCCACCCCGAATCCCCGGCTGCGAGCCGTTCCGCGTCGAGGCTGGCCCCGTAGCGGTCGTAGGTCTCGCGCGGGCCACCGGCCTGGTCCGCGGCGTCGGCGAGCCGGTTCAGCGCGGCCGCCAGGTCGCGCAACGGGCCGGGCCGGAGCGCGTAGATGCGGCGCTGGCCGGTGCGCTGGGAGGTGACAATGCCGGCGCGCTCCAAGGTCTGCAGGTGCTTGGTCGTCTGCGGCTGGCGTGCCTCGGCGAGCTGGGCCAGGACGCCGACCGAGCGGGGCCGCTCGGCCAACAGGCTCACGAGCCGCCAGCGAGCCGGATCGGCCAGTGCGGCGAGGAGTGCTGCGTCCATGCGCAGAAGTATTCGCCGCGGGGAATGTTCGTGTCAAGGAATACTTCGCCGGCCCGTGCGTGGTTTGTGCTGTCATAGCAGCACAAAACACGCACGGGTCCTGACCAGCGAATACTCCGCGTTTAGGCGGCGGCGAGGAGGATCTTGCGGAAGTCGTCCGGGGCGTCGGCCACGATGTTGTGCCCGATCGGCAGCGACCGCACGTGCCACGCCGGATCGTTCCGCAGGCGCTCGTAGGTGGAGGCGAACGGGGTGTGCTCGAACTCGGAGCAGAACACGTACTCGCGGCGCGGAACCCGGTCCAGCGCGCCGGTGAGCCGGATGCCCTGCACCAGCGTGGCCAGCGGATGCGGCGTCGCGCGCGGGCTCAGCACCGGCAGCGGCGCGACCGAGAAGCCGTCGCCCGCCGAGCCGCCGATGTACCACTGGTGCCAGTGGTCGTCGGTCAGCGACATCACCGAATCGCCGTTCTGCGGCACGAAGGCGTCGACGTAGACCAGCGACGCGATCCGCTCCGGCACCCGGTCGGCGGCCCCGGTGATCACCATCCCGCCATAGCTGTGTCCGCACAGGACGACATCGCGCAGGTCCGCCTGCTCCAGCAGGCGCACCACGTCGTCGATGTGCGTGTCCAGGTTGACCGAGCCGGTCGGCGCGGCCTGCGGGCCGAGCCCGGTCAGCGTCACGGGGTACGCCCGGTGCCCCTCGTCGCGCAGCTCCGCGGCCAGCGGCTCGTACCACCATCCGCCGTGGCAGGCGCCGGGAACCAGCACGTAGATCGCCATGTCTCGTCTCCTTCGAGGTCGTCGTGACAACGACCCTAGGAGCCGTTTAGGACAGGATCTGTCCACATGGAAACCTTCTTCAGGTGTGAGTGAACGGCCTGTTCGCCTCGATAGGCGGCGCGAACGGGCCGTTCGCTCACGACGACGCGCCGAACCACCCCGGAACGTCGAGGCGGAACGTCTCCGCCGGCGTCATGCTGCGCAGGTCTGCTTCCAACTCCCGAAGTCGCTGCGCGCCAAGGGTTTTCGCCCACTGCGACCGGAGCGCCTCGAAGATCGTCGCCGAGCGGGCAAGCATGTCGACCCCTCGGTCGGTGAGCCGGATCAGCTTCCGCCGCGCATCCGCCGCGTCGTCTGCCCGCTCGACGTAGCCGAGGGTCGCCAGGCGGTCCACCGTCTTGCCCGCGGCCTGCTTGGAGATGCCGAGCCTGCGGCCCAGCTCGCTGGCCGTCGCGCCGTCGCGCCCGATCGCCTGCAGCGCGAATCCGTGCGCCGGGCGCACCTCGGGGTGTCCCTGCTCGGCCAGTTCGGCGTGCAGTTGGTCGATCAGCGAGCGGAACCCCGCGAACAGCAGCAGGGGCAGCTCGAATCCGTGCGATTCAGTCGTTGCCATATTCGACAACCTGGTTTACCTTTTCGACAACCATGTTGTCGATTCTAGGCGCCGGAGGGCGCCACCTGGAACGGGGGAACATGTTCACCGACCACACGGTGGAGTCCGCGCCCGCGGAGTCGCGGCGGTCCATGGAGGCCACCGCAAAGCGCCTCGGCCACCTGCCGGCGGCGATCGGGCGACTCGCCGAGTCGCCGCACCTGCTCGACGGATTCCTCAAGCTCAGCGCCATGTTCGAGGCGACCACGCTGGACCCGCTCGCCCGCGAGACCGTGATCCTCGCGATCGCCACCCGCAACGAGTGCCACCTCTGCGTCGCGATGCACACCGCCAAGCTGACCACCATGGGCGCGAGCCCCGGGACCATCGCCGCGCTGCGCGACGGAGAACCGCTGGACGATCCGCGCCTGGAAGCGATCCGGGAGTTCGCGGTCCAGGTGGTGGAGCGGGCCGGGGCGGTGGAACCCGAAGCGCTGCAAGCATTCCTGGCACACGGCTACACGACCCGCAACGCGCTCGAAGTGGTCCTCGGCATCGGCGCCTACACCATGTCCACGCTGGCGAACCGGCTGGTCGAAGCGCCGCTCGACGAGTGGCTCGAACCCTTCGCCTGGCCGGGGCTCAGCGGGTCAGCAGTGAGGTGACCTTCACCGCGGTGCTGTTGATCCACACGTCCGAGTACTCCACGGCCTGGCCGTCGCGGGTGTAGGTCACCTGCTCCAGGTACAGCAACGGCGCGCCCGCCGGGACCTCCAGGGCCTCCGCGACGTCCTCGCGGGCGGGTTCGGCGCTGAAGGTCCGCCGGCCCTCGGCGACCGGCAGGCCGTAGGACTCCTCCAGCACGTCGAACAGCGAATGCCGCTCGAAGTCGACCTTCTCGATGCCGGGGCAGAGGTCCGCGCGCACCCAGTTGACCAGGTACGCGAGCGGCCCCTGCGCGCCCCGGAAGATCCGGACCAGCTTGAGCCCGGGAGTGCCGGGCGGCGCGCCGAGGAGGGCCTGCACGGTCATCTGCAGGCCCTCCAACCGGGCGCCGATCACCTGGACGTCCAGCGCGAACCCCTGCGCGCGGAAGTCCTCGGACAGCGAGTGCAGCCGCTGCGCGATCCGCGGCTCCAGCACGCCCGCGGTGACGAACGTGCCGCGGCCGCGGGTCTGCGTCAGCAGCCCCTCCTCGATGAGGACGGCCAGCGCCTTCCGCAACGTTCCGCGGCTGACCCCCAGCTGCTCCGCGAGCGCGGGCTCCGGCGGCAGCTTGTAGTGCGCCGGCCACTGTCCACTGAGGATGTCATCGCGGAACACCGCCGCGATCTGCACGTGCAGGGGCTCGGGTGCGTCGCGCGAGATGCGCGACGCGTCGGTCTCCGTCACCTGACCCCCCGGTGTTGCGCGCCTTCGACGATCACGACTCAGTATGACGAAGCGGCTTCGCCGCCCGTGACGATCGCGATGCCGGCGCTGGTGCCCAGCAGCGACGCGCCCGCGTCGAGCAGCGAAACCGCCTGCTCGACGGTCTTGATCCCGCCCGAGGCCTTGACCGCGACGCCCGGCCGGGCGCGTTCGACCAGGTAGGCGATGCTGTCCGGGTTGGCGATCTCGACCGCCCCGCTGCTGGCGTTCTTCAGGTAGGCCGCCCCGGCGTCCATCGCCAGCTCGACCGCGCGCTCCCGCTCGGCCGCGGTGAACTTCGGCAGCTCCAGCATGACCTTCACGGGAATCCCGGCGGCTTCGACCACGGCGGCGATGTCGTCCCGGAACTCCTGCTCCATGCCGCTGCGCAGCCAGCCGACCTGCACGCCCATGTCCAGCTGGTCGGCGCCGGCCTCGGCGATGGCACGAGCCTCGGCGGCCTTGCCGGCGGAGGTCATCGAGCCGACGGTGGGGAAGTCCAGGGCGCTGGCGACCTGCACGCCGGTGCCGCGCAGCCGCTCGGCGACCAGCGGAACCCACGACGCCGGGACCATCGCGGCGTTGAAGCCGAAGCGCACGGCCTCCTCGCAGTGCCGGATCATGTCGTCGCGCGTGATGCCGATGTCGATGGCGGTGTGCTGGATGAACGGTGCGAGGGAAGCCGGTCGGTCGGCCGAGTAACTGGGCACGTCGATCACCTTTCGTCGAGATCTTCGGAGTGGGGCAGGCCGGGGATCACCTCGTGGTGGGCGACGGCGAACGCCCCGGCAGCGGCGGCGTAGCGGGCGGCGCGGCGCAGGTCCCAGCCGCGGCACCACGCGACGGCGAAGGCGGCGTTGAACGCGTCGCCCGCGCCGGTGGTGTCCACGACGCGAGCCGCCCGGACCGGCGGGATGTGCGTGCGATCGGTGCCGTCGTCCACGTAGGCGCCGTCGGTTCCGCAGGTCAGCGCGATGGTCGAGGAGAACCGCTCGCGCAGCGCGTCCAGCAGGGCGTCCGGGTCGGTGGTGTCCAGGCCGGTCAGCACCTGGGCCTCGGTGAGGTTCGGGGTGAGGAGGTCGACCAGGTCCGCGGCGTCCTGCGGCAGGTCGCGGGCCGGAGCCGGGTTGAACAGCACCCGGGTGCCGCGGTCGGCGGCGGTCCGCACCGCGGAAACGACCACGTCGGCGGGGATCTCGTTGCAGACCATCAGCAGGTCGGCGGCGGCGATGACGTCGGCGAAGCCGTCGACGTGCGCCGGGCGGAGCAGGTCGAGTGCGCCGGGCGCGACGATGATCCGGTTCTCGCCGTCGTCTTCGACGAGGATCACGCCGGTCATGGTCGACGCGTCGACGGTGACGACGGCGCTCGCGTCCACGCCCTCGTGCCGCCACAGCTCGCGGCCCTGCGCGCCGAGCACGTCGTCGCCGATCGCGGTCAGCAGTGAGACTTCCGCGCCCAGCCGCGCGACGCCGATGGCCTGGTTCGACCCCTTGCCGCCGGGGCCGAGCGAGAAGGCGGCCCCGCCGAGCGTCTCCCCGCGCCCCGGCATCCGGCTGGTGCGCATGGTCATTCCCGTGCCGTAGCTGCCGACAACCGCGATCCGCATGACACCTCCCTGGTATGTACAAAAGTGTACATATGTGAGTCCGGTAGGCCCCGATTGACGCGTCAACAGGGCAGACTTACAGTACATCCGGCTTTGCCAAGTGAACAAAGACGTGAACAATGGCCGCACTGGAGACGTCATGCCTGAGCGCATCCCACTGGTGATCGACACCGACACGGCGCAGGACGACTGCATCGCCCTGCTCGCGGGCCTGCTCGACCCCCGAGCCGACCTGCGCGCCGTGACGATGGTCGCCGGCAACGTCGACTTCGGCCACCAGGTCCGCAACGCCTACCTGACCTGCAACGTCGCCGGACGGCTCGGCGAGGTCCCGATCCACCTCGGCTGCCGCCGCCCGATGGTCCGGGCGTGGGAGAGCGCGGAGAACGTGCACGGCGACGGCGCGGGCGGCCTGGCGATGGACATGACGGACTGCGACCCGGAGCCCGAGCACGGGGTGGACGCGCTGATCCGGCTGGCCGCGGAGAACCCCGGCGAGCTGTCGATCGTCGCGATCGGCCCGCTGACCAACATCGCGACGGCCGTCGTGAAGGACCCGGACTTCGTCCGGAACGTCAAAACCCTCTACGTGATGGGCGGTTCCAACAACGCCCGAGGCAACATCACCGCGGCGGCGGAGTTCAACTTCTACGTCGACCCGGAGGCGGCCAAGACGGTGTTCGCGGCGGGCTTCGAGATCGTCGTGGTCCCGTGGGCGCCGCTCACCCTGGACCAGGCGGTGTTCGCGCAGCCGGCGCTGGACGAGATCGCGGCGCTGGGCACCCCGCTGTCGGACTTCTTCACCCGGGTCTGCGCGGCGACGCTGGATTTCGACCGCAGCGTCGGCATCGACGGAACCACCCACCCCGACTCGCTGACGGCGGCGGTCCTCCTGCACCCCGAGCTGATCCGCAGCAGCGCCCGCTACCACGTCGACGTGGAGACGGCGGGCGAGCTGACCCGCGGCTACGCGGCGATGTCCTGGGGAGTCCACGGCCTGGAGGCGAACGCGACGGTCGTCGAGGAGATCGACGCCGAAGCGTTCTTCGACTACATCAAGGGCCTGCTGGCCACGAAGACCACCCCGGCCCGCGAAATCGCCTGACCACCCGGGCTTCACGAGCGAGAGCGCTGAGATGACTGCAACTGCCCCGCCGCGCGTCGCGGCCCGCCCGCCACTGGTCCTCACGGCCCTGCTGGTGGCGGTGGCCAGCTTCCAGATGAACGCGACCATGCTGTCGCCGGCCATCGACAACATGGCGACGTCGTTGAACACGGACGTCGGCACGATCGGCCTGACCGCGACGGTGTTCCTGTTCGTGGCGGGCCTGGCGGGCGTGGTGCTGCCCCGCTACAGCGACATCATCGGTCGCCGCCGCGCGCTGTTCGGTTCGATCGCGGTGATGGCGGCGGGCAGCCTGATCGCGACGATCGCGCCGAACGTCGAGCTGCTGATGGTCGGCCGAGCCCTGCAAGGTGCCTGCGGCGCAACGATTTCCCTCGGCATCCTGACGCTGCGCGACATCCTGCCGACCAAGCAGTTCGGCCGCTACCTGGGCATCCTGACGGCGGTGAACAGCGGCGTCGCGGGCGTCGACACGCTGCTGGGCGGAGTCATCACGGACACGATCGGCTTCCGGGGCATCTTCGGCTTCACCTTCGCTCTGGAGGTGATCGCGGTGGTGATGATCGGCGCCTGGGTTCCGGACTCGGAGCGCACGGGCACCCGCATGGACTGGAAGGGCGCGGCGGTGATCTGCCTGGCCCTGCTGGGCCTGAACGCCTGGCTCTCGCTCGGCCCGACGGTGGGCTGGTTCGCCCCGTGGCCGCTGGCGTGCCTGGCGGCGGGCGTGGTGCTCCTGGTGGTGTTCTGGCTGGTGGAACGCGGTCAGTCCGACCCGCTCCTGCCACTGCCGGCCCTGCGCAGCCGAGGTGTCTGGGGCCTGCTGGTGACGACGTTCTGCACGATGGCGTCGATCTTCGCGGTCCTGACGTTCGTGTACCCGACGCTGGCCCAGAACGCGGCGGCGGGCTTCGGCTACGACGGCACGACGACGGCGCTGATGTTCCTGATGCCCTACGCCCTGGCGGGCTGGATCCTGGCGCCCCTGGCGGGAACCCTGGCACCGAAGATCGGCTACCGGAAGATGCTGAGAATCGGCCTGGTGGGAAACCTGGCACTGATCGCGGCAACGGTGTTCGCGGTGAAGTCCCCATGGCTCCTGTTCGCGCTGGTAGCGCTGATGGGAGTGTCCTACGCGGCATGCGCGGCAACGGCCCTGAACGGAATGGGAGTGATCTACGCACCCGAGGAGTCCCCAGGAATCCTCCCCGGCCTGAACGCAACAATGTTCAACCTCGGAGCCTCGGTAGGCATCGGAGTCCTATCGGGCCTCGTGTCCCAGGGAACCCCTGAAGGCGCAACGAACCCGACAGGCTTCACAACGGCCCTGGTGGTCGCGACGGCGATCTCGGCGGTGGCGCTGCTGGCGTCCTTCGTGCTCCCGGGCAAGGCGGGCACAGCGGAGAAGGTCTGAGTACGGGAGCAGACGAGCCCCACCGCGGACGCGACTTTTCTTCGGATTTCGCTATCGGATAAGAGCCTCACTCACTAGGGTGGCGACGGTGGGCATCCTTGATGTGTCGCGAGACGCGGTTCTCGCTGCGATGGCTGAGCATGACAGTCTCGGCGATGAGGGGTTCTGTGCCAAGTACGACGTGGAGATGCCGAATCGGCTAGTGCTAACTGATGGCAGACGAGCATACGACTGCACGGCGATCTTCTCGGCTGCCCACCGTTTGGTAACTGGTGATCCGCGGTCGATTACTGTAGTCGAGAGTAGCCGTGCCGAAGCTAAGATCATCGAGATATTTGCTTCGTACGGTCTGGATGTAATGGATTTGCGGGCTGCGCTGAAGCCTGAAGACCAGTCCAGATTTGGTGAAGTTCCCGGATTTTCAGAGGGTTCCACTTTTAGTCGACGCAAGGATGCGCACGCTGCCGGAGTTCACCGCGCGGGACAGGACGGTATCGTTGGTCGGGCCAAGATTGGCGCGGAATCAATTGTTCTTTCGGGTGGATATGAAGACGACATAGATCTTGGCGATGAAATTCTGTACACAGGTCGTGGCGGTCAAGACGAGCGCAAGAAGCAAGTAGATGACCAAAGCTTCAGTGACCACAAGAACGCCGCCCTGCTTGTCAGCATGATTCGCAAGCTCCCGGTCAGGGTCATTCGAGGTGCGCGCCACAAGTCGCCCTTCTCGCCAGCCAGCGGGTATCGCTACGATGGCTTGTTTCGTGTTGTCGACGCATGGCGGGAGGGCGGCAAGGATGGTTTCCAGATCTGTCGCTACCTTCTGAAAAAGATCGATGTAAGTTCTCCGGCTGGATCGGAAGTTTCGTCGGGCGCGGACGAGTCGCCAAGTCTGCCGAGTGGCAATAAGCGTCCAAGTAGGCGTCGAGTGGCCCAGGATCGTATCGTCAGGTCAACCGAAGTTGCCGAGTTTATAAAGAATATCTATGACTGCACTTGTCAGATTTGCGGAACGCGGCTATCAGTGGGCGACCGAGGCTATGCCGAAGGGGCGCACATTAAGCCCCTTGGATCGCGCCACAAGGGCCCGGACACGGTTCCCAACATTCTGTGTTTGTGCCCGAATTGTCACGTCCTTTTTGACTTTGGGGCACTTCGAATTGCGGACGATCTAACGGTCCTAGGGGGTGGCGGCGAGCTCTCGCTCCGGCGACACGAAGTGCATTTTATTGATCGAGAGTTTCTTGCCTACCATAGATCAATTTTCTCCCAGAAGTAGTCGCAGCTAACGGGGTTTCGGTGCATCTTGCGCGGGTTTTGGCCGGTGGCCGGGCGCGTGGGGAGGGGGTTGCGTCGCGCGCCCGGCCACCGGGGTGGGCCGGTGCGGATGGGGTCGGGGATGGGTGCCGCACCGGCCCGGCTTGAGCTTCGTGAGTGTTGGTTCCGGTAAGAACTGGAGTGAGCGCTCACGAGCGGTTACGGGCGCAGGTGGTGGCGTCCGGTGGGTTCGTCGGGGTCGGTGGCGGGGAAACCTGGTGGTATGCGGGGATGTTCGCGTTCCGGCCCGTGCTCGTCTGCCGCTTCGCGGGTTTCGGCTTCGATGTCGGCTATGAGGTGCCAGACCGTGTAGGCGCCTTCGCCGCCTCCGGCGTGCTGGCCTGTGGTGAAGGCGATGGCTCGGGCGGGGATCTGGGTGGTGAGCATGGCGAGGATCAGCAGGTTGAACAGGACGAACGTGCTGAGCTGAATCCAGAACATGTTTTTCTCCCTATTGTTGATGTTTCCGCTGGTCAGTGGTCGTGAGTGGTTGTGGCTGCTCTAGCGGCCACAGCCACTCGCGACCACCTGGCGGTGATCTGTCGCCAGCAGTGCATGCAGGTGTCTTCGCGGATCCAGTCCACTTCGGAGCGGTCGTGCAGCTCTGCTGCGTCCGCTTCTGCTCCGCAGAACGCCACCACCGGCTTTCCGGTAGGGGTTTTCGTTGCTGTGATGGGGAAAGCGTGGCGGCCTCCCGTGACCGGGCGCCAGATGTAGGTCAAGTAGTCGGACATCGAAGCCTCCTTGGTGGTTCTCAGAATTTATCGGCAGTTTCTGAAACTGATCTATTCCCGTTTTGGGTGAACCAGCGACCCGAGCGGACGATCTAGGCTGCTCAGCATGAATGGCAGTGCTCGCGCACGAGGCTTGGGAGCCGAACTGCGACAGCTCCGGAACGGGAGCGGCTACAAGCAGGAGGAGGTCGCGAAGCGACTCGGCCTGTCCAAGGCGACGATGAGTCGCATCGAGAGCGGCGCGAAGGCAGTCACCGAAGCTGACGTGTCCGCGATCCTCGCCATACTCGGCGTGACAGGTGAGGACCGTAACCGCCTACTGAAGCTTGTGCGCGAACAGGATCAGCCCGGCTGGTGGGAGACCGGTGTTCCGGGCTTGCCGAAGCAGCTCACCGGCTTGCTGGAGTTCGAGCGTGACGCAAGCCAGATCGGCTGTCTCGGCATGGTCCTGGTTCCAGGACTGCTGCAAACGAGTGACTACGTGCGCGCCGTAATGCGCGGCAGCGGTGTCGACGCTGCCGACATCGAGGCGCGCGTTGCTATTCGCATTGGACGACAGGAGATTCTCACCAAGCCCACTCCTGTCGTGTTCCACGCTCTCATCGACGCAAGCGTGCTTCGGCGAGTTGTCGGAGGGCCGCGCGTGATGGCGGAACAACTGCGCCACATCTTGAAGATGGCCAGGCGTCGAAACGTGACCATCCAAGTCATCCCGGAAGAAGTCGCAACCCATCCTGGGCTCGAAGGCTCCTTCGTCCTGCTTGAGTTCCCGAAGGCCCGCTCGATCGTCCACCTGGAGCAGCGCAGGCTGGGCGCGTTCCTGGACGAGCCCGCTGACGTTGCCGATTACGAGAAAGTGCTGGATACACTCCAACGGGTGGCGTTGAGTCCTGCAGATTCGGCGAAGCTGATCGCAACGCGGGCTGACGAGCTAGAGGGGTGAGAGTCATGGCGTTCCAGACCTGGCGGAAGTCCAGCCACAGCGCGAGCCAGTCGGACTGCGTCGAGGTCGGCACCGGCACCGACGTGGTCGGGGTGCGGGATACCAAGGACCGGGACGGGGGGACGTTGGTCTTCCAGCCGCAGGCCTGGGGATCTTTCCTGACCGCCGTCAAGGCGGAGCGCTTCGGCTGAACCGTGGGCAGCAGATTTTGTCGGGGTCAGGGACTCAAAGGATCGAGGCGGGGCCGTGCTGGTGTTCGGGCTGTCGCAGTGGTCGGCGCTCGTCTCGGCGTTGAGGACTATGAACCTGGCTTGTGACGGTGTCGAGCGAAGGGCCAGGCGTGGAGGCTGAGCGGCGAGCACGTTGATGTCGTTTTTCCGCTAGCGTCGGGTCGCTGCCGCCGTGATGCTGGTTTGTATGCATGAGGATGTGGGGCGGTGTGTTCGGGCCGTTCAGTCGAAGGACTCTCGGTTCGACGGGTGGTTCTTCACCGCCGTGATCAGCACCGGGATCTACTGCCGGCCCAGCTGTCCGGTGGTGCCTCCCAAGGTGGAGAACATGCGGTTCTACCCGAGCGCCGCCGCCGCTCAGCAGGCCGGGTTCCGCGCCTGCAAGCGGTGCCGGCCGGATGCCAGCCCCGGCTCGCCGCAGTGGAACGAGCGGGCCGACCTGGTTGGCCGGGCGATGCGGTTGATCGCTGATGGCGTCGTCGACCGGGAAGGCGTTCCCGGGCTCGCCGCGCGGCTGGGGTACAGCGTGCGGCAGATCCAGCGGCAGCTGCTGGCCGAGCTCGGGGCCGGGCCACTTGCGCTGGCCAGGGCGCAGCGCGCGCAGACAGCGCGGCTGCTGATCGAGACTACGTCTGTGCCCATGAGCGATGTCGCGTTCGCCGCTGGTTTCGCCAGCGTGCGGACGTTCAACGACACCGTGCGCGAGGTCTTCGGGCTCGTCCCGACCGAGTTGCGGGCGCGCGCTTCGAAGCGGCAACCGGCCGCCGCCGGATCGTTGGTGTTGCGGTTGCCGTTCCGGGCGCCGTTGTGCCCGGACAACCTCTTCGGGCATCTCGCCGCCACCGCCGTGCCCGGGGTCGAGGAGTGGCGCGACGGGGCTTATCGCCGCACCTTGCGCCTGCCGCACGGGCACGGCGTCGTCACGCTCCGGCCGCAGCCCGAGTACATCGACTGCCGGCTGACCCTGACCGATCTGCGGGATCTGTCGGCCGCCATCACCCGATGCCGCTGGCTGCTCGACCTCGACGCCGATCCGGTCGCCGTCGACGATCTCCTGCGCGCGGATCCGGTGCTCGCGCCGCTGGTCGAGAAGGAGCCGGGGCGGCGGGTGCCGCGGACCGTCGACGCCGCCGAGTTCGCGGTGCGGGCCGTGCTCGGGCAGCAGGTTTCCACCGCTGCGGCCCGGACGCACGCCGCGCGGCTGGTCACCGCCCACGGCGAGCCCGTCGACGACCCGGCGGGCGGGCTGACTCACCTCTTCCCGGACGCGGCGGCGCTGGCCGAGCTCGACCCGGAGACGCTTGCCTTCCCGCAGTCGCGGCGGAAGACGATCACCACTCTGATCGGCGCCCTGGCCGCCGGCGGCATCGACCTGAGCGTCGGCAGCGACTGGCACCGGACCCGCGCCCAGCTCGCCGAGCTGCCGGGTTTCGGCCCGTGGACCGTCGAGACGGTCGCCATGCGCGCCCTCGGCGATCCCGATGCCTTCGTGCCCACCGACCTCGGCATCCGGTACGCCGCCCGTAACCTGGGGCTGCCCTCGACGCCCGCGGCGCTGACCCGGCATGCGGCCGCTTGGCGCCCCTGGCGCGCATACGCCGTGCAATACCTGTGGGCGACCGGCAACCACGCGATCAACCGGCTTCCCGCCTGAGGAGAGGATTTCCGTGCAATCGGTGAAGACCGTCATCGACAGTCCGGTCGGACCGCTCACCCTCGTCGCCGTCGACGGGGCCCTGACCGGTCTCTACATGGAAGACCAGCGCCATCGCCCGCCCGAGGAGAACTTCGGCGAGCCGGACGCCGCGCCGTTCGGGCCGGTGATCGAGCAGCTGGGCGAGTACTTCGCGGGGCAGCGCAGCGAGTTCGACCTGACGATGGCGCCGGCCGGAACCCCGTTCCAACGCGCCGTGTGGGCAGCCCTGTGCGAAATCCCCTACGGCGAAACGATTTCCTACGGCGAGCTGGCCGAGTGGATCGGCAAGCCCAGCGCCTCGCGGGCCGTCGGCCTGGCCAACGGCAAGAACCCGATCGGCATCATCGTGCCCTGCCACCGCGTCGTCGGCTCCAACGGCAACCTGACCGGCTACGGCGGTGGGCTGGGCCGGAAGCAGCACCTGCTCGACTTCGAGCGGCGCAACACCACAGGCGCGCAGGCGGCGTTCGATTTCTAGTCGCGCGCCGGGCGGTGCGTGACGTCGGTTCGCTCTGCGGCTCCCGTGAGTGTTTTGGGGCGTTATAGCACCCCAAAACACTCACGGGCGGAGTGACCAGCGTAAACCTGGAAGCTTCCGGTAGGCCGGTCACGGCGTCCAGGCGGGGTTCCGTCCGGTCATGCCGAGGATTCGGTCCAGTGTGGACGCCGATGCCGGGACGGTGACCTCGGTGTCGTAGACGCCCATCTCCCGGCCCTGGTCGGCGGTTTTCGCGACCTCGCCGTGCACGTAGTCGAGGACGTCGTCGTCCGGTGCCACGCGCTGTCCGGTGGCCTTCGCCAGGTCCCAGCCGTGCACCACCAGTTCCACCACGATCATGCCGCCGACCAGCGAGGCGGGCAGTTCCGTCGAGCCGCCCATGTGCGTGGTGCCCTCCCACGCGGCCGGCTCGCTCCAGGAGCCCGCGGTGCGGTCCAGCAGTGCCACCAGGTCCGCGGCCCAGTCGCCGCCGGTCAGGTCGAGGTCCTGCTCGGCTTCGGCGGGCGGCGGCACCGTCTCCTTGCGCGCGGCGGCCTCCAGCGACGGCCCCCAGAACAGCAGGTGGTTCACCAGCTTGCGCACGTCGTACTCGGCGCACGGCGTCGGGGCGTCGAGCTGGTCGGGCTTGATGTTGCGAACGATTTCCCGCAGCGATGCGGCCGCGCGGGTCAGGAACTGTGCTTCGGACATGGCCCCAGACAAGCACGGCGGGCGGCCGACGTCTTGAACGAACGCGACATAGGATCCACCCGTGACCAGGGACGCCCGCGGACTCGGGGGTGCGTGGACGAAGTACCAGCGCCACGCCACCCACGCCCCGTCACCGGACCTCGCCCGCCACGTCGAGCGCTACTGGGTCGTTTCCTGGGACTACCGCGAGCCCTACCGGCAGCTGATCGTGCCCTTCCCGAACGTGCACCTGACGTTCCAGGACGGCGGCGCGACCGTGAACGGCGTCTTCAGCGGCCACCAGACCAGGGTGCTGGAGGGCCGCAGCGGGGTGTTCGGGGTGGCGTTCCGGCCCGGCTGCTTCCGGCCGTTCCTCGGCGCGTCGGTCTCGACGATCACGGACCGGTCGATCGACGCGCGCGAGATCTTCGGCCCGGACTTGCCGGACGCGCCGGATGTGGCCGAGGTCGAGCGGTTCCTCCGGGCTCGCTCGCCGCGGCCCGACCCGAAGGCGGACGAGGCCGCGGAAATCGTCGCGATGATCGCCGCGGAACCGCAGATCACCAGGGTCGACGCGCTCGCCGATGAGCTCGGCACGAGCGTCCGGCGGCTGCAGCGGCTGTTCGCGGAGTACGTCGGGATCGGGCCGAAGTGGGTGATCCGCCGCTACCGGCTGCGCGAGGCGACCGAGCGGATGGGGGAGGGGAACTGGGCGGCGCTCGCGGCCGAACTCGGCTACGCCGACCAGGCGCACTTCGCCCGGGACTTCAAGGACATGTTCGGCGAACCTCCCACCTGGTACGCCGAGCGGTGCTAGTGGCGATTTCGCGCGAAATCGCCACCCCCGGAGCGGCGACTTCGTGAGAAGCCTGGGGTGCCAGCGGCCGCGTACGGAATCCCCTGGGCGGTCCGTGATATGTCCACTGTGGAGTTTCGTATCGCACTGCCTGCCGCCGTCGGAAACGGCTGTCGAGGGTCACCGGGTGCTTCGGCCTCGCAGGCGGTAGCGGTCAGCAACCCAGCCGGGCAGGTCTCATGCGCTCGCGGGGCTGGCGCTGGTGGCGCGGAAGTACGCCGCGGCGGTGACCACGACGGCCAGCGCCACCGGCGCGAACGCGACCGCGAAGTCCATCGGGCGGGCCGCCATGAGGAACGCGCCGGCCAGGGTGAACGCCGGTGCGCCCCACTGGACCGCCGCGGTTCCCGCGTTCGCCTGGCGGGAGAGCCGGCCCGGCCGGCGCAGCAGCCTGCTCGTGTAGATCGAGGTCGCCAGGATCGAGATGCTGGAGACGATCCCGGCCGCGACCCAGGCACCGACCTCGGAGCCCTGCCGCAGCAGGATTCCGCCGCTGGCCGCGACCAGGACGTTGACCAGCGGTATCACGTTCACCAGCACCTCGAGTCCGGGCGTGCGCTGCCCGGCCGCGTCGCGGCGGAGTCGGCTGAGCTCGGCGGTCTGCACGCCGAGCATGACGGTGAGCAGCAGGGCGAGGGTGACGTGGACGGCCAGCACCGTGCTGTGCATGGGAGCTCCCTCCGGGTTGCTTCGGAAATCAGATTAGTTTGGATCTCCAAACATAGATATCATGGCGCCGTGACCGCAACGCCCGAGACGAGTCCCGACGCGCCGCGCCCGACTTCGGCGGAATTGCTGGTGCTCGGCCAGATCCCGCTGATCGCGGCGTCGTTCCGGCGCGTGCGCAGCGAGATGCCCGAACAGCTGCGCACAACCTTTGAGGAGTACGGCCTGAGCGCGCGTCACGGCGCGGTGCTCACCCAGCTCATGGCCGGGGAGCCGGCGAGCGTCAGCGAGCTCGCGAAGCGGCTGCGGCTGTCGCTGTCGACCGTGAGCGAACTGGTCGGCGCGCTCGGCCGGTCCGGGCTCGTCGTGCGCGAGGAAGACCCCGCCAACCGCAGGCGGACCCTGGTGTCCTTCCCGCCGGGCGTTCGGGCGGTGTACGAGGAGTTCGTCGCCATCCGCTGCGCGCCGCTGGTGCGGGCGATGTCGAAGCTCTCGGCGAGCGACCGAGCAGGTTTCCTCGCCGGGCTCTCTGCCTGGGCAGATGAAGAGCGGGAGATGGCCAGCGACTGACCACAGTGGACCCATCGTTCGTCAGCTGGGTAGGTGTCGTGCGAAGAACGTGCGCACGTGGTCGCGGATCGCGGGCACCGATTCGGCCGGGTCGATCGCGCCGACCAGCTTCGCCCGGTCCTCGGCGCTCATCAGCCCGGCGTCCTGGAGCTGGGGCGCTTGGGCGCCGTAGTCGGTGAACACCCAGTGCGTGGCGTTGTCGAGCTGTTCCCGGCGGGTGCATCCCCGGTGGGCGAGCATCGCCGTCCAGGTGCGCTCGAAGCGCTCGTCGCGGAAGCCGTCGGTGCCCAGCAAAAGCAACGGCCGGTCCACGCCGTCCCGGGCCACCGGGAGCAGTTCGCCGTCCTGGCCGGGTTGTTCCGGCGGGTAGTCGAGGTAGCCCTCCATGTTGACGGCGGCGTCGATGCGCCGGTCCTCGTACAGCGCCTCGGCCACCGTCGCGCCGCCCGCGGAGTGGCCGTACGCGCCGACCCTCCGCAGGTCCAGCGCCCGCCCGAGGTTTTCGGGCAGCGCGCGAGCTTCCGCGTCGGGGTTCCGCCCGGCGGCCAGGTCGCCCAGCCGGTCCAGGACGAACCGGGTGTCGGCGACCCGGGTGTCGAGCATGGTGCGGAACAGCTGCGGGTCGGTCCGGGGATCGCCCGGGACGTCGATCGTGCGCACCCGGCCGCCGGGGAATTCGACCTCGCTGGTTTCGCCGGGGTGGTCGATGGTCACCACGACGTTGCCGTGGCTGGCGAGTTCTTCGGCGAGCCCGGTGCCGATGGTTCGCGGGTCGGCGCCGCCCGGGCTGTAGAGCAGCACCGGACGCGCGACGGGCTGCGCGGGCGCGCCGGTGTGCGAGTGGGTCGCGGTGGCCGCCCAGTCCACGCCCCCGTCCGGCAGCTCCGGATGCAGGTAGACCGGGTCGACGCCCTCGAACGCCTCCGCCGCCGCGGGCGTCAGCTGCGGTGCGACCGGGTATCCGCGGACCGTGCTCGCGGGGTAGAACACCGTGACCATCAGTTCCCTGGCGGTGCCGTTCCACGGGTCGGTCCGGTCGTGGTCGACCAGATGCAGCATCGTGGTGCCGAGCCGGTGCGGGCCGGTTGGCGCCGGTAGCCGCAAGGTCGTCGGCTCCGCGTGCGCGGTGGTGGCGCCGGCGGCGAGCAGCAGCGCGGCGGTGAGGATCGTCGTTGTGCGCAACATGTTTTCCCCTTCCGTTCTCAGGGCATGACAGGTCGAGCCCGCAACTTCCGTTCGGGCTTCTGCTGGTTTCAGCTCTTCCGCAGGACCGCGTAGGCGCGGTCCAGGTAGTCCAAGAAGTCCTCGCCGAACACGAAGCCCCCGTCTGGGACAGCGCGTTCCCGGAGGAAGTCGAGCATCGACTGCAGGATCGCGGGGTCGTCGCCGGTGAACAGGTCGCCGAGTTCGAACAGTCGCCGCGTGGTGCGCTGCACCTCGGGATCGTCCACCGGGTCGTCGGCCAGGCAGTGCCGCACCAGCTTCGCCGCCACCAGCGGCCATTCCGCGTCCAGCAGCTTCCTGCCCTCCGTGCCGAGCGCGTCGGCGCGTTCGTCCAGGGCGGCCTGCTGCTCGTCGGTGATGTACTGGTCGATCGTGGTCATCCGGCCCAGCGCGGTGAGGAACTCGCCGCTCTCCGGGCGCCACGAGCCGTCCAGCTGCTCCAGCAGGTTCCTGGTCCGGCTCCGCAGCGCGTCCAGCCGACTGGCCTGCTCGTCGAGCTGGTCGAGGTGGCCGGCGAGCACCTCGCGCAGCGCGGCGGGATCGGCCAGCACATCGCCGATCTCCTCCAGCGACATCCCCAGCTGCCGCAGCAGCCGGATCTGGTAGAGCCGCTGCAGGTCGTGCTCGGTGTACCGGCGGTGCCCGGACCGGGTTCGCTCGCCGGCCCGCAGCAGCCCGAGCTCGTCGTAGTGGTGCAGCGTGCGCACGGTCAGGCCGGTCGCCCTGGCCAGCGCCCCAACGCTCCACAGCGGCTGCTTCTCGCCCCCGGTTCCGGTCACGGGAACGACACTAGGACCTCCCGCTACGTCAGGTTCAACACCTGCCCCGGAGGAATCCACTGTGGATGCGTGGAGGCGGGTCTTGCGGCTCTCGACCGGCCGCCTTACGATCCCTGCTACTCGATCGATCGATCGACGGATGAGCTCCGATCGGATCGGGCTCGCGGCGGGAGTGATGGGATGCACGGCACCGGAGAACTGCGGCGAGTCGCTTCCGCGGCGTTCATCGGCACGGCGTTGGAGTGGTACGACTACTTCCTCTTCGGCGCGGCGGCCGCACTGGTCTTCGACCGCGTCTTCTTCCCCGACCTCGATCCGGGCACCGCCCTGATCGCCTCCTTCCTCACGTTCGCGGTCGGCTTCGTCGTCCGGCCGCTGGGCGGGATCCTGTTCGGGCACATCGGCGACCGCCTCGGCCGCCGCCGGGCGCTGACCGCCACCCTGCTGATCATGGGCCTGTCCACCGGTGCGATCGGCCTGCTGCCGGGATATCAGCAGATCGGCTTCATGGCCCCGCTGCTGCTCGCCGTTCTGCGCTGCCTGCAAGGGCTTTCGGCGGCCGGCGAGTGGTCCGGCGCGACGCTCATGGCGGTCGAGCACGCGCCAGAGGGGCGGCGCGGCTGGTACGGCGCGATGCCGCAGTACGGGGCGCCGGCGGGGACGCTGCTGTCCAGCGGCGCGATGGCGCTGGCGACGCTGCTGCCGGAGGAGCAGTTCGTGGCGTGGGGCTGGCGGGTCCCGTTCCTGGTTTCGTTCGCGCTGCTGCTGGTCGGCTTCCAGGTCCGGCGCCGGATCGAGGAATCCCCCTTGTTCGAAAGGGAATCCCGGGAGAAGGTGCCCGTCCTGGCGGTGCTGCGGGGCCATTGGCGGGAGGTGGTGATCGCGTTGTCGGCGACCATCGCCAACACCGGCGGCCTGTACCTGCTGACGACGTTCCTGGTCGGTTACGGCACGACCGCGCTGGGCATGCCCAGGCACGTGATGCTCGCGGCGACGCTGATCCCGGCGGCGCTGGAGTTCCCGGTGATGGCGCTGAGCGCCCGGCTGGCCGACCGGTTCGGCCCCGGCCGGATGTGCGTGGTCGGCTCGCTGCTCTCGGCGATCACCGCCTTCCCGGTGTTCCTGCTGGTCGACACGCGGTCCCCGGTGCTGGTGGTGCTGGGCGCGGCCGTCGGGATCGGCATGCTCACCATCACCTACGCTGCGCTGGGCACCCTGATCGCGTCGATCTTCCCGCCGTCGCTGCGCTACACGGGCGTCGCGATGGGCGTCAACCTCGCCGGGGTGGTCGGCGGCCTGCTGCCGTACTTCGCCACCCAGCTGCTCGTGCTGTCCGGCAACGCTTCCTGGCCCGCGGCGACGCTGCTGCTCGCGATCGCGGTGTGGAGCCTGCTCGGCAGCCTGGCCGCGCAGCGCCGCATGGGGGCGAAAAGCCAAGCGCGCCAACTCGAATCGGTGGCCTGAGAGGAATCAGCATGCCCAGCGCGATGACCACATCCGGTCCGGTCGACCGCGACCGGCTCGGCCCGACCCTGCCGCACGAGCACCTGTTCATCAACCTGCTCCGCGAGCGCCGCGGCGACGGTCTGATCACCGACGAGCGGCTGGTCACCGCGGAAGTCGGCGCGTTCGCCGAACTCGGCGGCGGCACGATCGTGGACCTCACCTCCGCGGAACTGACCGTCGGAGCCGCCCCGGATCCCCGCAGCGACGCCGCAGGCGACACCCGAGACCCGGAGAACGTCCTGGCCGTCGCGCGCGTCGCGAAGGCCGCCGGGCTGAACGTGGTGCTGGGCACCGGGCACTACCGCGACCCGTTCCTGGACCGGGACTGGTTCGACCGGCACGACCCGGACCAGATCGCCGAGCTGCTGGTCCGGGACCTGACCGAAGGCTTCCCGGGGACCGGCACCCGGGCCGGCATCATCGGCGAGATCGGCGCCGACAAGTGGTACATCTCGGCGGCGGAGGAGCGCTCCTTCCGGGCCGCCGCCCGCGCCCACCGCGCAACCGGCGCGGCGATCTACACCCACGCGGCGCGCTGGCCGGTCGGGCTGCCGCAGCTCGACCTGCTCGCGGCGGAGGACGTCGCGCCGGAGCGGATCGCGATCGGGCACTGCGACCTGGTCGAGAAGCCGGGCTACGCGCTGGAAATCGCGCGGCGCGGGGCCTACGTCGGGATCGACACCATCTTCACGGCGAACCCGCACGAGGTGCGGCGGCGCGTGGCGCTGGTGGTCGAGCTCGCGCGAGCGGGACATCTCGACCAGATCCTGCTCTCCCACGACGTCTGCGTGAAATCCCAGCTCAGCGCATACGGCGGCACCGGCTACACGTTCCTGCAGACGACTTTCCGGGACGCCTTGCGAGAGGCGGGGATCGACGACGGGGAGTTCGAGCGGATCACCGAGGACAACCCGGCCCGACTGCTCTGCGGCTGAACCGGCCGACCGACACCCCGAGATCGCCACCGAGTTCGTCGAGAACCTACTCCAGCGTTCGATGCCGGTGGCGTTGCCACCGCGGACACATCTGGCCCACCACACCTGGAAACCGCGTCAAAGCCGAGCCAGGCTGCACCAAATGCCGACGCGCAGCAAAGCTGTCGGCAGACCAAGGAGGCGTCACGCATCAGGAGGCGCCGAGCGGTAACGCCGCGTATTCCACTGTGGCCAATTCCTGACAGGGCGCTGTTCTATGGTGGCGGCCATGGTCGACATCGAGGTGCGCAGCCGGGTGCCCGGCGCGTCTGGCGCTGACGTGCCGGCGGTGCTGGTACGGCTGGTCGGCGATCGCACGACGGTGCGGGAGCTGATCCGGCACGCCGTCGAGGAGCAGATCCGGGAGTTGCGCGCCGACGCGGCGCGTTGTCGGCGCGTCCTCGACCGTCAGTACCTGTCCAACGACGATCTCCGGGAGCAGACCTGCACCGGTGCGATCAGGTTGCCGCGGCGGGCGTCGGCGGACCCGGACGTGACCACGGAGGCTGCGCGGGCGCACCGGGCCTTCGCCCGGGGCACGTTCGTGGTCTTCGTCGGCGGACGGCAGGTCGTCGGCTTGGACGAAGAGGTCACGCTTCGGCTGGGTGAGCCGGTCGTGTTCCTGCGGCTGGTCGCGCTGGCGGGAGGCTGATCGTGGTGGAGCGATCCGTACCAGAGATCTACATCGACGTCGTCCACGAACATCGCGAGGCGCTGTGGCGGCTGGTGGACCGGGCGCGGGTCGCGGTGAAGGCCGGCGACGTGGCGGGCCTGCGGGATACCGCCGAGGTGATCCGGCTCCGGATCAGGCAGGGCGAAGACCAGACGATCGGGAACCTGGCACCGCACGTGGCCGATATCGTCGCGGAGCTGGACGAGCTCTACGACGCCGGCTTCCCTGTCGACCGGCCGGACGACATCACCGGCCTGCTGGATGCGCCGTGGCCGACGGCTCATCGGAAAGCCCTGCTCGCTGCCTTTCTCGGGCGCGACGTCCGGCACCTGCTGTTGTTGGACGAGGTGGCGGAGCGGGCCATTGCCGCCACCGACACCCGCCTGCTGCGGGTGCTCATCTGCACCCCGCTGGGCACCCTTTGCAGGGAGACCGTGGCGCGGATTCTCGACGGGCTGCACCGGGCCGGTGCCCTCGACGCCGCCGTGGTCGAACGGGCTTTCACCGATGACCGCTACCTCGGCTACGCCATCATCGGCCAAGCGCCGACCGGTGATGCGACCGCGCCGCCGCTGGCCTGCGCGGGCGCCGTGCGGAACCATGTGGACGCGCTGACCTGGCGGCTCGTCTCCGCACCAGCCCCGGCCGACTGGGACGAGCTGCCCAAGGTGCTGGTACCGCGCGGCCTGCGGTTCGTTCGGGCGGCGCTGACGTGGCACGGCGACGAACGGGTGGCCGACCACCTCGGCGCGGCGGAACTCACCGACGCGGAATGCGCCGCCCTGCTCGACTTGCTGCGGGATCGGCCGGTGGAGGAGCAGCGCCGAGCATTCGGGTGGCGGCTGCGTGCGGGTGACGCCGACGCGCTGCTTCCGCTGTTCGGCTTGGAACGCGCCGCGCCGTTGCTGCGCCTGATCCGGGCGATGCCGGTCGGCGAAGCGACCCGCCAGGACCGAGCCGCCCTCCTCGCCGCGATCGAGGACGCCGGTGTGGACGCCGCCCGGCGCCTGCTGGAGCTCGAACCGAACGAGCTGGTCTCCGCGGTCATGGGGTGGAACCGTGCCCAGGTGCTGAAGCGCGTCAAGCACAATGCGCTGCAGGGTATCGCCGCATTCGGGATGCTGCCCCTGGCTTCGGACGAGACGGTCCTCGATCGCTACCTGGCGTTGCGCGAGTCCGCGAAGAAGGGCGCCAAGCTCGGTCCGAACCGCAGACACAGCCACGCCGCCGCGATCGCGGTCGCTCTCGACCACTTGGCGCAGGTAGCCGGAGTTCCGGAGGCGAGCCGTCTCGAATGGGACTGCGAGGCGCGCATCGCCATCGAGACCTCCATGGAGGCGGAGGTCGGCGACTACCGGATTGCGTTGCGGTTCGACGGTGCCGACCCGGCGATGACGGTCAGCCGGGCGGGCAAGACGCTGAAGTCGGTGCCGACCGCCGTCCGCGCCGACCCCGGCTACCAGGAGTTGCGCGAGCACCAGGAGCGACTGCGGGACCAGGCTCGCCGGATGCGGACCGGGCTGGTGGAGCGGCTGGTCGCTACCGCCGGGACGCTGGCGCCTGACGAACTGGCCCGACTGCTGTCACTGCCGGCTGGTGCGGCGATGCTGCCCGCGTTGCTCTGGCGAGACCGGGCAGGCGTGATCGACCTGCTCGACCAGGTCGACATCACCGGCCCGGTCACCGCCGTCCACCCGGTCGAATTGCACGAGCTGGGGGTGCTCGCCGACTGGCAGGCGGAGATCGTGCGGCGTCGGCTCCGGCAACCGGTCAAGCAGGCGTTCCGGGAGTTGTACGTGCTCACTCCGGCGGAACGCGAGGCGGACGACGTGTCGCGGCGGTTCGCCGGTCAGACGGTCAACGGCAGGGTGGCGGGCCAGTTGCTGTCCGGTCGGGGCTGGTTCATCCACGGCGAGTACGACGACCACCAGGCGACCCGCACCGTCGGCGACGGCCTCATCGCCGCGCTGCGCTGCGATTTCCACGGCTACTTCGGGATGGGCGATGTCCATGTCGGCGAGATCCGCTTCCTGACCGGCGGCGACCGCGGCCCGGGCCGCTACGGCGCCTCGACCGGCTCGGGCAGCGTCGGCGGCACCCCAGTGCCGCTGGTCGACGTGCCACTCGTGGTGTTCTCCGAGGTCATGCGAGACCTGGACCTTGCGGTGTCGGTCGCCGGCGCCCAGCCGGAGGAGTACCTATCGCCGACGCAGGCGGCGAGTCGGACGCAGGTGCTCGCGGCGCTCATCGCCGACCTGGGGCTGACCCAGGTCACCGTCGAGGGGCACTCGGCCGTGGTACGCGGCACCCGGGCGACCTACCGGGTGCATCTGACCAGCGGCAGCATCCACATCGCCCCGGCCGGCCACCTTTGCGTGGTGCCCGCCTCGTTCGGCGCCACGGCGCACCGACGGCTGTTCCTGCCGTTCGCCGACGAGGACCGGATGACGAGCATCATTTTGAGCAAGGTGCTCCTGCTCGCCGAAGACGAGAAGATCAGCGATCCGTCGATCCTGACTCAGCTCGATTCCCTCACCGGCAAGGCCGCTACTTGACGTGGCGGGCAAGGAGAATCCGCCTACTCGCAACCACTCGGACAGCGAGGACCGATCACCCGAGCGCAGGCCGATCCCGACATCGGCCCGGAGATGAGATTGTCCCAAGGGCAGGTTGGCCGCTGGCGCGGTCGATATCCGGACCGGTGTGGTTATCCGCTACGTGCCCGAGACCCGCAAACGCGACGCCACCGAGATCGGCACGGCCCTGGAACGCCGCTTTCAACGCCAGGCGACGTGAACGAGGTCCGCGCGGTCACCCCGATCGCGGGTGCACCCGGCAGTTGGTGTGGAGATATCGGGTAGCGCCGTCCGCGAAGTCGTAGATCGCGACCGTCTGGGTGTCCTCCAAGGGATCCGCCGGTGGCATCAGGAAATTCGTCTCGCTCACCGGGAGCAGTTCATACCTGATGCGGTCCGGCTTCTGGAGAAACTCCGCCTGCGTCGGGTCGAGGACCAGGGTCAGGTGCAGCTTCCCGCCTTCGCTCGACACCTCGTAGCGTGCGCCGGGGCGCTCGTAGACGCCGACGTAGCTGGACAGGTCGAGGTTCCGCGTCGTGTCCGGTGCGGGCAGGTCCGGGACGGTGACCGTGCCGAGGTCGGTCAGGATCTCGTTGAACACCTCGCGGTAGAAGCTTTCCCGCGGCCCGCCGTTGGTCAGCATCGTGATGGCGGTGCCCGAGTCCGGCAGGATCCGCAGCCGGGCGTTCTGGCCGATCGTGCTGCCGTCGGCCGCGTAGACGGTTTCGCCGTGCCAGTCGCACACGATCAGACCGAGCGCCCATTCCGGCCCGAACATGTGCGGATCCGGCACGGGCACCCGCGAACGCATCATCTCCCGGATGCTCTCGGCCGAGACGATCCGCTTTCCGTTCGCCGCCTTGCCTTCGTCGAGCAGGACGTGCGCCATTGCGAGCACCTCGCGGGGCGTCGAGGTGATGCCCCCGCCGGGGCCGAAGGCACGCGGCAGGTAGTCCACCGGGGTGACGATGGGGCCCTCTTCCAGAGAACGGATCAGGTGCCCGGTCGCGGCCCGGGATTCGTCCACCTGCTCTCGTCGGCTGCTCGTGCTGGTCAGCCCCATGGGATCGAAGAGGCGATCCCGCATGACGTCGTCCCAGCGCTTGCCGTCGTGCACCTCCAGGATCCGCGCGAGGATCGCGTAACCGAGCGCCGCGCTGTAACCGTGGGTGCGGCCGACCGGGAAGACCTGGGGCGCGCCGGCGATGTTCTCGACCATGCGCTCGTAGACGTCGTCTTCTTCGCCCGGATCGCCGTAGGCTTCCTCGATACCGTTGGTGTGGCACAGCAGGTGCCGCGGGGTGACCGTGGCGCTCGCCTCCGGATCGGCAACCTTGAAACCGGGCAGACAGGTCCGCACCGGCTCGTCCAGATCGACCTTCCCCTCGTCGACGAGCTGCATGAAGGCCAGCGCGGTCCACGTCTTGGTCATGGAGCCGCACTGGTAAACGGTGTCCGTCGCAACGGGTTCCCGCGTTTCCACGTTCTTGACGCCGACCGCGAGCTCGGCGAGTTCTCCGCCGTGGAGCACACCGATCGCGGCGCTCGGGATGCCGTACTCCGCCAGGAGTTCCGCGACCCGGGCTCGAATCCGCGGCACGTCGATCGTCATCGCGGGAGACCGACCGCGTTCGCGGCGTCCGCTTCGAAGTACTCCGTCGTGGCATGGGCGCCGGTGTGCGCCTCGAAGAAGTCCCGAACGGCATCGATGGAGTCGTGGTCGATGACGTTGACCGCTTTGGCCCCGTCCTTGCTCGCGACCGCCAGCTTCCACTTGGCGCCCTTGGGGAGCTTGGCGTGCGCCGTCTTCAGGCCACCCCAGAACTTGCCGTCGTCCGAGACGGTCGACACGGCCATTACGTGCATCGTTGTTCCCTCTCTTTCCGAATGAGGAAAAGCTACGTTGCGTTTCGCAATCAGTCAACGGAATGCATGCACAAAACAGCAGTAACAGACCAATCGTTGCAACAGAATTGAAAGCAAATGCAACTGTTCGGGCCGGGGTGTTGCAATGTACTGTCGATGAATGCAAGAGGAGGTGTGCCGGTGCCAGGAGGCAGGCTGACCCACGAGGACCGCCGGCGGATCGCGGCGTGGCTGGCCGACGGGCTCGGTTACGCGGAGATCGGCCGTCGGCTCGGCCGGCCGACGTCCACGATCAGCCGCGAGGTGGCGCGAAACGCCGCATCGGGCGACTACCTGGCCGACCACGCGCAGCAGGCCGCCGGCCACCGCGCCCGCCGGCG
Organism: Saccharopolyspora sp. NPDC003752; assembly: GCF_053605825.1. Lineage (NCBI taxonomy): Bacteria > Bacillati > Actinomycetota > Actinomycetes > Pseudonocardiales > Pseudonocardiaceae > Saccharopolyspora > Saccharopolyspora sp. NPDC003752. Next base: position 87,027 of record NZ_JBSGJZ010000028.1, on the reverse strand, counting down.
CAAGCCGGCCCGGCCGGCCGAGCCGGCGACCGACGGGCAGCCGACCGAGGCGGCGCGCGGCTTCGTGGACCAGTTCGCGGCCCGGCTGGCCGCGACCGGCCTGCCCCGGATGACCGCCCGGGTGTTCGTCTGCCTGCTCACCGCCGACGCCGACGGCCTGACGGCAGCCGACCTGGTGCACCGGCTGCAGGTCAGCCCGGCGTCGGTGTCCAAGTCCATCGGCTACCTCGAAGCCATGGAATTGGTGGTGCGCCAACAGGATCCCGGTGGGCGCCGCGAGCGGTACGCCATCGACGACGACGTCTGGCTCCGGGCGTGGCAGGCCGACACCGGCGCGCACGGCGAGATCGCGACCGCCGCACAGCGGGGCATCGAGATCTTCGGCGCCGACACGACCGCCGGCGCCCGACTCGGCAAGATGGGCCGGTTCTTCGCCCGGCTCAGCGAGCAGATGAGCGGCAGCACTCTCACCGAGGCCGTCGTGCACGACGCGCTGACCGTGCTCGCCGCCCTCGTGCACGCCGGCCGGCCGCTCACCCTGGACGCGCTGACCACGGCGCTCGACTGGCCCCGGGAGCGTGCCACCGCCGCGCTGGACGCGATCCAGCGCCAACCGGTGATCGCCGACCCCCTCGCCCTGCGGGCCAGCGGGCCCGAGACGTACGTCCTCACCACGAGACCGGACCGCCTGAGCCCGGCGCAACGCGCAGCACTCGAAAAGTGAGTCTCGCTATGGGCGCCGCGGCGTGGCATGCGCGGGCCGGCTCGGGCGCTTCCCGCGCCGGACGCCGTGAGCACCTGGGCCCCTCCGAGCACGTCACCCAGGGGGCGTGATCCTGGCGGTTTCGCGCGAAACCGCCACGGCCACGCGTGCCGAACGCCGTTTTCGCGCGAAACCGCCGTCGGGGATGCGTCCCTCGGCGGCGCAGGACCGACGGCACGGCGGGGGGCACGCCGCGCCGTCGCCGGCTCTTACTCGGTCAGGCTTCCGCCGTCGGCGACCACGCGGCCGTTGTGGATCACCGTGCGGTCGCGGCCGCGGTCCATCACGGTGGAGGTCACGGTTTCGCCGTCGACGAGCAGCAGATCGCCCTGCTCACCGATGGCGAGGCCGGGCCGGTCGGCGACCGACGCGACGCGCGGCAGCGAGCGGTCGAGGATCGACGCGCCGCCGCGGGAGGCCACCGCGTAGCAGTGCTCGATGAGCTCGTCGGCGCGGAACTGGTTGGTGAACGCGAGCTGCCACGTGCGGTCGAGCATGTCGGCGTTGCCGTACGGCGACCAGTAGTCGCGCTGGCCGTCCTCGCCGAGCCCGACACGGACACCGGCGGCGGTGAGCTCGGCCAGCGGCAGCGAGTGGTGCCGCGCGGGCGCGACGGTGGCCATCGAGATGTCCAGCTCGGCGAACTCCGCGATCAGCCGCCGGGTGGTGGCCTCGGAAACGCTGCCGAGGCTGTAGGCGTGGGAGATGGTGACCTGCCCGGCCATGCCGAGGGCGCGGGTTCGCTCCAGGATCAGGTCGGTCGAGAACACGCCGAGCTCGCCGGGCTCGTGCAGGTGGACGTCGATCGGCGCCTGGTGCTTCTCCGCCAGCCCGAACAGGACGTCCAGGTGGCGCACCGGATCCCGGTCGAGCGTGCACGGGTCGATGCCGCCGACCACGGCGGCCCCCGACGAGAGCGCCTCGTCGATCAGCGGCGGCACGCCCTTCTCCCGCAGCAGACCGGCCTGCGGGAACGCGATGATCTCGACGTCGCAGCGGTCGCGGTGCGCTTCCTTCGCGGCCAGCACGCCCTCGAACCGCTCCAGCTTGCAGTCCGCGTCGATCTGCGCGTAGCTGCGCACGCGGGTCGTGCCCTGCTCGATCATGCGGCGGAGCGTGTAGGTGGCGCGTTCGGCGACGCTCCACTCGGCGTCGCGCCAGTTCTCGCGGTCGTTCATGACCATCGGCCAGATGCCCGGGCTGCCGGTGTGCGGGCGGAACGGCAGGCCGATCCGGGTCGAGTCGAGGTGGCAGTGCACGTCGGAGAACGACGGCAGGGCGAGCCGCCCGCGGCCGTCGACGGCGTCGGCGCGGTCGGCCTGCGCGGCGTGCGGGGTGATGGCGGTGATCCGCCCGTCCTGGATCTCGATGTCCGAGGGTTCGCCGCCCCACGGGCGCACGTTGGTGATCAGCATTGGCTCTCCGGTCACGTCGCGGGCAGTACGTCGGCGAGGCTGGCCAGCGAGGGCGCCCGGCCCAGCTCGATGTGCGAGAACGCGAGCGCCGCCGCCAGATCGGCGTTGCCCGCGTAGATGGCTTGGCAGATGTCCTTGTGCTCGGCGCACTGCACGCGCATGTCGCGATCCGAGGTCATGGTGAACAGCCACTGCATCAGCCCGAGCGAGGGCTTGAGCGCGTTCTCCAGCATCCGGTTCCCGGTCATCGCGACGATCTCGGCGTGCAACGCGGTGTTGGCGGCCGGGATCTCGTCGGCGTCGCCGCGCCGCGTCGCGTCCTCGGCGGCGTCCATGAGCTCCCGCAGCCGCGTTCCGCCGCCGCCCGCCGCAACGGCTTCGGCGGCCCGGCGCGCCGCCATCACCTCCAGGCTCAGCCGCAGGTCGAAGAGCTCGTCGACGTCCTTGAGCGTGAGGGCGCGGACGGTGGCGCCGCGGCGGGGCGACGCCACGACGAAGCCGTCGGCTTCGAGCCGCGCCAGCGCCTCGCGCACCGGGATGCGGGAGATGCTGAGCGCCTCGGAGAGATCGCGCTCGCGAAGCCGATCGCCGGGCGCGTACTCACCCGCGAAGATCCGGCGGCGGATCTCGTCCGCGGCGCGGACCGCGGTGGACGGCCCGAGGTCCGGGCCCTGGCGGCGATCGGTGGCAGCTGGACCGGTCATGGGCCGACCCTACGCGCGGCGACGCGGCCGCGGCTTCGACGCATGCCGGGGGAGAACGCCGGCCCCGGCCCGCTGGTGATCAGCAGTTTCAATTGAAACCTCCCGCCGGGAACGCCGGTTGACCGCAGTTTCAATTGAAACTGTCATCCGACCGGATCCCCGGTCGTGAACGCCGGGTACGTCGGCGGGAACAGCTCCGCCGCCGGTCGCCGCTGCACGTCGCGCTCGGAGTAGGCCTCGCGCATCTTCTCGAACAGCAGTTGCGCGCGTTTCCGCAGGTCTTCGAGGTCGACGCCGGGGATGCGGGAGTCCGCCATGACGGTCCGGCCCGCGACGACCGAGTGCGTCGCCTGCCGCGCGGTTCCGTTGAGCAGGAAGGTGCGCACCGGGTCGTCCAGCACGCCGTCGCGGATGTCGTCGATGCGGAACGCCACCACGTCGGCCTGGGCGCCCGGCTCCAGCCGGCCGAGGTCGCCGCGGCCCAGCGCCCGCGCGCCGCCGAGGGTGGCGGCGTCGAGGTAGTCCTCGGCGGGCGCGGCGTCGAACCGGTCTTCCAGGACCTTCGCCAGGTGGGTGCCGACGTCCATGCCCCGGATCAGGTCCGGCGGGAAGGAGTCGGTGCCCAGGCACAGGTTGATGCCCGCGTCCCGGTACGTGCCGAAGGTGTGCAGCACCTTCCCGTAGCGCAGGGACGTCTGCGGGCAGTGCACGATCGACACGCCCGCCGCCGCGAGCTTCGCGAGATCGCCCCGGTCTTCGCCGTGGACATCGGGGTGCCGGTCGGTGACCAGGCCGTGCGGCACGAGCAGGTGGGTGTCGAGGAGCCCGGTGCGTTCGAGCATCTCCAGCGGCGTGACGCCGTGCTGGCGCTCGACGAGGTCGCGTTCGAGCAGGCCCTGCAGGCAGTGCAGCCGCACGATCGCGTCGCGCTGCCGGGCGGTGGCGGCGGTCTCGCGCATGAGCTCTTCGGTGATCGTTTCGATGCGGCAGGGCAGGAGGACACCGGTCACCAGCGGGTCGGCGAGCCCGGCGACGTGGTCGAGGAACCGCACCGCGTCCTGCAGCCCGGCGCGCCCGCGTTCCTCGTCGAACGCCACGTCGCGACCGCCCTCCGGCAGCGCGACGTTCACGCCCGAGCGGTAGGCGGGGCCGAGGTAGGCGCGCAGGCCCAGCTTGCGCGAGGTCTCGGTCATGGTGACGAGCTCGTCGTAGGGCTCGGCCCACGAGCTGTGGATCTCCGAGGCGATCGGCATGTACGTGGTGATGCCGTGCAGGGCGAGCTGCACCAGGGCGTACTCGCGGATCGTCGCGCGTTCCTCGGGGGTGAACACGTCGCGGCGCCGGTGCTGGAAGTAGTCCAGCGACCACTGGAGCCCGTCGGCCCGCTCCGGCGTCGGCCAGGAGTCGAGCACCAGGTGGTCGATGTCGGTGAGGGCGTCCAGGTCGATGAGGCCGGGCAGCACCAGCGATTCGCCCAGGTCGAGTTCGGCGTCGATGGGCCCCTCGTAGCCGTGGCCGACGTGGACGATCACGTCGTCCTCCCAGACCACTTCGCCGTCGCGCAGGAGCGCGTGGTGTCCGTCCTGGTGGGCGAGGATGTGGCTGGCCCGCCAACGCGTGCGCATGAGATCTCCTCGGGCTCGGTTCTCGGTGGCCTGGAAGTGCCCCGACACTAGCATTTGGCATACCAAATGCGAACGGTCTTTTCGGTGGAGCCGGCCGAGCGAGGCGGCCGGAGGGTGTTCCGCAGCGGTAAACGCCTAGCTCAATCGGCAAATGTTAAGCCGAGGTAACTCTTCGCTCGTCCGATCTGGCTATTCCGGGAACAGCTCTTTACTCTCCCGTCGGTATACCAGCTAGGCCCGACCGGTCCAATTCACGAACCGTGCCCTGGAGGCAGTCATGGACCAAAGCACCGGCACGACGTCCGCGACGGAGCAGCCGATCACCCGCGCGAACTGGATAACCGCGATCGTGCTGTCCACCGTGATCTCGGTGGTCTCGGTGCTGATCGGCGAGTACAAGTTCCAGGTCGGGCCGGCCGCGATCGCGCTGTTCCCGATCATCTGGGCGGTGCTGATCGGCGCGATCATCGGCGTCCAGCGCTGGCGACCGGTCTCCGGCGCCACGCGCTCGGTGGCGACCGTGATGCTGGAGATCAGCATCCTGCTGTTCCTGGCGAAGCTCGGCACCGAGATCGGCCCCTCGCTGGCGAAGTTCCAGAACCTGGGCCCGGCCATCCTGCTGCAGGAGGTCGGCCACATCTTCGGGACGGTCCTGCTCGCGCTGCCGGTCGCGGTGGCGCTGGGGCTCGGGCGGGCGGCCATCGGGGCCACCTGGTCGATCGACCGCGAGTCCTACCTGGCGTTTGCGATCGAGCGCTTCGGCGTCCGGTCGCCGGAATACCGGGGCGTGTTCTCGGTCTGGCTGATCGGATCGGTCTTCGGCGCCCTGTACGTCTCGCTGCTCTCGGGCTTCATGGGCGGCCTGGGCATCTTCCACCCGCTCGCGCTCGCCCTGGGGCTCGGCCTGGGATCGGGCTCGATGATGCTGGGCGGCGTCGGCGCGCTGTCGCTGATCTACCCGGAGCAGGCGGCCGAGATCGCCGCCCTGGCGGCGCTGTCCAACCTGGTCACCAACATCGTCGGCTTCTACTCGGGCGTCTTCCTGGCGCTGCCGCTGTGCCGCCGGCTCTACGCCTTCTGGAGCCGTGTGTTCGGCCGCGACGACGAGGGCAACTCGCGCCGCACCGCCGCCAAGGCGAAGAAGCAGGAGAAGCAGCAGGTGCTTGAGGTGGTGCAGGACCCCGAGGTCAAGCTCACCCCGGGCCTGACGCTGCTGTCCTACCTCGTCGTCGGTGCGGGCGGGCTGCTGGCCAGCGCGATCGGCACGCGTTCCTTCGAGATCAAGGACGCGGTGGGCATCGTCGTCCTGCTCGTCCTCACGTGGGTGTGCGTCCGCCTGGCGAAGCTGGTGCCGATGGTCCCGGCCAGCGTCTTCGTGCTCGGCATCGGCACGCTGCTGTCGGCGAACTTCCTCCCGACCGGCCCGCTGGTGGCGGACCTGATGGAGAACATGAAGGTGATGCTGATCGGCCTCCCGGGCCTGGCCCTGATCGGCCTGACGCTGGGCCGGGACATCCAGGCGCTGCGCCAGCTGAGCTGGAAGGTCGTCCTGGTCGCGCTGCTGACCTACTCGTCCTCGTTCCTCGCGGCGGCGGCGCTGGGCCAGACGGTCCTCCACCTCTGATCACGAAGCACGGAGCACCGCAAAGAAATGTTTGCAAACGGTTCTTTGCAATCGTACGTTGGCGGCATGGCGGACTACGGACGAGATCTGCGGATGGTCACCCTCGACGCGAAACGGCTGCGCGCGCTGGCGCATCCGCTGCGGGTCCGGTTGCTGGGAGCCCTGCGGCTGGACGGGCCGGCCACCGCGACGGCACTGGGCAAGCGCTTCGGCGAGAACTCCGCGAACACCAGCTGGCACCTGCGCCAGCTGGCCGAGGCCGGGCTCGTCGCCGAGGACACCCAGCGCGGGAACCGGCGGGAACGCTGGTGGGCCGCCGCCCAGGACCGAACCGCGTTCGATCCGGGAGAACTTTCCGAGGACCCCGAGCTCACCGGATCGCTGGCGTCGTACCTGCACGCGATCAACGCCGTCCACCACGACCAGGCCGGTACGTACCTCGCCACGATGCAGGACTGGCCGAAGGAATGGCGCCGCGCCGCGGAGCTGTCCGACTACCGCTTGTCCCTGTCCGCCCGGGAACTCTCGGAGCTCAACCGGCGCATCCAGGCCGTGGTCGAGGAGTACTGGCGCGAACCGGAACCGGGCGATGTCGAGGTGGTCACCCACTGGCACGCGGTTCCGCTGCGCCGCCAGGAGCGCGACGCCGACGTCACCGACGTCTTATGAGGCACCCGCTCGCCGGGCTCATCGCCGCGACGACGATCTCCAGCGTCGGCACCGGGATGACCATGCTCGCGATCCCCTGGTTCGTGCTGGAGTCGACGGGCCGCGGCGTGGACACCGGGCTGGTCGTGATGGCCGAGGTCGTCGGTCTGCTGCTGGGTTCGGCGTTCGGCGGGCCGTGGATCGACCGGCTGCACCCCCGCAGAGCGGCCGTGCTGTTCGATCTCGCGGCGGCGGTCGTGGTCCTCGGCATTCCGCTGCTCCACCACTACGACGCGCTGCCGCTGTGGCTGCTCGGAGCGCTGGGCCTGCTGCTGGGACTGTCGCGGGCGCCTGGTGATGCCGCGCGGCAGGTGCTGATCCCGGACATCGCCCTTCGCGCCGGTATCGCGGTGGAACGCGTCAGCGGCGCCTACGACGCACCGAACCAGGGCGCGCGAGCGCTCGGTGCTCCGATCGCGGGCGCGATCATCGCGATGCTCGGCGCCCCGGCGGCGCTCGTCGTCGACGCGGCGAGCTTCGTGCTCGCCGCCACCATCACCCGCTTGACGCTCGACGAAGCAGCGATCGACACAGCCGGCGGTGGCGGTGGTTACCTGCGGCAACTCGGCGAGGGATTCCGCTTCCTGCGCAACGACCGCACGCTGTTCGCGATCCTCTGCATGGTCGCGGTGACCAACGGGCTGAACAGCGGCTTCTTCTCCGTTCTCGTGCCCGTCTACGGCCAGGTGGTCCTGCACTCGTCGCTCGGGGTCGGGCTCATCTCCGGAGCGTCCGGCGCGGCGATGGTGTTGAGCACGGTCCTGTTCGCCTGGATCGGACTGCGTTGGCGGCGCTGGCCCGTTCTGGTGGTCTGCTACCTGCTGGTGCTCGGGCCGCGACCCGGGATCTTCCTGCTGCAACCGGATCTCGTGGTCCTCGTCGCCGTCAGCGGCGTCATCATGCTCGCGTTCGGGCCGCTGAACCCGATCATCGGCGCGGTCAAGGCGGAACGAACGCCGCCGCAGTACCGCGCACGCGTTTTCGGCGCGATATCAGCGGCAGCGCTGCTGGGAATGCCCGCCGGAACGCTCGCCGCGGGATTCCTCAGCGACCACATCGGACTGATGCCCAGCATTGCGGTGTTCACCGCCGCGTCCGCGGCGATGTCTCTGTGCCCGCTGCTGTTCTCGGCGTGGCGCGCCGTCGACGAAAGGACTTCCCCGGCCCGGGAGCGGGCCGAGGAAGTCCTTTGAGGACGATCAGCCGACGTAGTCCGCGAGGTGCTCGCCGGTGAGGGTGGCGCGGGCGGCGACCAGGTCGGCGGGCGTGCCCTCGAAGACGAGCCGGCCGCCGTCGGCCCCGGCGCCGGGGCCGAGGTCGATGATCCAGTCGGCGTGCGCCATGACCGCCTGGTGGTGCTCGATGACGATCACCGACTTGCCGGCGTCGACGAGCCGGTCGAGCAGGCCGAGCAGCTGCTCGACGTCGGCGAGGTGCAGGCCGGTGGTCGGCTCGTCGAGGACGTAGACGCCGCCCTTCTCCGCCATGTGCGTGGCCAGCTTGAGCCGCTGCCGCTCGCCGCCGGAGAGCGTGGTGAGCGGCTGGCCGAGGCGGAGGTAGCCGAGCCCGACGTCGACCAGCCGGTCGAGGATCTTGTGCGCGGCCGGGAGGCGCGCCTCGCCTTCGGCGAAGAACTCCTCGGCCTCGGCCACCGACATCGCGAGCACCTCGCTGATGTCCTTACCGCCGAAGTGGTGTTCCAGCACCGATGCCTGGAACCGCTTCCCCTCGCACTCCTCGCAGGTGGTCTCGATGCCGGCCATCATCGCCAGGTCGGTGTAGATGACACCGGCACCGTTGCAGTTGGGGCAGGCGCCCTCGGAGTTGGCGCTGAACAGCGCCGGCTTCACGCCGTTGGCCTTCGCGAACGCCTTGCGGATCGGTTCGAGCAGCCCGGTGTAGGTCGCCGGGTTGCTCCGCCGCGAACCGCGGATCGGGGCCTGGTCGACCGCCACCACGCCGTCTTGCCCGGACACCGAGCCGTGGATCAGCGAGCTCTTGCCCGAGCCCGCGACCCCGGTGACGGCGACCAGCACGCCGAGCGGGATGTCGACGTCGATGCCCTGCAGGTTGTGGGTGTCGGCGCCGCGCACTTCGAGCGCCCCCGACGGCTTCCGCACCGACGGCTTCAGCGACGCGCGGTCGTCCAGGTGCTGCCCGGTGAGCGTGCCGCCCGCCCGCAGCCCCTCGACGGTGCCCTCGAACACCACCTCGCCGCCCTTGGTGCCCGCGCCCGGGCCGAGGTCGACGACGTGGTCGGCGATCGCGATCGCCTCCGGCTTGTGCTCCACGACCAGCACGGTGTTGCCCTTGTCGCGCAGCCGCTGCAGCAGGTTGTTCATCCGCTGGATGTCGTGGGGGTGCAGTCCGATGGTCGGCTCGTCGAAGACGTAGGTGACGTCGGTCAGCGACGACCCGAGGTGCCGGATCATCTTGGTGCGCTGCGCCTCGCCGCCCGAGAGCGTGCCGGTCGGGCGGTCGAGGCTGAGGTAGCCGAGCCCGATCTCGACGAACGAGTCGAGGGTGTCGTGGAGCGCCTTCAGCAGCGGCGCCACGGACGGCTCGTCCAACTCCCGCACCCACTCGGCGAGGTCGCTGATCTGCATCGCGCAGGCGTCCGCGATGTTCATCCGCCCGATCTTCGACGACCGGGCGGTCTCGCTGAGCCGGGTGCCGTCGCAGTCGGGGCAGGTGGTGAAGGTGACCGCCCGCTCCACGAACGCGCGGATGTGCGGCTGCATCGACTCCTTGTCCTTGGACAGGAACGACTTCTGGATCTTCGGGATCAGCCCCTCGTAGGTGAGGTTCACGCCCTCGACCTTCACCTTGGTCGGCTCCCGGTAGAGGAAGTCCTGCATCTCCTTCTTGGTGAACTTGCGGATCGGCTTGTTCGGGTCGAGGAAGCCCGACTCGGCGTAGGTCCGCACGGTCCACCAGCTGTCCGACTTCCAGCCGGGGATGGTGAACGCGCCCTCGGCGATCGACTTGGAGTCGTCGTAGAGCTGGCTGAGGTCGATGTCGTTGATCGTGCCCCGGCCTTCGCAGCGCGGGCACATGCCGCCGGTGACGCTGAAGCTGCGGCGTTCCTTGACGGTCCGCCCGGCGCGCTCCATCGTGACCGCGCCCGCGCCGCTGATCGAGGCGACGTTGAAGGAGAACGCCTGGGGCGAGCCGATGTGCGGCTTCCCGAGCCGGCTGAAGAGAATGCGCAGCATCGCGTTGACGTCGGTGGCGGTGCCGACGGTGGAGCGCGGGTCGGAGCCCATCCGCTGCTGGTCGACGATGATCGCGGTCGTCAGGCCTTCGAGCACGTCGACCTCGGGGCGGGCCAGCGTCGGCATGAAGCCCTGCAGGAAGGCGCTGTAGGTCTCGTTGATCAGCCGCTGCGACTCGGCGGCGATCGTGTTGAACACCAGCGAGCTCTTGCCCGAGCCGGAGACGCCGGTGAACACCGTCAGCCGGCGCTTCGGGATCTCGATGCTGACGTCCTTGAGGTTGTTCACGCGCGCTCCGTGCACGCGGATCAGCTCGTGGCTGTCGGCGGCGTGCGGCGCAGGCGACTGCGCGTCCTTCCTCGTGGCCTTGCTCATCGTGTCTCCATCTTGTCGGGCGGGGCCGCGTTGGCGGGCTCGATCCGATCAGGTCCGGAAGTGGGGGCGGTCCGACCTGCGGATTCGTTCGGGGTAGCGCGGCCGGCCGCGCTCGGCGCGAGGTCCGGTGCCGGCGTCGTCAGGCCGGGTGCGGCGCGGCGCCGGTGGCCACCGGGAGGTCGCCGCCGGCGCCGCGCACGGGCTCCTCCACGGTACCGTCCGCGCAGGTCACGGCCGGAGGGCTCAGCGCTGTTCCTGGATGCGGACCATGTTGCCGGCGGGGTCGCGGAAGGCGCAGTCGCGGACGCCGTAGGGCTGCTCGGTCGGCTCCTGGACGACCTCGGCGTCGCCGGCCTGGAGCCGCTCGAAGGTGCCGTCGAGGTCCTTGGTGGCCAGCACGATGATCCCGTAGGTGCCCTTGGCCATCATCTCGGAGATGGTGCGGCGCTCGTCGTCGGTGATGCCGGGGCTGGCGGCCGGCGGGAACAGGACGATGGAGGTACCGGGCTGGCCGGGCGGACCGACGGTGATCCAGTGCACCCCGCCGTATTCGACGTCGTTGCGGACCTCGAAGCCGAGGGCGTCGCGGTAGAAGGCCAGCGAGGCGTTCGGGTCCTCGTGCGGGAGGAAGGTCGAGTGAATGCTGATGTCCATGCCGGTCAGGCTATGTGCGGCCAGGTGACGGCGCTTCTCGATTCCTGATCGGTCTGGTCACCTGCTTCGCCACGCACGACGGCATCCCGGCGGTGGCGAGCGCCGCCTGGGTCCGGTAGGCGCTGGGCGGCATGCCGACCAGCTCGGTGAAGCGGGTGCTGAAGGTGCCCAGCGAAGAGCAGCCGACCGCGAAGCAGACCTCGGTGACGCTGAGATCGCCGCGCCGCAGCAGCGCCATGGCGCGCTCGATGCGCCGCGTCATCAGGTAGCCGTAGGGCGACTCGCCGTAGGCGAGCCGGAACTGGCGGCTGAGGTGCCCGGCGGACATGTGCGCGTCGCGGGCGAGCGCCTCGACGTCCAGCGGCTGCGCGTACTCCCGGTCGATCCGGTCGCGAACGCGGCGGAGCCGGGCGAGGTCGCTCAACCGCTGAGCCTCGGATGGTCTGCTGGTCACCTGCGAAATCGTGCCACACGCGACGCCGGGCGGAGCAAGGCGAACGCGGTGCGTCAGCGTTCCTCGAACCACGGGTTCGCAGCGGTGCCCTTGGCTTCGATGAGCTTGGTGCGCCCGTTGCGGCAGAAGGAGAAGTCCCTGCTCCTGAACGGGCTTCCGGACGCGGCGACCGCTTCGACGTGGACCGGGGTGTACTCGCCGACCCCCACTTCGCCGGCGTCGAGAGTTCTCGCTTCCGCGCGGTCGAAGTAAGACGTCCATTCGGTCGAGAACGGTTCGCTGTTCTCGGCACGAACGGTGAACGCGACGGCGAAAGCACCATCGTTGCGGACCGTGACCGACTGGTAGCACGGTTCGAGCAGGGCGCTGGGGTCATCGAGCTCCACCGCCGCCTGAGCGGAGACGCCCGCAGCCATCGGCACAGCGGTGGCCAAGGCACCGATCAATCCGCGATGCAGAGCACGCACGACAAACTCCTCAATCCTGGGGAAAGCTCCGGAACACGGCGGAGTCAACTGATCCCCGGGGCCCGCGACAACGAAGATGAGGCGCTTTCACCCAATACTCCAACGTCGTCACCTGTCCGAGCGGCCCACGATGCCGACACCGGCCGGGAGCCGGCGGATGGAGGTGCGTGGGCACGTCGCCGGTTGGCCCGCCGCGGACCTTCATCGAGTCGGGATGTGACGGACCCCACCGAAAAAGGGTGACAGGGTGTTGTCGCGGGAGGTTGCCACTGTCGACGGCATGACGATCACAGATGAGGACTGTCTCGCCGAGACCTTGGCGTTCAACGAAGAGTTCGCCGCCAATGCCGCGAGCCGCCCGGCTCGCGGCAGCACACCGGATGCAGCCCTGCTGGCAGCCCTGCGGCGCAACCGGCTCGGCGGCGACGTGCCGCCGGTCAGACTGCCGCAGGGCCAGGACCGCGTCGTCGAGGGCGGGGTGAAGGTACGAGTCTTCCTGCCGGACGACGTCGACGGCGTGTACCTCCACATGCACGGAGGTGGCTGGGCTTTCGGCTCCGCGGACGGGCAGGACGAGAGGCTCTGGCAGCTCGCCGAGCAGGCGCGGCTGGCCGTGGTGAGCGTCGAGTACCGCCTCGCGCCCGAGCATCCGTTCCCCGCCGGACCGGACGACTGCGAGGCGGCCGCCCGGTGGCTGGTGGGAAGCGCCGCCGCGGAGTTCGGCACCGAACGGCTGCTGATCGGTGGTGAATCGGCCGGTGCCCATCTGAGCGCCGTGACCCTGCTGCGCCTCCGCGACCGGCACGGCATCACCGGCGCGTTCCGGGCGGCCAACCTGCGTTTCGGCGCCTATGACCTGTCGATGACGCCGAGCCAGCGATCGTTCGGGTCGAAGGGGCTGTTGAGCAGCACCGAAACGCTGCGGGGCAGCTATGAGCTGTTCACGCCGGGGATGGGGGCGGAGCAGCGCCGCGACCCCGAGATCTCACCGCTGTTCGCCGATCTGACCGGCGTTCCGCCCGCCCGGATCGTCGTCGGTTCCGAGGATCCGCTGCTGGACGACTCGCTCTTCCTGGCCGCGCGGTGGCAGGCTGCGGGTGCGCGTGTGCAGCTCGGTCTCGTCGCCGGCGCGATGCACGGCTTCACCTTGTTCCCGTTGACCATCACCGAGCGGGAACTGCGCCGGGAGCGGGACTTCCTGTCCGCAGCGTGCCGGTAGCGTCAGCAGCGTGAACCGCACTGCTCGGCTCTACGCGCTCGTGGAGGAGCTGCGCTCGGCGGCGCGCCGCGGCCACTGACGGTCGCTGCGCTCGCCGCGCGATTCGAGGTCAGCACGCGCACGGTTCAGCGCGACCTCCAAGCGCTGATGGAAGCCGGTGTCCCGGTGCGAACCGCACCCGGACGAGGCGGGGGTTGGTCGATCGATCCGGGAATGACCTTGCCTCCGGTCCGCTTCACCGCCGATGAAGCCTCGGCACTGGCCGTGGCGCTCGCCGCGACCGACACCTGCGCCCCGTACGCAGGTGCGGCCCGAACCGCGGCCCAGAAGATCGCAGCCTCGATGACCGGGCCCGCCTCGGCGGCGGCGCAGGATCTAGCCGCACGGATCGTCGCGCTGCCGTCGCCGGGTGACTCCGCGGTCCGCGTTGCAGTGGAACAGGCCCTCACCGCGAACGCGGTGCTGCGACTCTCCTACATCGACGCGGCAGGACGCGAAAGCGACCGAGTGGTGGAACCGGCCGGACTGCTGACGGCCAACGGACACTGGTACCTCATCGCCTGGTGCCGAACTAGGCGGGCCGGTCGAGGCTTCCGGTTGGACAGGATCACAGCGGCAGCGCCCACGGGTGAGCAAGCGCAACCCCATGATCTGACGGAACTCCTGCTCGGCTCGGCCGCCGCGGGCGCGGTACAGCCGACAACGCTGGCCGTCCTCACGCCCTCGCGCTGAGAGCCCGAGGGCAGCGTCCTCGCTTTCGGTCCTTTTAGGATAGTTGTGGTTGCTTCCGCACGGGCGCCATGACCTGGCCGAGCTTCAAGTTCCCGCTACGAGTCGGAACGGAGAACACCTGCGCAAGTCCCACGAACCCCCGAACACGATCCGCTGAGCGTTTTCATCCTGGTCCGCGGTGTCAGGTCAGGTCCCGGACGCACAGGAGTCGTGAGTGCCTGTGGTCGCCACAGCAGCCATGACCACTCACGACCCAGAGACACAGGCATTCCGCACAGAGGATGAAAAATGCTCACTGGAACGGAAGGCTGCCACGCCCACCCGAAGACTGGAGGCCCGCGGAAAGTGCCGACGGAAAGCGTTCTAGGGCACCAGGTCCGCCCGAAGTACTCGTCCCCGGGACGACATCAGCTATCTCGGCCCGCGTCGCGACCAAGAACGTGACATGCTCGCGCGCTATCCAGGCCGGCGAGGTGTCGCCAAGTCTCGGTCCCGACGCCACCCTCGACGCCCTCGTCGGCCCGATCGTCTATCGCGCCTTCACCGGGGCGAGCATCCCCCGCAGCCTGGTGGACACCCTCGTCGAAGACCTGCTCAAGCCCCGTCCCGACTGAGCGCCCGCCCCAGACCAAGGCAGCGGCGGCCACCCGTCCCGGCGCTACCCTCATGCCGCATAGCGCGTACCGCGAGGCGGGTGTTCGATTCTCCGCAGGCCGGAGTGCATGTCGGTCAGGACTTGCGCCCCGGCAGGATTCGAATCTGCGGCACCCATTTTTAGAAGACCTTGCTCACGGTCCTTTCCGGACAGTAGAGGATTCTCCCTGTGCGCTCGACCGATTCCGATTGCGAACCGCGGCGGCCACGAACGACGCGACCAGCGGTCGGCGGTCCTGCTCGTTCCAGGCGAGCACGAGGCGGCTGGGTGGTGCGTCGGTGACGGGGATGCAGATCAGGCCGGTCGGGGCCGGTTCGACCAGGGAGCGGGGCAGCACTCCGATCATCCGGTTCACCGTGACCATGTGGAGCAGCTGGATGACGTCGGCGACTTCGGGGCCGGTGCCCTCGCCTCCGGGGACGCCTTTCCAGCGCGGCAGCGTCTCACCGTCCAGGTCGGACATTCGCACCGCGGCGTGCCCGGCCAGCCGGTGGCCGTGCGGGACGATGACCACGCGGTCCTCGGTGTGCAGCGTCTCGTGGGCCAGGCCGTTGAGATCGTCGAACGGCGCGTAGAGCAGGCCGACGTCGGCCCGGCCGTCACGCAGGAAGTCGGTGCGGTCGGCCGCGCCGCTGAACAGGATGTCCACCTGGCGGGCGTCGGGCTGGTGGGCGTACTCGGCCAGGACCGGTGACAGCAGGCCGGCGTCGCCGCCGGGCTTGATCACGAGCCGCAGGTGGGCTTCGGCGTCGCCGGCGCGCCGGGCGTTGCGGACGGCGGCGCTGACCGCGTTGAGCGCGTGCCGCCCGTGCTCCTGCAATGCCTGCCCGGCCGGGGTGAGTTCGACGTGGCGGCTGGAGCGGATGAACAGCGGGACGCCGAGCCGGCTCTCGATCCGCCGGATCGCCTTCGACAGCGCCGGCTGGGCGATCGAGAGCCGGGTGGCGGCCCGGCCGAAGTGCAGCTCGTCGGCGACCGCGATGAAGTACTCGAGCTCGCGGGTCTCCAGTTCAACCATGCCTCCAGGTTATCGCTGAATACCGAACAGATCTTGGACATCGGGCAAGTGCGTTGTCGAGAATTGAGGCATGATCAACCACACGATGATCGTTTCCTTCGATCAGCCCTTGCCGGAAGGCGAGCTCGACCAATATCTGGCAGACATCGAACGGATCATGATCGACACTGGTCTCACCCGGTCGGTCACGACCCGGCGACACCTTCCGATCCCCGGCGAGGAGGCCATTCCGGCGCTGATCGCGACCGCGATCGTGCAGGTCGCCGTGGCCGACACCGACACGCTGGCGAAGGCGTTCGCCGCGCCCGGTATGCACGAGGTCATCGAGCGCTGGCAGTCGCGGCACCCGTACAAGGTCGCCTGGGCGAACCACGAGCCGCTGGCATGAGCGACGTGGCCCTCATGCGCGACAACACCCGGAAGACGGGTCTGGTCACCGGCGCGGGCAGCGGGATCGGCCGCGCGGCGGCGATCCAGTTCGCCCGGCAAGGCGCCGCGGTCGCCGTGCTCGACGTCGACGAGACGACGGCAGCCGAGACCGCGGAGATGATCGAGGAGGACGGCGGCGAAGCGCTGGCCATCGTCGTCGACATCGCCGACGAACACTCCGTGCGGTCGGCCGTCGAGCGCACGGTCGAGGCCTTCGGCGGCCTCGATTTCGCCATGAACAACGCCGGTATGAGCTCGCAGCACCATCGGCGCCTGGCCGACGATCTCATGCTGTAGGCGACTACGCCGCAAGCCGCCTCCACCGTGGGCTGTCAGTAGAGGTAGACGTCTACGAGGAACGCAGCGACTCCGGCGAGCAGCGCCAGCGCCATGGTGGGGCGTGCCGGGCGCGATCCGAGCGGCCCCAGCCCGAGCAGAAGCGCGGTCGCGGCGATCGAGAACACGCCGGAGCCGGTGTCCTGCCAGCTGGCCGGGATGACGCGCACGGGAGCGTCTACGAAGAACTGGTGTGCGCTGGTGGCGTGCAGGATCGCGTTCCACGCGAATGGGCCGGTGAACGCTCCCGCAGCAGCGCCGAGCGCGGCACGCACCCGCAGCTCGCGGGCGGCGAGAACGACCGCGATACCTGCGAGCAGAGCGGAAAGGATGGCCCCGTAGGCGATGGTCGTCCAAGTGAGCATGGCTCCCCCTCGAACCTGAATTTGCCCGGAACGTCGCAAGATGCTCAGTGCCAGCGTGGCCGATGGGATAAGTGGTGTCGATGCGAGCTGGTCGACGATGAGCCGGGGCATCGGCCTCCGAAGCTCCCGGCGGGTGCTCGACGAGACGGACGGTCCGTCAAGGGCACACCGGAAGGTTGCCGTGGCCGCCCGTTGGTGGTCTTTGCCGCGCATGCACGGGATCGACTTGGTAGGCAAGTGTGCATTGGCCAAGGAACGGAAGGAGCAGCTCTTGTCTCGATTGGCTGGTGCCCTGCTGTTGGCGGCTGCTAGCGCGTTGATCATGTCGCCGCAGGCAAGCGCCGTGGTCGACCCGGTTGCCTCGCTCGACTGCGCGGTGGGGACGGTTGCGGATCCCGCTGGGGCGGTCGTGGCCCCCTCTGAAGTGCCGCTGGTGGGGTGCCTCACGCCTTAGTTCCGAACGTCGAGCACGCCAGGTCCCCCAACGATTACTGCGCCCCCGCACCCTTCAACCGGGTGCGGGGGCGCGTTGGTTCAGTTGGCGCAGTGCCGTCCCTCGGGTTCGTTCGCCGTCGAGCCGGGCGGGGTGCAGGTCGGCGGGCGGGTCGAACCGAGCAGCCCCCGCGCGATCGGGGCGCGTTGGCCGCGGTTCGGCCCAGTGCAGCAGCGCTTAGACGGCGGCGAGTACGAGAACAGCGAGCAGCTCGATCTGCTGATCGGCGCCAAGATCATCGATTTGGCGTCCCGTCGCAGGTCAGCTGGCTGATCTGGCTTGCGCCCCCGGCAGGATTCGAACCTGCGACACCCGCTTTAGGAGAGCGGTGCTCTATCCCCTGAGCTACGAGGGCTTGGTCTTCGACCTCACTCGGAGCGTACCTGGCTCGCCGGGGTCGTCTGACACCCGGTTGGCGTCCCCTGCGTCCCGCCTGTCGCAGGCTTCCGTCGCGTATCGTCAGGTGATCGTTACCGTTCGGCGCCACTGGGGTGGGTATGGGCAACGAGAACAGCGGACCGGTGCGCAACCTCGTGCAGGCCGGGGCCATCCACGGCGGCGTGCACTTCCACGAGCCGCAGGCGCCGGAGGCGCCCGGGCAGCTGTTGCCGGAGCCGGTCAACTTCGTCGACCGGGAGCCGGAGCGCGAGGCGCTCGACGCGCTGCTCGCCGAGGCGCGCGGGGCTAGGGCCGGGTGCGCCGTGATCAGCGGGATTCGCGGGGTCGGCAAGAGCGCCCTGGGCACTTACTGGTCGCACCGGGTGATCGACTCGTTCGAGCACGGACAGGTTCGGTTCGACTTCGGGCTCGGACAGCGGTCGCTCGGTGAGGCCGCGGAGCACTGCTTGCGTTCGCTCGGCGTGGCCGGGGACCGGATTCCGCTGTCGGACGACGACAAGATCGCCCTGCTGCGCACGAAGACCAAGGGCCGGAAGCTGCTGTTCTTCTTCGACAACGTGGGCGACCTCGCGCACGTTGCGAAGCTGCTGCCCGCCTCGGCGGAGAGCGTGGTGCTCTGCACGAGCCACCACGACGCCGCAGACCTCGTGCTGGACGGCGTTCGGCCCATCCGGCTGGCCGCGCTCGAACCCGGGCATGCCCTCGACTACCTGCGGCGCAGCGGCCTCGGGGAGCGGATCGACGCCGAGCCGGTCGCTGCCGCGGAGCTTGTGGACCGGTGCGGCAGGCTGCCGCACGTCCTTCGCCTGGTGGCCGGGATGCTCCGGCGCCGGACGTCCTGGAGCATCGCGCGGGCGGTTCGGGAACTGTCCGACAAGAGGAGGCGGCGCGATCACCTCCACGAGGCGTTCGGGGCGCTCGACCTGGCGGTCGAGCAGCTCTCCGGGGCCGAAGTGGAGCTTTATGCGTGGCTGGGGGTGTTCCCCGGGCCGGTGTTCTCGGCGGGGGCGGTGGCGGCGTTAGCCGATCTCGCTGAGATCGATGCCGAACTCCGTCTCGACGAACTGCACAGGACTTGTCTGGTGGAAAAGAACGATCAGGATCAGTACTTCCTTCACGACCTCGTCCGCGAGCACGCCTCCGAAACTCCCAGCGAAGCCGCGGAGAAGCTGGACGCCGCGCGGCAGGGCGACGATGCGTTGCGGCGCCTCGTCGGGTGGTACCGGCGGCAGGGCGCGTTCGCCGATCGGATGGTGATGGAACCCAGTCGGCTCCGCGTCGTGGACGACGAGGTCGACGGGGAGAACCCGTTCGGCACGTGGGAAGAAGCGCTGGAATGGTTGGAGCGCGAGCGCGTCAACATCCTCGGCATGGTGGATCTGGCCAGCGAAAATGATATGCACGTCGACGTGATCGCGCTCTGCGATGGTCCACTGTGGGCATTGCACAACCGGCACAAGCACTACTCCGACACGTTGCCGGCGCTGGCATCGGCCATCGCGTCCGCGGCTGCGATCGAGGACCCCGTCGCGGAAGCGCGGATGCGGAGCCTGCGCGGTCAGCTGCTGATGGAGTGCGGCGAGCTCGACGAGGCGCACGAGGAGTGCGCGAAGGCGGTCGCCGCGGCCGAGCGGGCCGGGCACCGGCGAATCCTGGCCTCCGCGCTGGAGTTCCAGGGCAAGGTGCTGCACGCGCGCACCGAATTCGCTGAGGCCATCGGGAACTTCGAGCGGGCCCGGCGGCTCAACGAGGAGCTCGGGCGGCGTCGCGGCATGGCTCTGCAGGAATACCTGATGGGCAAGTCGCTGTCCGGGCTCGGCCGGCACGTTGAGGCCCTGGCCGTGCTGCGGACCGCCCTGGACCGGCTCGCGGAATTCCCCGAGGACAAGCGGACTCCTGGCCGGATCGAGGTCGCGACGGCTCGGGCGCACCAAGCGCTCGGGCAGCACGAGCAAGCCGTTTCGGCGCTTCGCGAGGTCATCGCCGAGACGCGGGAACGGCAGGCCTCCTTCGACCTCGCCGAGCCGTTGGAGCTGCTCGCCGACTCGCTCACCGCGACCGGACAACCGGGCGCGCGGGAATGCCTGGCGGAAGCGCTGGAGATCTACGAGCAGGCGGAGAGCCCGAAGGCGGAGCGGGTGGCCCGCAAGCTCGGTGACGGGTGAGGTGCGTCAGCCGGGACTGAACAGATCCACCGGCGCCGCCTGGGCAGGCCACGGCGGCTCCGGGAGGTCCAGCTGCCGGTAGATCAGGCTGCGCAGCCGTTCGCAGGCTCGGTCTTGGAAGGCCAGGTCCGCGAGCTGCTGGTGGTCGGGGACCGGCCGCGCCGCGTCGATCTGCGCCCGCACGTCTCCGGTCGGGTCGAGGCGCTCCGCCCGCTCGCCCAGCAGCGCCATCGGGGAGCCGGGCACCACCTCGTCGGTGCCGAAAGCCGCTAGCAGCAGCGGTTTTCCCAGCGCTGCGGCGTAGCACGACAGCGAGCCGTGATCCGAGATCACCACGTCCGCGGCGATCAGCGCGGCCTGCCACTTGCGCAGCCTGGGCACCAGGACGAGCCCGTCGCGCAGGGCGGTCTGCAACCAGGTCCGGATCTGCAGGCCCTCGTGCCTGCTCCAGATGTTCGGGTGCAGCACCAGCGCGACCTGGTAGTCGGCGGGCAGCGCGGCGACCAGATCCCGGGCCAGCCCGCCCTGCCTGCCGAACAGCGAATGCGGGCCCCAGGTCGAGGCGAGGACCACGAGTTTTCGCCTGCCGGTGCCGAGGGCCGCGCGGTAGTGCTCGCGCATCGGCAGGCTGGCCTGCAGCCGCGCGAAGCAGGGATCGCCGATCACCTCGGCGCGCGGGACCGCCTCCGGGCAGTCGCGCCGCAGTGCGACCAGTTGGCTCGGGTGGGAGAGGCCGACGACCGCCGGAACCACCCGGCCCTCGTGCGTCAGCTGCGCGGCGGACAAGCCCGAAACTTCCTCCGCCACACCGGATTCCGTGGCGCGGAGCTTGTGGTGCCCGGCGCCGTGCGGCAGCGTCAGCACCGGCATCTCCAGCTCGTGCAGCCGGCCGTTGCCGCTCGGCGAGATCGCGAGGTCGAAGTCCTCGCCGACGGCCTGCTCCCAGTCCGCGACCCGGGCCTGCGAGCGGTGCAGCTGGTCGGCGAGGTTCGCGGCGAACTCCGAACCCGCCGCCACCGCGAAGCGCGTCTCCACCCGCATGTCGTCGGCGAGCACCGGGAGCACGTCCAGCAGGCGATCCAGCGCCGTCAGGGTTCGCACGACGCCGAGCACCCGGCGCTCGACCGGTGCGGTGTCCCAGCGCTCCGCCCGCTGCGGCTCAGCGGGCGACATGGCACACCGCCGGGCTTCCGGGCTTCCGGGCTTCCGGGCTTCCGGGCTTCCGGGCTTCCGGGCTTCCGGGCTTCCGGGCTTCCGGTGTCGATTCTACCTTGCCGCGCAGGGGAAACCCGTCGATCGGAGATCGCAGCGCGGTGGACATGGCGATCGATCCTAATCGAGCCGGGTGCGCCTCAACTCGTGGTCGAGCTGTCCGCGGTCGGCCGGTCCCCATCGATCTCCCACCGGTTGCGCCCGGCCCGCTTCGCCCGGTACAGCGCGATGTCGGCGGCGGCGAACAGGTGCTCCAGGTTCGCCGGACCCGCCGCGACGCCGATGCTCACCGTCGGCGCCTTGGTGAGCCGCCCGAGCACCAGCCGCCAGTCGTGCCGCTGCACCGCGGCGCGGATCCGCTCGGCGACGATCGGCCCGGCGTCGCGGGACTCCTCCGTGGCGTCGACGAGCAGCACCACGAACTCGTCGCCCGCCCAGCGGCAGATGAGGTCGTCGCCGCGGCATTCGCGGCGCAGCAGGTTCGCGACCTCTTGGAGCACCACGTCGCCCGCGGTGTGCCCGGCGAGGTCGTTGACGTCCTTGAACCAGTCCACGTCCAGCAGCAACAGCCATGGCACCCGGCCGGCCGCCGCGGTGCTCTCCAGCAGCACCGGTGCGCGCCGCTCCAGGCCGAGGCGGTTGGTGAGGCCGGTCAGCGGGTCGCGCAGCGCGGCTTCGCGGGCGGCCACCGCCATGCGCTGGGCCTGCACCGCCACGCGGCGCTGTTCCAACGCCTGCCCCAGCCCCTCCTGCAGCACGTCCACCGCCGTGCTGCTCGCGGCGACCGTTCGTCGCAGCGCGGCGGATTCGCCGACCGAGTCGGACAGCTCCTCGCAGATCGCCGCGAGGTCCAGGGAGAACTGCATCATCAGCATGGTGTCGCGGATCGTTTCGGCGCCTTCCAGGGCACGGCTGGCGAACGTGCGGGCCTCCTCCAGCCGGTTCTGCTCGCGGCGCACCACCGCCAGCACCCAGTTCGCCACCGCCGTGGTGAACCAGTCGTCGGCGCCGCGACCCAGCGCCAGCGCCTCCAGGGCGGTCCGCTCGGCTGCGGCCGTTTCGCCGACGCCGGCCAGCGCCCGCGCGAACCCGGCCAGCGCGGAGCGCTTCACCTGCCCGGGCTTGGCCAGTCCCTGCGACTCGTCGAACAGGTCGCGGGCCAGCTCGAACTGCGCCCTGCTGGTCTCGTCGGGGCGGGTCACGGCGCGGAACACCCGCGCGTTGCCCTCCCGGCTCAGGCAGTGCGCCAGCGCCGCCTGGTCGTCGGAGTCGCGCGCGATCTGCACTGACAGCGCCATCAGCTCCAGCGCCGGGCCGCGGTGGCCGATGGTCTCCAGCAGGTAGCCGAGCATGCTGATGGTGTGCGCGGCCGCCGGGCCTTCCGGGCGGTCGACGTCGAGATCGGTCCAGCCCTCGGCGATCAGTTCCAGGGCGAGCGGGATGCGACCCAGCCGCCACGCCAGCGACGCCCGGTGCACCAGCACGGTCGGGCGGTTCCAGTGCTCGCCGACGTCGCTGGTCCCGGCCTTGATCAGCTCGTCGAACGCCGCGTTCGCCTCGGCGAAGCGGCCGGAGTCCAGCAACAGCCGCACGTGGCGGTCGTGGGCCGGCAGGTGGCCGACCATCAGCGGATCATCCTGCTGCACCGCGTCCTCGCAGGGAGCGCAACTTGTAGTGGAACCGCGTGCCGACGGTTTCGTGCCGTCCAGGCTACCGGCTGCGACCCTGTCCGTACTTGTCGTAGTGCACGACCTGTTCCAGCGGCACCCGCTGTCGCCAGCCGTGCCGCTCCAGGTCCGGCGTGTCGGCCAGGGATCGCACCGGCCCTACGCACAACCATGCCACCGGGCGCACTCCCTGCGGAATGCTCAGCAGCCGGCGGAGGAACTCCTCGCGGTAGAAGCTGACCCAGCCGACGCCCAGGCCCTCGGCGGTGGCGGCCAACCACAGGTTCTGGATGGCCAGGCACACCGAGTACAGGCCGGCGTCGGCGATCGCGTGGCGGCCGAGCACCTGCGGTGCGCCGCGGTTCGGGTCGTAGGTGACGGCGATGCCCAGCGACGATTCCACGATGCCCTCGACCTTGATCTTGGCGAAGGTCTCGGCGCGTTCCCCGTCGAGCCCGGCGGCGAAGACGCTGCGCTCGGCCAGCACGTGTTCGCGGAAGGCGCGGCGGGTGGCGTCGTCGCGGACCAGGACGAAGTCCCACGGTTGGGACAGTCCGACGCTGGGCGCGCTGTGCGCGGCGGTCAGGACGCGACGCAGCACCGGTTCGGGGAGCTCGCCGCCGGTGAACTCCCGGCGCACGTCGCGGCGGCGGTTGATCACGTCGTAGAGGTCGGCGGCGGGGGCGGTGTCGGTCAACTTGGAGGCTCGTCCGGCGATCGTCATCGCCGACCATCCTGCCGCTGGCGCCGAGGGTCGCGGGGCGAGGGGCACCGGCGGAGGGTTTTGCCTGATCAGGTGTCGTGAGCGTTTTGGAGCGCTCAGGCGATCCAAAACGCTCACGAGCAACTACCTGGGCAAATGGTTCATTTCCGGCCGTTTCCGGGGTAGGGGAGCAGGGCCATCTCGCGGGCGTTCTTGATCGCTCGCGCCACCTCGCGCTGCTCCTGCGTGGTCAGGCCGGTGACGCGGCGGGAGCGGATCTTGCCCCGATCGGAGATGAACTTCCGCAGCAGCGCGGTGTCCTTCCAGTCCACCTGGACGACGCCTTCGCGCTGGAGCAGGTTCGGCTTGCGGCGCACGCTGCGCCGGTCGTTGTGCACCACGGCTCACCAACTCGACTTCGTCACGCCGGGCAGCTCGCCGCCGTGCGCCAGCTCGCGCAGCCGCACCCGGGAGACGCCGAACTTGCGGAAGTAGCCGCGCGGACGCCCGTCGACGGCGTCCCGGTTGCGCAGGCGAACCGGGCTCGCATCGCGCGGCTGGCGCTGCAGCTCGCGCTGAGCGGCCACGCGTTCCTCGGGGCTGCTGCCGGGCGCGACGATGATCTGCTTCAGCTCGGCCCGCCGCTGCGCGTACCGGGCGACGATCTCGCGGCGCTGCTCGTTGCGCGCGATCTTGGACTTCTTGGCCACTCGGCCGTTCCTTTCACTGCTCGAAGCTCGGGAGCGGCAGTCCCGGTGAGAACCGGAACGACCACTCACGAGCAGGGGGTAAGGGACGGGGAGATCGGCAGCGAGCGCGCTCGACCTTGACTTCCGTCGAGCAAGCTGCGCAGCCGTCTCTGCCTTCTGCGAGCCGCGATGCTTGATTCCGTCAGCGTTCTTCGCGGAACTCGACGTGCTTGCGGGCCACCGGGTCGTACTTGCGCAGGACCAGGCGGTCCGGGTTGTTCCGGCGGTTCTTGGTGGTCACGTACGTGAAGCCGGTGCCTGCGGTGGATCGCAGCTTGACCACCGGGCGGACGTCGGTGCTCTTGGCCATCAGACGCGTTCCCCTCGCGTTCGCATCGCGGCCACCACGGCCTCGATGCCCTGCTTCTCGATCGTCTTCATCCCCTTCGTCGACACCCGCAGCCGGATCCAGCGGCCTTCGGACGGCAGCCAGTAGCGCTTCCGCTGCACGTTGGGCAGCCAGCGGCGGCGGGTGCGGTGGTGGGAGTGGGAGACCTGGTTGCCGTAGCCGGGTTTCTTCCCGGTCACCTGGCAGCGGATGGACATGACCTTCCTCTCGATAATGACATCCATTTTCATTTCGTCGTCGACGAGGGTAGCGTGTGTCCGCGTCAGATGAAAACCGTTGTCGATTGAGGTGGGGATGGGAACCGAGTCGTCCGCGAACCGGCGGACTCCGCTGATCATGGTGGCCGGGATCCGCGCGGAGCAGGTCGCGGCGGCGGCCGGAGCGGCGTGGCGGGAAGACCCGGCGGGCACCGCGCTCGTGCACCACGACCTGCGCGAAGTCACCCAGGGCGTGGTCCGGCGCCTGGTCCGGCACGGAGACGCCGAGACCACCGAGGTGCTGGAGCTGGCGCACGGCTGCGTGTCCTGCACCCTGCGCCTCGACATGCTGCCGCTGCTGCGCAGGCTGTCCGCCGCGCCTGACGTGACGCGGGTCGTCGTGCAGCTCGATCCGGCGCTGGAACCCGAAACGATCTGCTGGGCGCTGCAGAACGTCCTGGTGGACGACCGCCCGCTGGTCGACGACGTCGAGGTCCGAGCCGTCGTCACCACCGTCGACCTGGCCACCTGGCTGGCCGACGCGACCGGCGAGGAGGAGCTCGTCGAGCGCGGCCTCGGCGGCAGCGCGGACGACGAGCGCACCGTCGCCCAGGTCGCGGTGGGGCAGGTCGAGTTCGCCGACGCCATCGTGCTCGCCGGCAACTCCGGCGACCGGTGGAACCGGGTGCGCACCGAGGCGGTGATCGCCCGGCTCACGCCCAACGCCCCCGCCGAGCACCTGGACGACCTGGACGTTTCCGCGCTGCTGGCGAAGGTGCCCGCCGACGCGCGGCGTGGCGAGGTCGACGGGCCGCAGGGGCGGTTGCTGCGCGGGCAGCCGTCGCTGGACACCGACGCGGGAGTGTCGGTGGTGCTGTTCGAGGAGCGGCGGCCGTTCCACCCGGAGCGGCTGCACGAGGCGATCGACGTGCTGCTGGACGGCGTGGTGCGCACCCGCGGCCGGGTCTGGGTGGCCAGCCAGCCGGACGTCGCGCTGTGGCTGGAGTCCGCCGGCGGCGGGCTCGGCGTTGCGCACGCCGGGCCGTGGCTGGCCGCGCTGGAGCCTGGCGACTGGGCGGACGTCTCGGCCGAGCGGCAGGTCAGGGCCTCGCTGACCTGGGACGACTACTACGGCGACCGGATGCAGGAGCTCGTCGTGATCGTCCACGAGGCCGATCCGCGGGACATCGTCCACGCCCTGCGCCGCGCGCTGCTCACCGACGACGAGCTCGCCGCGGGGCAGCGGGCGTGGGCGAGCTACGACGACCCGTTCGGCGAATGGCACACCGATCCGTGCGGGGACGACCCGGCGGAGACCACCGCGGACGCCACCGGCGAGACCGGCAAGGCGTAGCGGCAGCCCGCGCGCATCGCCGGAACGGCGGTTTCGCGCGAAACCGGCGTTCCGCACGCGGGCGGGTGCCGGTTCGCGCGAAACCGCCCCACCTCGCACGGGGCTCGCGCCGCGGGGGACCGATTTCGAACGACCTTGGAGGAGAACTCGTGAAACCCGGGATCCATCCCGAATACCGGCCGGTCGTGTTCCAGGACCGCGCCACCGGCGACCGCTTCCTGACCCGCTCCACCGCCACGTCCGACGTGCGGACGGAGTGGGCGGACGGCAACACGTACCCGCTGATCGTGATCGACGTGACCGCCTACTCGCACCCGTTCTGGACCGGCAACCAGCGGGTGCTCGACACCCAGGGGCGGGTCGAGAAGTTCCGTCGCCGCTACGGCGACCGGACCCGCTGACCGGCGGCCTCGCGGCCGAGCCGTTTCGGGGTGAACGGCCCGTTCGCCTCGGTAGCAGAGGTGAACGGGCCGTTCACCCCACCCGAACTACGAGAGGATCGACATGGCCGTTCCCAAGCGGAAGATGTCCCGCAGCAACACCCGTCACCGCCGATCGCAGTGGAAGGCGACCGCGCCCGACCTGGTGCCGATCGTCGTCGACGGGGAGCGCAAGCTGGTGCCGCGCGCGCTCATCCGGCACTTCCAACAGCGGTGACCGAACCGGCGCGCGCGATCACCCAGGGTGATGGCGCGCGCCGGAATGGCACTCGGGTGGAGATGGATGTCACGCGGTGCCGCGACGCACGGCGGGTTCTCAGCTGCTTCTCAGGGCCAGGGGTAACACTGTGCCCATGCGCATCCTCGTCGTCGACGACGATCGTGCCGTGCGGGAATCCCTGCGAAGGTCGTTGCAGTTCAACGGGTACCAGGTCGAGCTCGCTGCGGACGGTCAACAGGCATTGGACTTCCTGGCGGGCAACCGCCCGGACGCCATGGTGCTCGATGTGATGATGCCCCGCCTGGACGGGCTGGAGGTCGCGCGCCGCCTCCGCAGCACCGGCGACGATCTGCCGATCCTGGTGCTCACCGCGCGCGACGCCGTGTCCGACCGGGTCGCCGGGCTCGACGCGGGCGCCGACGACTACCTGCCCAAGCCGTTCGCGCTCGAAGAGCTGCTGGCCCGGCTCCGCGCCCTGCTGCGCCGCGCCAGCCCGCCGGATGCGGGCCTGGACGAGCTGCCGCCCGCGCTGCGCTTCGCCGACCTGGAGCTGGACCCGGGCACCCGCGAGGTCCGCCGCGGCGAGCGCCCGATCAGCCTGACCCGCACCGAGTTCGCCCTGCTGGAACTGCTGATGGCGCACCCGAAGCAGGTGCTCACCCGCAGCCGCCTGCTGGAGGACGTGTGGGGCTACGACTTCCCGACCTCGGGCAACGCCCTGGAGGTCTACATCGGGTACCTGCGCCGCAAGACCGAGGCCGAGGGTGAGCCGCGGCTGATCCACACCGTCCGCGGCGTCGGCTACGTGCTCCGCGAGACGCCGCCGTGACCGTTCCCGCACCACCCCCGCCGGACCTGGACCCGCAGGAGCGTCCGAAAGGCCGGTTCCAGCGCGTCTCGTTGCGCAACCGCGTCACCTGGCTGGCGGCGGTCTGCGTCGCCGGCGCGGTGGCGCTGGTGTCCGTCGCGGCCTTCGTCACCGTGCGGGACAGCCTCTACCAGCAGCTGGACGACAACCTCGTCGAGCGCGCGGTGGAGGCTGCGGAGGGCCCGCTGGTGCGCACCGCCGACCTGCAGCAGGTGCCGGTGGCGTTCTTCGTCGCCCAGAACTTCAAGATCAGCGTGCTGTCCGCGGACGGCGTCGTGGTCGGCCCGGCCGACCGCCCGCCGATGAGCACCGACGAGCTCGCGGTCGCCAAGGGCGAGACCCGGGAATCGCTGCGCACCGATCAGCGCACCAACAGCCGGGTGGTGGCGGTGCCGACCGGGCAGAACGCCGCGCTGGTGATGTCCACGTCGATGGACCCGACGCAGCGGACGCTCGCGCAGCTGAGCGTGGTGCTGGTGGTGATGGGCGGCGCCGGGATCCTGCTCGCGGCGGCCGCCGGGACGGCGGTGGCCCGGGCAGGGCTGCGGCCGGTGCAGCGGCTCACGGCGGCCACCGAGCGCGTCGCGCTCACCGGTGACCTGCGGCCGATCCCGGTCGGCGGCGATGACGAGCTGGCCCGGTTGACCACCAGTTTCAACCGGATGCTCGGCGCCTTGGCCGAGTCGCAGGAGCGGCAGCGGCGCTTGGTGGCCGACGCCGGGCACGAGCTGCGCACCCCGCTGACCTCGTTGCGCACCAACCTGGAGCTGCTGCTGATGGCCTCGGCCCGGCCGGACGCGCCGGAGCTGTCCGAGCAGGACCGGGCGGAGATGTTCGCCGACGTCCAGGCCCAGGTGATGGAGCTGTCCGCGCTGGTCGGCGACCTCGTCGAGCTGGCCAGGGAGGACACCCCGCAGGCCGTGCACGAGCCGGTGGACCTGGTCGACGTCGTGGAGCGCGCGTTGAACCGCGCGCGGCGCCGCGCCCCGCGCATCGAGTTCGACGTCCGCCTGGAGCCGTGGGTGATGATGGGCGACGCGACGGCGCTGGAGCGCGCGGTGCTGAACCTGCTGGACAACGCCGCGAAGTGGAGCCCGGACGGCGGCCGGGTGCGGGTGGATCTGCATCCCGAGCCGGCCGGCGGCACCACCGTGCTGGAGGTCGCAGACAGCGGGCCCGGCATCGCGGCCGGGGACCGGCCGTACGTGTTCGAGCGCTTCTACCGGTCCTCCGACGCCCGGACCTTGCCGGGCTCCGGGTTGGGCTTGTCGATCGTCAAGCAGGTCGCCGAGCGGCACGGCGGCACGGTCTGGGCCGGCGAGGCCCCAGAGGGCGGCGCGCTGCTGCGCATGACGCTGCCGGGCAGTCCCCAGTACATCGAACAGCAATGAACAGCAATGCCCCGGGTGCTGCTCCGGAGCAAGCGACATGCACCGAAAGGCCGTTCGGGTAGTGTTGGTTCTTGTTTGCTTGGGGTCGCGCGGGTGGGCTCGTGGGTGTTCGTTCCGGTAAGAACCGGAGCGATCACCCACGAGCCCCGCGCGGCCGTTCGACGGTCTGAGGGGACGGTGCTGTGCTCGCGCGGCAACGCCAGGAAGTGATCCTCGACGAGGTGCGGCGCACCGGAGCGGTGCAGGTCGGCGAGCTGGTGCTGCGGCTCGGCGTGTCGGACATGACGATCCGCCGCGATCTCGACGCGCTCGCCCGGCGCGGTCTGGTGGAGAAGGTCTACGGCGGCGCCACCTCGACGATCGGCCGCAGCACCGATGAGCCGGGCTTCGAGGCCAAGTCGGTGCGCCAGCTCGCCGAGAAGGAGGCGATCGCGCGGCTGGCCGCCGAGCAGGTCCGGCCGGGCACCGCGATCGGCCTGTCCGCCGGCACGACCACCTGGACGCTCGCGCGCCACCTCGACGACGTCGCCGACCTGACGGTGGTGACCAACTCGGTGCGGGTCGCCGACGCTCTGCAGCAGCGCGGCCGCACCGACCGCACCGTGGTGCTCACCGGCGGTGTCCGCACCCCGTCGGATGCGCTGGTCGGGCCGGTCGCCGTGCAGGCGCTGCGCTCCCTGCACCTGGACCTGGTGTTCCTCGGGGTGCACGGGATGGCGCCGCGGGCCGGCTTCACCACCCCGAACCTCAACGAGAGCGAGACCAACCGGGCGCTGGCCGAGGCGGCCGGGCGGCTGATCGTGGTCGCCGACAGCGCCAAGTGGTCGACCGTCGGGATCTCCACGATCGTCGACTTCGACGAGGTCGACCTGCTGATCAGCGACCAGGGGCTGCCGGCCGACGCGCGCGAGCTGCTGGCCGAGCACGTCGAACTCCTGCTGGCCGATCAGCGGGGTGTGGAGGAGGAGCGGTGAAGCGGACGGCGCGACGCCTGGCCGACGGCCGGGAGATCATCTACTTCGACGCCGACCCGGCGCTGGAGCGGGTGGCCGAGGACACCAGGGCGCTGCCGCCGCAGGCCCCGGCTTCGGAGATGCGGCGCGACCCGCTGACCGGCGAGTGGGTGGCGATCGCGGCGCACCGGCAGGCGCGGACCTACAAGCCGCCGGCCGAGCTCTGCCCGCTGTGCCCGAGCGTGCCCGGACGGCCCACCGAGATCCCGGAACCGGACTACGACGTCGTCGTCTTCGAGAACCAGTTCCCGTCGTTCGCGCAAGGCATTCCCGGCGACGAGTCCACTGTGGATGGCATGCCGATGGTGCCGGTCGCGCCCGCGCGGGGCCGCTGCGAGGTGGTGTGCTTCACCGCCGACCACGACTCGTCGTTCGGCGCGCTCAGCCCGGCCCGGGTGCGCACCGTGGTGGACGTCTGGGCGGACCGCACCGCCGCGCTGGCCGGAACGCCCGGCGTGGAGCAGGTGTTCTGCTTCGAGAACCGCGGCGAGGAGATCGGCGTCACGCTGCACCACCCGCACGGCCAGATCTACGGCTATCCGTTCGTGACGCCCAAGACGGAGAAGATGCTGCAGGTCGCCGAGAAGTACCTGGCGCAGCACGGGCGGCACGTGCAGGGTGACGTGCTCGTCGCCGAGCGCGCCGCGGGCGAGCGGGTGGTCGCCGACTCCGAGCACTGGACCGCGTTCGTGCCCGCGGCCGCGCGGTGGCCGGTCGAGGTGCACCTCGTGCCGCACCGCCAGGTGCCGGACATCGCGGCGCTCTCCGACGCCGAGCGCGACGACTTCGCCGTGACGTACCTGGACGTCCTGCGCCGCCTCGACGGCCTCTACGACCGCCCGCTGCCCTACATCGCGGCCTGGCACCAGGCGCCGGTGCGCACCGGCCGGGAGCTTTCGTGGCTGCACCTGGAGGTCTTCTCGGTGCTGCGCTCGGCGGACAAGCTGAAGTACCTCGCGGGCTCGGAATCCGGCATGGGCGTGTGGATCAACGACGTCACGCCGGAGCAGATCGCCGCCCGGCTGCGGTGAGCGCTGGCCCTCGGCCAGTCGCAGATCACAGTTCCCCGGCCGGTTTTCAGGCTGTCGCACAGCCTAGTCTCAGGCACTTCTCAGACGTCTGGAGCAAAGTGGAGTCATGACCGATCACCCCCCGGGCCACTCCGGCGATCAGCCGGACGAACCGAAGCCGCAGGCGGACGGGCCTGTCGCGGGCACCGGCGACACGCCACCTGCCGGGGTTCCGCAGCAGCCCTACCAACAGCCCCAGCAAGCGCACGCCCAAGCCGCGCAGCAGCCCCAGCACGCTGCGCAGCCGCCGCATGCGACGCAGCAGTTCCCGCACGCGCAGCCCTGGCCGTCCGGCGGCTACACCGCCGCCGCCCCGGTGCCGCAGCAGCGGAACAGGCACATCGGGCTGATCGCGGGCGCAGCGGTCCTCGCGCTGGTGGCGGGCCTCGTCGGCGGTGGCATCGGCGGATTCGTCGGGTATCAGCTCGGCGGTGACAAGGGCGCCGTGACGTCGCTGGACCAGTCGCGTCCGGCGCGCAGCGCCAGCACCGCACCGGCGGGCTCGGTGCAGCAGGTCGCGGAGAAGGTGCTGCCCAGCGTCGTCCAGCTGCAGCTGGTGACCGCGCGCGGCGGCGGCGAGGGCTCCGGGATCGTGATCAGCAGCGACGGCTACATCCTCACCAACAACCACGTCGTCGAGGGCGGCCAGAACGGTCGGCTCACGGCGCTGTTCCACGACAACCGCTCGGCGCCGGTGCGGGTCGTCGGCACCGACCCGAAGTCGGACCTCGCGGTGGTGAAGGCCGACATCACCGGCCTCACCGCGGCCGATCTCGGCCGCAGCGACGACCTGCCGGTCGGCGCGCCGGTCGTGGCCATCGGCTCGCCGTTCGGCCTCTCCGGCACCGTGACCAGCGGCATCATCAGCGCCAAGGACCGCCCGGTGCGAGCCGGTGGCGAGTCGGGCAGCCAGGACACCGTGCTCAACGCCCTGCAGACCGACGCCGCGATCAACCCCGGCAACTCCGGCGGCCCGCTGGTGGACATGGACGGCAACGTGGTGGGCATCAACTCCGCGATCTACAGCCCGGGGTCGGGCCAGGAGCAGGCCGGCTCGGTCGGGCTGGGCTTCGCGATCCCGATCGACCAGGCCAAGCGGATCTCCACCGAGCTGAAGGACACCGGCTCGGCCACCCAGACCACGCTGGGCGTGGTGATCACCAACTCGCAGCAGCAGGCGGGCGCGCAGGTCCGCGACGTCACCCCTGGCGGGCCTGCCGAGCAGGCCGGGATCCGGTCCGGCGACGTCATCACGAGGATCGGCGACCGGGCGGTCCTGGACACCGACTCGCTGATCGCCGCGGTCCGCTCCCACGCGCCCGGTGATCGGCTGCCGGTCACCGTCACCGGCCCGGGCGGGGACCGGACCGTGGAGGCCACCCTGGCCGGCCAGAAGGGGTGATCCGAACGCGCGGCCGTTCGCCGGCCGCGTTCCGCGTCGGCCGTGCCGGGTCCGCTCTGCCCCCTCCGGGCGGCTCGGCGCGGTCGGCGGCGCAGGCTTCGCAAAACGGTCGAAAACCGCTCGGGGGCATTGCAGAACTGGGAGGAACATGTCCGACGAAACAGGCACCGTGGTTCCGCGACGGGCCGTGCGAATGGTCGATCTCACCGGCTCGTTGGATCTGAACGGGGCACTCCTTGGCACTACGGTTACCGGCATGGAACGCAGCGCGCAGCGGTTGGGCCGGGCCCTCGTCGTCGTGGTGGACGACCGGGTCGCCCAGGGCGAGCAGGAAGACAACATCGGTCCGCTGGTGACCGAGTTGCTGGAGGAAGCCGGTTTCATCGTCGACGGCACCGTCGCGGTGGCCGGGGAAACAGTGGACATCCGCAACGCGCTGAACACCGCGGTGATCGGCGGGGTCGACGTGGTGATCACGGTCGGCGGCACCGGGGTGTCGCCGCGGGACGTCACGCCGGATGCGACGGCGGGCGTGCTGGACCGCCCGATCCCGGGCATCGCGGAGGCCCTGCGGGCCTCCGGCCTGGCGGCGGGCGCGGTCGAGGCGGGCGTGTCGCGCGGCCTGGTCGGGGTCTCCGGCAGCACGCTGGTGGTGAACCTGGCGGGTTCCCGGGCCTCGGTCCGGGACGGCATGGCCACCCTGACGCCCCTGGTGACCCACGTGATCGAACAACTCTCGGGCCTGGAAACGGCCTGAGCCGGGTGAGACCGGCGGTGGCGGCTCCCGTTGGGGGCCGCCACCGTCGTGTTTCACGGGCTTTTCGTTCGGGTCAGGGGGTTTTCGGCGGTTCCGCGCCGCCTTCCGGGCCCTTCTCCTCGGGGCCCTTCGGGGGCTGGCCGTCCGGGTGGTGGTCCCGTTTGATCATGCCCTCGACCTTGTGGCTGACGTTCTCGATCTTGTCGTGGTACTTCCCGCCGGTGGCCTTGTCCAGGCTCGACTTGGCCGCGTCGAGCCCCTTCGCCGCGCTCGGACCCGCCTTCTCGGCCAGTTCCTCGGCCTTGCCCTTGGCCTGGTTGGCCAGTTCCTTGGCCTTGTCCAGGAAACTCATCTCTCGCCTCCCGTGGCTTCGACACCCGGTGAGCCACGCCTGGCGCCGCTCCCGCCGCCTCGACGTCTAGCAGTCTTAACTGTAACCGACTTCACACCTGGGTCCTGCGGTCCGCACGCGCACTCGCGGCGATGGGGGACGATGGAGGCGTGACCGAGAACGATTCCGGCAAGACCTCCGATCCCGCCGAGCGGGAACGGCGGCGCAAGCTCGCCGAGATCTTCGGCGACGTCCTCCCCGAGACCACCTCCGACGACCGCCCGGACCGGGCCCCCGCGGGCGACGACGAGCGCTGGTACCGGGAGAACCGGCCGCCGCACCACGACGCGCGCTGAGCCCGGCGGCAGGCTCACTTCTGCTGGCCGTTGCCCGAGGCGCTCGTCTTCTCCTCGCTCACGGCGAGGCCCTCGATCTTCGGCAGGCCCTGCTCGCGGCGCAGCAGGTCGCGGATCTCCTGCAGCAGTTCGACGTCGGTCGGGTCGACCGGGGCCTCCTCCTGGCCCTTCTTGCGGCGCTCCGTGAGCTTCTTCATCGGCAGCACGAACAGGAAGTACACGACCGCCGCCGTGATGAAGAACGTGATCACCGCGTTGATCACCGCGGCGAAGTCGATGATCGACGCCTCGTTGCCGGCGCGCAACTGGATGCTCAGGCCGGTGACGTTGCCGCCCCCGGTGGCGGCGATGACCGGCTTGATGATGCTGGTGGTGAACGACGTGACCAGCGCGGTGAACGCGCTACCGACGACCACGGCCACGGCCAGCTCGATCACGTTGCCGCGCATCAGGAAGTCCTTGAAGCCCTTGAGCACGCTGGGAGCTCCTCTCCACATCATGGGTGTGTCCGGGCGAACGCCGGTTCGAAAGATGCGACGTCCGCGGCACGGATGGATGACGCGCCGAATCGATAGAGATCGGCGCGTGACGTGTACTCAGCGGAGGGTAACGGTGACCGATTGGCTCAGAGCGGCCGCGGCGACCGTCGCAGCGGCCTGCTCCGGCAGGCCCACGAAGATGAGTCTGCCCTGGTCCCGATGGCCCTGCGGGGCCTGCACCGCGACGACCCGGACGTCCTCCGCAAGTACCGAAGCCGCACCCGATCGAGTGAGGTTTGTGACGAGGTCCACTCGTCTGCCAGGCACCAGGAAGTCCGCTACCTCGGGGTCGGCGAGGCGGATCGGCGCGGCCGCCGTCCCGCCTCCGCCGGAGGCCACCGCGGGACCGTTGAACCGGGCGTCGGTCAGCGGCTCGCCGCTGCGCGCGGCGCTGCCGAGCACCCGGCCCTCGGCGGTGGCGATGTCGCGCAGCGCGCCGTCCGGCACCAGGTCGGCGGGCAGCTCGCGGCGCGCCACGTCCGTCTTCGACAGGACCCGGCCGGGCGGCAGATCGCGGGCGGCGACGAGAACCGCGACGCGTGACTCCGGTGGTCCATGACGTGGCTGCACGGACAGTCCGGCGGCGAGCAGCAGCAGGGCCACGGCGGCCGCCCTGCGCAGGGCGTGCAGGCGAAAGCCCGGCCGGCCAAGGAAAAGCGCGCCGATGCGGTGCAGCACTGTCGAGTTGAGACGGTCTTTCGACGCCATGATCCACTCCTCGCTCGCGGCGGTCGACGACCTCCGAAGTTAGGGAGTCGCCGGCCCGAGCGGGAGGGGGAAGCGGAAATCTGTGGACAAACCGGGCTGCTGTGGACAACTCGGCTCACCCGGACGAATTGCCCTCGCGGCGGACGGGATCACTCTGCGCGCACACGAAAATCGCCGACCGCGGTAGCTGCGGTCGGCGAACCGGAGGCGGGGATCAGGAAGCGGCGGCCGTGGTGGTCGAGGAGCTGCTGCTCGAAGACGACGAGCTCGACTCGGCGGACTTGCTGCTGCTCGACGACGAGGAGGACGACGAGCCGTTGCTCGTGGTCGAGGACGACGAGTTCGACGACCGGTTGTCGGTGCGGTAGAAGCCCGAGCCCTTGAACACGATGCCCACGGCGTTGAACAGCTTGCGGAGCCGGCCGGTGCACTTCGGGCACTCGCTGAGGGAGTCCTCGCTGAACGACTGCACCGCCTCGAACCGGTGATCACATTCGGTGCAGGCGTACTGGTAAGTGGGCACGGCCGTGAACCTCCGACATCTCGTCCTGGCACTCGAACTGCAGGAGTGCTAATACGATAATGCGTCACGTTGGGTGCCCAGCGCAAACACTCCTATGTCACATGGGTAGCGCCACGATCCCACGACCGGGCGTCAGCACGCCCGTCATCCGCACGTCGTGCGGTTCCCCGGGCAGTTCGGCGACGAACTCCTCGTCCCGGACGACGCCGATGCGCGGTGCGTTCGGCGCGGCCAACGGCAGCGACCTGTCGTAGTGACCGGCGCCACGTCCCAGCCGAACACCCCGGTGGTCCACGCCCAGCGCGGGCACCAGCAGCGCGTCTGCCTCGCCGATCGCGGCCGGGCCCAACCGCTCGCCTGCCGGTTCCAGCAGGCCGAAACCCGCAGGTCGCAGAGAGTCCGGGCCGGTGAACTCCGCCCACTCCAGCGGCCCGTTGCGGACCACGACCGGTAGCAGGACCCGCAGCCCGGCGTCGCGAAGCGCGTCGAGCGTGCCGGGCGCCCCCGGCTCGCCGCCCACCGGGACGTACGCCGTGACGGTCCGCACCTGCTGTCCGTCCAGCCAGCGCAGCAGCGCCTCCTGCAGCGCCGTGGCCTCGGACGATCGAGCGTCCTCGGCGACGTTCCGGCGCGCTTGGAGCAACGCGCGGCGCCACTCGGACTTGGTAGTAAGCGATTCGTCCAGTGAGCTCACAGGTCCACTCTAGGGCTGCCCGATAGGCTCCCTGGCCATGAGCAGCCCGACGAGCACGCCCAAAGCGTTCCGGACCGCCATCGTGCCCGCAGCCGGCCTGGGAACCCGGTTCCTGCCGACGACGAAGGCGGTGCCGAAGGAGTTGCTCCCGGTCGTCGACACCCCCGGGATCGAACTGGTGGCTGCCGAGGCCGCCGAAGCCGGCGCGCAACGCCTGGTCATCGTGACCTCGCCGGAGAAGCGGGCGGTCGCCGAGTACTTCCGGCCGCAACCCGAGCTGGAGCAGACCCTGCAGGACCGCGGCAAGGACGAGTTGCTGGCGAAGGTCCGCCGCGGGCCGGCGCTGATCGCCGCGGAGACCGCGGTGCAGGAGCGGGCGCTCGGCCTCGGCCACGCCGTGGGCTGCGCGGAACCGAACCTGACCGATGACGACGACGCGGTCGCGGTGCTGCTGCCCGACGACCTCGTGCTGCCGAGCGGCGTGCTCACGCGGATGGCCGAGGTGCGCGCCCGCTTCGGCGGCAGCGTGCTGTGCGCGTTCGACGTGCCGCGCGAGCAGATCTCCGCCTACGGCATCTTCGACGTCACCGACACCGATGACGACGATGTCAAGCGAGTCCGCGGCATGGTCGAGAAGCCGGCGCCCGACGAGGCCCCGTCCACCTTCGCCGCCGCCGGTCGCTACCTGCTGGACCGCGCGGTCTTCGACGCGCTCAAGCGCATCGAACCAGGTGCCGGAGGCGAGCTCCAGCTCACCGATGCCGTAGCGTTGTTGATCTCCGAAGGACACCCGGTGCACGTGGTGGTTCATCGCGGTGGGCGACACGACTTGGGAAATCCTGGCGGTTTCCTCAAAGCTGCGGTGGACTTCGCGCTGGAGGATCCCGAGTACGGGCCGGACTTGCGAGACTGGCTCGTCCAACGGATGAGCAGGAGCTAACACGCTGCGCCAGGCCACGGCTCGGGCACGCGGGAAGAGGTCAGCCATGAGGTCAGTGGACGAGCAGCTCGCACGCGTACTCACGGCGGCCGTCCGGCCCGCGCCCGTCCGGGTCGCGATCTCCGAGGCGCAGGGCCTGCTGTGCGCCGAAGAGGTCGTCGCCGAGCAGGCGCTGCCCGGATTCGACCAGGCCGCGGTCGACGGTTACGCGGTGCGCAGCGTCGACGTGCAGACGGCCGTCGACGAGTCGACCGTGCTGCCGGTCGTCGGGGAGATCCCGGTCGGGTCGCGGCAGCCGCGCCGGTTGCAGCCGGGGCAGGCGGTGCGGGTGGTCACCGGTGCCCCGCTGCCGACGCTGGCCGACGCGGTGGTGCCGCTGGAGTACACCGACGAGCACCCGGCGAAGGTCACGGTGCGGCAGGCGGTGCCATCGGCGGCGTTCGTCCGCCGCACCGGCGAGGACGTGCAGACCGGTGACGTGGCGGTGCGCCGCGGCGCACCGATCGGCGCGGCGCAGGTCGGGCTGCTGGCGGCGGTGGGCCGCAACAAGGTGCTGGTGCACCCTCGGCCGCGGGTGTCGGTGATCTCGATCGGCGACGAGCTGGTGGACGTCGACCGCACGCCCGGGCAGGGCCAGGTCTACGACGTCAACTCCTACGCGCTGGCCGCCGCCGCGCGCGACGCAGGCGCCGAGGTGACCCGCGTCGGCATCGTCAACAGCGACCCGCGCCGGCTGCGCGAGGTCGTCGAAGGGCGGCTGCTGCTGTCCGAGATCGTGGTGATCGCCGGCGGCGCGGGCGGCGCGGCGGGCAACGAGGTCCGGGCGGCCCTGGCCGACCTGGGCGAGCTCGACGCGACCCGGGTGGCCATGCAGCCCGGCTCGGTGCAGGGCTTCGGCCGGCTCGGCCCGGACGAGATCCCGACCTTCGTGCTGCCCAGCAATCCGGTGAGCGCGCTGGTCGTCTTCGAGGTGCTCGTGCGGCCGTTGATCCGCGCCGCGCTCGGCAAGGTCAACCCGCACCGCCGCACCGTGTCCGCCGAGCTGCTCACCCCGATCGGCTCCGCGAAGGGGCGCCGCGGCTTCCTCCGCGGCCAGCTGCTGCGCGACCCGAAGAACGGCTCCTACCTGGTGCAACCGCTGGGCACCTCCGGCTCGCACCTGCTGGCGTCGCTGGCCGAGGCGAACTGCCTGGTGGTGGTCGACGAGGACACCACCGAAGTCGCGGCAGGCGAAGACGTGCAGGTCCGGTTCCTCTCGCAGCGCGCGTGAGCCACCGATGCAGCCCGCCGACGCCGATGGGTTCCCGATCGGCCGCCACCCCGGCTGGCCGGCGCGCCTCGGCCCGCTGATCACCGCGCGGGGCGCCGTCGCGCTGCGCCCGCCTCGGCTGCGCGACGGCTCCGCCTGGAGCCGGATCAGGCTGCAAGATCGCGTCTACCTGCAGGAATGGGAGCCCACCGCGGTCGGCGGCTGGCAGGAGCGGAACGCACGGATGGCCTGGCCCGCGCAGTGGAGCGCGCTGCGCGGCATGGCCCGCCGCGGCCAGGCGCTGCCGTTCAGCATCACCGTCGACGGCGATTTCGCCGGCCAGCTGACCGTCGGCAACATCGTCCGCGGCGCGCTGCGCTCCGGGTGGATCGGCTACTGGGTGGCCGCGCAGCTGGCCGGCGGCGGGATCGCCACGGCTGCCGTCGCGCTGGCGGTGGACCACTGCTTCGGCGCGGTCGGACTGCACCGGCTGGAGGCCACGGTGCGGCCCGAGAACCAGCGGAGCGTGCGGGTCCTGGAGAAGTCCGGTTTCCGCCGCGAGGGGCTGTTCCACCGGTACCTGGACGTGGCGGGCGCCTGGCGGGACCACTACGTGTACGCCCTGACCATCGAGGAGATCCCCGGCGGCGCGGTGAACCGGCTGATCGAGTCCGGCGGCGCGAGGCGGCCCTGAACGCCGAGATCTTGATCACGCACCGTCACCGCAGAACCCGCGATCACCGGCCGAAATTAGCCCGAACAGACGCAAGATCGCAGGCATTTGGCGGTGCGGAAGCCGACACGCCGGTGTCGATGTTGCCGCTGGCTGCTCTGAACGTGCGGTTTTCTTGTCCCTGGGGAACCACTGTGACTCGGCGTGGCTCCGAGACAGAAGTGGCTGATGTGATTAGCGTGGCGATCGCAGACTTGTGTGCTGCCGGTGGCCAGGGGGAGGTGGCGAGGCATGCCCAGCTCGTTGATCTTCGCTGCACTGGCGGCGGCGTGGCTGGTGGTACTGGTTCCGATGTTCGCCCGCCGTCGCCAAGAAGTGTCCAAGACCACCGATTCCGCGCTCGCCGCACGAGTTGTGCGGCGAGGCAGCGGGCGGCGACCGGCGACGCCCGGAGCCGCGACAACCGACGAGGTGGAGGAGGCTTTCGGGATGCCTGACACCGACCGGGACGAGGCCCTCGAAGAGCACGAGGCCGACGGCTCGTGGCGACGCGTGCACAGCGACGACGTCCGGGCCGGGCGCCGCTACCGCCCTGGCCGCGGTGGCTTCGATCCGGAAGCCGCCGCGCTGGCCGCGCGCGTGAAGTACGCCCGTCGGCAGCGCATCGTGCTCGTCATGCTGCTGCTGGCCGTGACGACCGCGCTGCTGGCCGCCATGGTGTGGCCGGTCCTGTGGTGGGTGCACGGCATCACCGACCTGTCGACGGTGGGCTACCTCACGTACCTGCGCCGCCAGGTCCGCATCGAAGAGGACGTCCGCAGCCGGCGGCTGGCCCGGATGAGCGGTGAGCACGGCGAGTACGACGAGTACGACGACGCCGAGGTCGACGACCAGCTGGTCGACGAGTACGACGAGGACGACGACCGCGAAGACGGCCGCCCCGCGGACCGCCGACCGGACTCGAACGCCGTGCGCGTGGAGATCGATGACGAGGACCCCATGTTCGATGAGCTGGACGAACGCACCTGGGAGCCCTACCGGCGAGCCTCCGGCGAGTAGGCCGTGACCCTTTAGAGGGGGGTGCTGCGAAGGCTGATTTCGGGCCTTGCTAAGCTTTCGTCAGCACTCAACAAGGGGCTGTAGCGCAGTTGGTAGCGCGTCTCGTTCGCATCGAGAAGGTCAGGGGTTCGATTCCCCTCAGCTCCACGGAAGATCTGGGAGATCCCCATCTGCAGAGGGCGCAGATGGGGATCTTCCTTTTTTGCTAGGGGGCCGAGCCCCCAAACCCCCCACGGTGCGGTGGATTCTTCGCGCCGGCTCCTTGCGGTGGGGAGCGTTCCCGACCTGCTCACCTACCAGCCGTCCGATGTTGACTCCGAGACTCGCCGGGCTGCAGCTGATTGCTGGTGTGGTGAGGTCCTGGCTTTTTGGCGATCCGGCTCCCTTCCTCCGTCGCTGCCGGAGCAGGTCGCCACGATCTACCGTCATCTGACCACATAGGACTACCGCAACCCGGACGCGCTGCTGCTGGCCTCCTATACGACGTCTTCCGCCACGGTCTGGTCCGTGCGTCCCTGAGGAATCCGGGGTGCGAGCTCTCATCTCGGCCGCAGGGCGAGCAGGCTGAGCGCGATCGCCTCGGCGGCGTCGGTTCCGCCGCCTATCAGCCCGCTGGTGCGGGTGCCGACGATCGAGACCAGCAGGGCGAACCCGATCGTCGGCCGCCCTCCATAGCCGTGTTGAGCACCCCTCCCGCCAGTCCGGCCTGCCGGTCGGGCACGTCGTCCATCGCGGCCGCGGTCGCCGCCGAGAGATCAGCGCGGCACCGACAGGGAAGACGACCAGCCCGGCCAGGAGGGTGCCGACGCACGGCGAGGCGACGTCCAGCTGCCCCAGCAGGGCCAGCCCCGCCGCGCCGACCGCGAATCCGGTGGCGGTCATGCGGCGCGCGCCCGCGGTCACCGCCAGCCATACGGCGAACAGGCCCGTGGCGAACATCGCGATCTCGTAGGGCAGGAACGCGATGCTCGTCATCAACGGTGAGAACGCCTGCTACTGCTGGAAGTACGCCGCGACGTCCTGCTCACCGGGTTCTCCTTGTGGAATCTCAGCGGCTGCCCACCGCATCCGGGACGGTCTCTTGATCTGTCGCCCGTAGTGCAGCCGCTGGACGAGCGCGCGGTTCACCCCGCCGGTCCGCTCCAATGTTCGTCGCCAACGATGTTCCGCCGGACTTCGGAATCCGAGGTTGTGCACGCACGACGACCATCCGATTCGCGCAGGGGGCGCACCATGACGGCCGCGCCGACGAGAAATCACCGGATTTCCGGAACGTGGCCGATCGAAGTGCGATCAGGGTTCGATCCGGCCGCGCCACTGCGGCCCGAATTCAACGTAGGGCCGCCGCAACGGCGTGTCCCTGCGGTATTCCGCAGGAGTCGGCGAATCTCTCCCGGTGGCGTCCGGAAAATGCGGCGAACCCGCCACTCGGCGTTGGGTGGCGGGTTCGGTTGCGGTGAACGGCGATGAGCCGGGGATTGCGTTGCACGCGGTTCACCGCGGGTTCGAACCTCGTTCCGAAAGCCGGGTCAACGCGTCGGGCAGCTGCACCCGGCGCGATATTCCCAGCTTGCGGTAGATATTTGTGATGTGGAATTCGATGGTTCGTTGTGCTACCTGCATCTCGCCGGCGATCTCGCGGTTCGACCTGCCGTCGACGATCGACTCGGCGATACGCATTTCATGAGCGGTGAGAATGATGGGACCACCCTTTCCTGTGGAACCCCCACGAGTTGGCCGCCGTGCAATCTACCGCGCCGCGAGTAAAGGAATCCATTGTCGCCGCCACGCGTACCCGAACGGAGCAGCTGGCTTTAACGGCATTGCTTCCCGGGGGCGTGTTTCGCGTGTGCATCCGGCTGAATAAATTCGACCGCGGGGCTTATCAGGAATGCGCTGGGCGGTTCCGGCATATGTGGCGAAGATTGCCGACGCCGTTTTCCTGGCCGCCCCGCCGTCGCAGCCCGGGCTCGATGGCGCCGGGGGTCGTCGCGGCGGGGCTAGGATCGAGGTGCTGCTTCCGGCTGGCGGGCTCAGCCGAGGGGAGGCCTCCGTGGGGACGCGCGAACGGGTTGAGGCGGCCGTCCGGTTCGGTGTCGCCGAGCTGATCCCCGATCGCCTCCGGGCCGGCGGGTGGACCGTTTCCGTCGACGGCGTCTCCCAGTCCTATGTGGATCTCGATGATCCGGCCCACCTGAAGATGCCCTACACGGACTGGATCGCCCAGGCGATCGACCGGCACTGGGCGCCGGGTGCCGTGTCGGCGCTGTTCGTGGGCGGCGGTGGTTTCGCGCTGCCCCGCTACCTCGCCGTGACGCGGCCCGGTTCGGAGCAGCTCGTGTTCGAGCTCGACGGGAAGCTGGTCGAGTTGGTGCGCGAGCACCTCGGACTCGACGAGGTGCCGGGCCTGGAGGTCCGGGTGCAGGACGGTCGGGCCGGCGTTGAGGGCGCGCTGGACGGCAGTGCCGACCTCGTCGTGCTGGACGCCTTCCAAGGCGGGGACGTCGTCACCGGGCTGGCCACCGTCGAATTCTTCACCGAGGTTTCCAGGGTGCTGCGGCCCGGCGGGTTGTTCGCGGCGAACCTGTGGGATGCCGCCGAACTCGGTTTCGCCCTGCGCGCGATCGCCGCGGCCTGCGAGGTGTTCCCGCACGTGCTGGTCTTCGCCCACCCCCGCGTGGTGGCGCGCCGTCAGTCCGGCAATGTCGTCGTCGTCGCTTCGGAGAGCCGCCTCCCGGCGGCGGAACTGGCCGACTGGGCGGTCTCGGCGCCGGAACGGGCCTACTGCCTGACGCCGGAACGGCTGGCCGACGTGTGCGGAACAGCCGCGCCGCTGACCGAGACCGATCCGCTGCTCGACCCGGTGCCGCCCGTTCGCGGCTGGTGGTCCGGCTCCCGCCTCGCCTGACCGTTCGAGCTCACCCAGCAGTGGTACGCGCCCCACGCATGCCGCAGCGAAAGAAAATCTTTCTCCGAAGCGCAGTCTTTACTGAAGGATGTTGCTTCTCTGCGGAATCCTGATGTAATTCTTATTGACAAGTGATGCTCGACACCGCACCACACGGCGCCGGGAGGCCGAACATGACCGCTCAGCACGAGACCGTTCGCGACGTCGTACCGACCGAAGTCCCGAGCCAGCGAGACGCGGCGACCGACGTCGTCGCGGCGCTGAAAGCGCACGTCACCGGCGACCTGATGGACATCGTCGTGGACCTCGACGCCGGCGACGGCTGCCGGCTCCGCGACGCCCGAGACGGCACCGAGTACCTCGACATGACGATGTTCTTCAGCTCCGCGCCGCTCGGGCACGGCCACCCCGGCCTGCGCACGTCCGAGTTCGAGGCGGACCTGGTGCGCGTCGGGCGCGTCAAGCCGTCCAACCCGGACTTCGCCACCGCCGAGCAGGCCCGCTTCGCCGAGACCTTCCGCCGCGTGGTCGGCGTCCCCGAGCTGCCGCTGCTGTTCTTCATCGACGGGGGCACCCTCGCGGTGGAGAACGCGCTGAAGGTCGCCTTCGACTGGAAGACCAAGGTCAACGCGCGCAACGGGATCGCGGTGCGCGGCAGCCGCGTGCTGCACCTGGAGCGGGCCTTCCACGGCCGCAGCGGCTACACGCTCTCGCTGACCAACACCGATCCGTCGAAGATCCGCGACTACCCGATGTTCGACTGGCCGCGCATCCCCAGCCCCGCGATCGAGCCGGGCGAGCGGTGGGACAGCGCCGGGCTGCTGCCGGAGGAGACGATCGCGCTCGACGCCGCCCGCGCCGCGCTGCGCCGGTACGGCAACGAGATCGCGTGCTTCGTGTACGAGCCGATCCAGGGCGAGGGCGGTGACCGGCACCTGCGGCCGCAGTTCCTGCACGCGGTGCAGGAGCTTTGCCGGGAGCACGACGTCCTCACCGTCGCCGACGAGGTGCAGACCGGCGCGCTGACCGGGCGGGCCTGGGCGCACGAGGCGCTCGGGCTGGAGCCGGACCTGGTCGCCTTCGGCAAGCGCCTGCAGGTGTGCGGGGTGATGGGCGGGCGCCGCGTGCTGGAGGTCGCCGACAACGCCTTCCGCGAGGCCAGCCGGATCAGCTCCACCTGGGGCGGTTCGCTGGTCGACATGGTCCGCGCGACCAGGATCCTGGAGGTCGTCGAGCGCGAGGGCCTGTTCGAGCACAGCAGGCAGATGGGCGAGCTGCTGCTGGGCGAGCTCCGCGACCTGGCGGCGGAATTCCCGTCGGTGATCCGCGACCCGCGCGGCCGCGGCCTGATGTGCGCGATCACCTTCCGAGACCCGGCCAAGCGCGACCGCGCGCTGGCGATCGCCCGCGACAGCTACCGCACGCTGTTCCTGCCGTCGGGTCCGGACGCGCTGCGCTGCCGTCCGCCGCTCTCGGTCCGGCCGGAGGAGATCGTCGACGCGGTGGCCGCGCTTCGCAAGACCCTGGCCGACCTG
This sequence comes from Saccharopolyspora sp. NPDC003752, assembly GCF_053605825.1. NCBI lineage: Bacteria > Bacillati > Actinomycetota > Actinomycetes > Pseudonocardiales > Pseudonocardiaceae > Saccharopolyspora > Saccharopolyspora sp. NPDC003752. The sequence goes on along the minus strand of NZ_JBSGJZ010000028.1, from coordinate 42,305 downwards.
GCCTGAGGGGGCGGGACCCGCGCGTGGTCGTTCCAGCCCGGAGCGACCACGCGCGGCTTCATTCATTTCAGGCGCCGCCGTTCTCGCGCGAAACCGTCACCACCCACCCGTGCCATCAACCCGACTTCCCCGGTGCGGCGGCCCCTCCGGGCAAGTGCGCGATGAGTGCTCAGGCGGGTTCCAGGCCGGTTGTGGCGAGGGTTTGGGTTTTCACCAGCCGCTGGTAGAGGGCGTTGGTGGTCAGCAGGGTCTCGTGGGTTCCGGTGGCCGTGGCGCGACCACCTTCCAGGAGGACTATCCGGTCCGCGTTGCGCACGGTGGACAGGCGGTGGGCGATGACCAGCAGGGCGCACTGCTCGGTCGCGTTGCGCATCACCTCGGTCAGCGCGGCTTCGTTGAGGGCGTCCAGGTTCGACGTCGGTTCGTCCAGGAGGAGCAGGGCAGGCCTGGTAAGCAGGGCTCGGGCGATCGCCACCCGCTGGCGTTCACCGGCCGAAAGGGTGCAACCGCGCTCGCCGATCCGGCTGGCCAGACCGTCCGGCAGGCGGCCCACCAGCTCCTCGAGGTTGGCCAGCTCGACGACCCTGTCCACTTCGGACGGATCGGCGCCGGGGGTGGCGTAAGTGATGTTGTCCAAGAGCGTTCCGTGCACGACGTGCGAGTGCTGGTCCACCAGCGCAATGCGCGAGCGGCACTCGTCGCGGGAGAGGGTTGCCGCGTTGCGCCCGTCGAACAGCACCGCACCCGAGGCCGGCTCGTAGAACCGGGCGATCAGCGCGAACACCGTGCTCTTGCCGGCACCTGAGCGGCCGATCAGCGCTACCTGCTGGTGCTGCGCCACGGAGAACGACACACCGCGCAGCACCGGATGAGCGTCGTATCCGAAGTGGACATCGCGTAGTTCGAGCACAGAGCTGTGCGGGACCGGCAGCCGGTGGACCACCGCTACGTCCTCTTCGACCGGAAGGGCGCGCACCTCCTCGATGCGCTGCAACGCGCCCATGCCCTTCTGGATCAGGCCGACCGCGCGGAACACCGAGGACAACGGCACCACCAGGTACGAGGCGTAGAGCAGGAAGGCCACGAGTTCGCCGATCGAGGCGGTGTGGTTCGCGACGCGCACCCCGCCCACCACCAGCACGAGCAGGAACGAGCCCTGCACCGCGAGCTCCACTGCCGGGCTCATCAACGAGGCCAGCTTCGCCGTCCGCACACCCGCAGCGCACGCGGCGTCGATGCGCTCGCCGATGCGCTCCGCCTCGCGCGGCTCGGCCCGGCTCGCCCGCACCAGCCGGATCGCGCCCAGCGCGCGCTCCAGCTCGGCGGCGACCGCTCCAACGGCGCCCTGGGTGTGCTCGCTGGCAGCCCGGATTCCGGCCAGCAGCGCCGAAACCACCACTGCGGCGATCGCCACGGTGCCGAGGACGAGCAGGAACAGCAGCGGGTCCAGCCACAGCATCAGCGCGATCGCGCCGATCGCGGTCAGCGCGCCGGTCACCAGGTCGACCAGCGCCTGCGACACCACTTCCCGGATCACGGTCGTGTCGGTGGTGACGCGCGCGATCAGGTCACCGGTCCGCTGCTCGTCGTAGACCGACATGCGCAGCCGCAGCAGCCGCCCGACCATGCCCCGGCGCAGGCCGAGGACGACGCGCTCGCCCATGCGTTCCAGCACGAAGCGGCCGAAGGCGTTGATCAGCGCTTCAGCCACGAAGAGACCGCCCAGCAGCGCCAGGACGGGGCCGTGCGCGGCGACGTCCACCGCGCGCTGGGCGACCAGCGGCTGCGCCAAGCCGAGCCCGGAGCCCACCAGGCTCAGTGCGACCGCAACGGCGATGGTCCGCCGGTGGCCGCGGGACAACCGGAGCAGGTCGCGGAAGCCCGCTCGGGTCATCCGCGCGGCCCGACGACGACGAGACGGCTGAAGTAGTCGTCCGGCACGTCCTCGCCGATCAGTCCGCCGTCGACCTCGATCCACGCGTGCGCGCCGAACGGCGGCGCCACCCGTGCTCCGGTGCACCACGTCGGCCAGACGCCCCACATGCGGCACAACAGCGCACTCGCCAAAGACCGCGGCAGGCAACCGCGCGGGGCGGCGCAGGTCAGGTTTGCCGCGCACACCGCATCCCGGGCGGCTTGCGCCTGCGCTCGGTCGGCTGGTCGCGCGCCCCGCCGCAGGACCAGCAAGGCGCGGCGGAGTTGGCGTGGCGGGAGCAGGGCGAGGGCTCGCGCCGCAGCCACCGCGACCACCGCGGCAGCCCTGTGGTGCAGTGGCACGCCGGTCGGCCTGCTGAGAGCGCTCGGAACGGTCATGACGCCAGCCCGGACTCGCGCAGCTGGGTCACCAGCGTCTGCACGTCATGTGCCGCCTGCTCGCGATCCACGTCGAACTCCTCGGTGAGCGCTCGGATGGCGTCATCTTCGCCGCCGCCCGCCAGCAGTGTTCGGATGACAAGGGTTCCGGTGGGGTTGAGCTGCCAGTACTCGCCGCTGAGCTGGTCCAGCAGGACCGTGCCGTATTCGGTCTCGGCGGTGGCGACCTCGGTGTTGAACTGCATGGCTGGCCTCCCTCCTTCAGGAGCCGGTTGGCACCGGCGCAGTGCGCGTGCGCAGCCAGACTTCGCACGCGATCGTCGAATACAGGACGGCATGGCGCAGGGCTGGGGTGTCCGGGCGATGCGCCAGCGCGCGGAGCTTCGCAGCATCGACCAGGCCGAGGTCGGCCAGCCGCGAGCCTTCCCACAGCGCCAGCAGATCGTCGCGGTGCTCCCACAGACCGGCGGCGTCATCGAGCTCGGACTGGGCCTTGTTGGTCCGCGCGAGGCATTCGTCCGGCACGATCCCGCGCATCGCCGTCGCGAGCAGCGGTTTGTACTGCCACGGCGTGACCCGTTCCTCCGGGCGCACCGATAGGAACGCCTCGATCACCCGGTCGTCGAGGAACGGCGAAGCCATCGGCAGGCCGGCGCGGGCTGCCATCTGGTCCCACTGCCGGACGACGCGTGTGCACATCCGGATCTGCTCCAGGCCGACGTGCATGCCGCGATCCGGGCCGAGCGGTTCGGCGGTCGCCGCCGCTTCGCGCAACGTCCGCTGCGCGGCGCGCACGGCGTCCTGCGTCATCCATTCGAAGACCCGTGGCGGCATGCCCCAACCGAGCGCCCCGGCGATCGCCGGCGGCTGTGGGCCGGTCAGCTCGTCGGCGGCATCGGCGAGCCAGCGCCGGTACGGCCTGGAGTCGGCCAGCGCGCGGACCAGGTCCGGGATCCGCCATTGCCAGAGGGCGCGGAACCCCCGCAGTCGCTGCAGCGCGAGCCACGGGCGGCGGCGCAGCAGCCGGTGGTAGTAGGCCTCCGAGCACCAGGCGACGTGGTCACCGCCGATCCCGGTGAGGTGGCAGGTGCTGCCGCGTTGCCGCAGGACGGGCAGGTGCGCGAGCACGCGCGAGCGGTCCATGACGCTGATGGTGGGCTCGTCGAGGAGGTCGTCGATCTGCAGCAGATCGCTGTAGACCAGCGGTGATTGCTCGGCGGGCCAGACGATGTGGTCGATGCTGGGCAGGTACTTTGCCGCGCGGAGGGCCCATTGCAGATCGGTGTCCGCATGATCGAGACCGGGTCAGGTGCTCGCGATGACCTTGTCGGCCGTTTCCGCGGCCAGGAAGCAGATCGACGTGGAGTCCAGGCCACCGGAGAGGTCGCAGCTGACCACCCCGCGGCGTACCCGGGCGTCGACCGCCGTGCTGAGCGCCTCCCGAGCCTCGGACGCGGCCTCTCCGATGGATCGCGTCGCCCGCGGTGGCTGCCACCACCGCGACAGCCGGGCACGGCCGCCAGTTGCTATCAGCGCTGAGCCGGGCGGCACCGCGTTGATCCCCCGCCACATGGGGCGTTCCACCAGCGGGTGCGGCACCGGCCAGAGCAGCCGGACCGCGAGTTGCGACTCGTCCGGCGCGGCGCCGATCGCGGTGGCGAGCAGGTCCGCGCGGTCGGCGGCCACCACAGTGCCGTCGATCAGGGTGTGGAAGACCAGCCGAAGTCCCGCCGCCGAGCCTTGCACCCGGATGCTGTCGTCCAGGGCGGCGATCAGGTGGAAGCTGCCCGGCAGCCGCCGGGCCAGGCGGTCCAGGTCGGCGAGGTCGCGCAGCCGGATGGCGTGCCGGGTGAGCTCGTCCTGGTCGATCAGGCAGCACCCGATGAGCACGATGCGGGCCCGTTCGGTTCCGGCTACCCGCAGCTCCGCATCCGGCCACCGGCCCACCAGCCACGGCCGGCCCGACGGGTGCCGGAGCACCCGCGGGCCGGCCAGCCGACGGGCCGCGGTGCGGCTGGCCTCCGCGTCCGGCAGGACCGCGAAGTGCGCCGCACCGCAGCTCGTGACGTTCTCAGTTGCTTGCATATCTGTCATCAATGGGGGAAGTGCTTGCTCAGGATGATCCGGTCGCGGCCCCGGAAGCCCAGGAAGCCGGTCGTCTTCCGGAACGAGCCCAGTTTGATCAGCATCGGCGCTTCATAGGTGCGTTTCATGGTTTATCCTCGTGGATCGCGGTCTTCGTCCGCGTCTGCGGAAAGCCTTTCGAATTTCTCCGCTGGTTGGACTTAGCCGCTGGTCAGAGCTTCGGTCATGGCTCGAGCCGTTTTGCATGGTGCGCTGACTCAAATCGGGTCGGAATAGTCGAAATTGTTCCGCGAGCATCCTTTTGGTTTTTAAGAAAACGCAGAAATGGAATCGCGAGATGGAGTGTTTTTATTGGTCGATCGGATTAGTTGTGGCGTGACGGAGCGTGTCCGCCCGTGCGCGGCGCGCTCCGCAAGATGTTCGTTCCGGTTCTTACCGGAATGAACGCTCACGACCCTCGACGCTAGATCCAGCCCTCTTCCCAGGCGCGGCGGGCCGCTTCGTGCCGGGTTTCGACGCCGAGCTTGGTCATCGCCGCCGACAGGTAGTTGCGGACCGTGCCGGGCGCCAGGTGCACCGCCGCCGCGATGGTGGCGATCGTGCCGCCCTGCAGGGTGTGCCCGAGCAGTTCGAGTTCCCGGTCGGTGAGCGGGCAGGCGCCGCCGGTCAGCGCGCTGGCCGCGATCTCCGGGTCGATGTAGCGGGCGCCGGCGTGCACGTCGCGCAGGATCACGGCCAGCCGGGATGCGGGCGTGGTCTTGGGCACGAAGCCGCGGATGCCCGCGGCGAGCGCCCGCTTCAGCACCCCGGGGCGGGCGTGCCGGGTGACCAGCACGATCGGGAGCTGTCCGTCGAGGCGCTGCGCGGCCTGCACGCCGTCGAGCTCCGGCATCTCCAGGTCGAAGACCGCGATGTCCGGCGCGTGCTCGCGGACCGCCCGGAGCGCTTCCGCCCCGTTGCCGCACTGGGCGACCACTTCCAGGTCCGGCTCCAGGTCGAGCAGCGCGGCGAGCGCGCCCCGGATCAGGTCCTCGTCGTCGGCCAGCACCACTCGGATCACGAAGTCCTCCCGGGTTCGTCGGCGGAACCGCGCAGCTCGAACCGGTCCGCCACCCGGTTCGCGTCGACCCGCCCGCCCAGTGTGCCGAACCGCTGGCGCAGCCCGTCGATGCCGGACCCGGCGTCGCCGTTCGGCGGGTTCGGGCGGTCGTTGCTCAGCACGACCTGCGCGCGCGGGCCGTCGACGGCGATGACGAGTTCGCAGTTCTCGGCGCGCGAATGCCGGAGGATGTTGGTGGTGCCCTCGCGCACCAGCGCGCCGAAGAGCGGTTGCAGCGGCGGCGGAACCATCGCCGCGTCACCGCGCACCGTGGTCCGGACGCCGGCGGCCTCCAGGATTTCGCGCGCGTTGTCGAGTTCCGTGATCAGGTTGCTGCGCCGGTAGCCCTGCACCACCTCGCGGGTGTCCTTCAGCGCGGTCCGCGCGAGCTCGGCCACCTCGGCGGCCTGGGCGCGCGCCCGGTCGTCGTCGACGCCGACCAGGCGCTCGGCCAGCTCCGCCTTCAAAGCGATCGCCTGCAGGTGGTGGCCCTGGACGTCGTGCAGATCGGCGGCGAACCGGAGGCGTTCCTTGGCGACGGCGAGCTCGGCGCTGACGGCACGGGCCCGGTCCAGCTCCAGCACGATGTCCCAGAACCAGGCGGCGACGAAGACCAGCAAGATCACCGCGGCCACGGTGACCACGGCGGTGAAGCCGGTGATGACGGCGAGCATCGGGTGCGGCATCCGCGGCAGGGCCGCGAGCCCGGCGACCGTGCTGATCAGCAACGTGGCCGCGACGGCCAGCTGCCAGCGGAACCGGTGCGGGCCGGCCGCGATGTGCGCCGCGGCGAGCCCGCTGACCAGCACCGACCAGGTCATCCCGGTGCCGTCCTGGCTCAGCGCGTACGCCATGGCGGCGAGGGAGAGCGCGAAGATCGTGCCGTGCAGGACCGGGCGCGACGTGCCCTGGCCGAGGCCGCGCATCAGGCTGATCGACAGGATCGTGCCGTCCACCGCGATCGCGACCAGGACCAGCGCCAGGACGACGATCTCGGGCGTGCCGTAGAAGCCCTCCCGCGCGCCGGCCACGAGGTTGAGCACCGGGAAAAACGCGTACACCGGCATCAGCGGCACGAGCGACCACCACGTGTAGCGGCGCAGTCGCACGATGCGGCGAGGGTCGAACTGGACGGGGTCGGGATCGCTCACCGGTCCAGCATCATGCATCCGTCCCGCCCCGCTCGCCGATTCCGGCATGACATCAGTCATCAATTTCCCTGACAGGACTCGCGATCGGGGCTGACGGAACGCTCTACCGGCGCGAATGCGATCCGGCGAGCCTTGACGGCATGACGACACCAGTGATCAGCGTCAACGGACTGCGTTGCCGCTACGGCGATTTCGAGGCGGTCCGCGGGATCGACTTCGACGTGCACTCCGGTGAGCTGTTCGCGCTGCTCGGCACCAACGGGGCGGGCAAGACGACGACCCTGGAGACCATCGAGGGGCACCGGGCGCCCACCGCGGGCGCGGTGCGGGTCTTCGGCCAGGACCCCCGACGGGATCGCTCGGTGCGCCGCCGGACCGGGATCATGTTGCAGGAGGGCGGTTTCGCCGGCGATCTGACGGTCCTCGAAACCGCCCGGCTCGGCGCCGCGCTGACCTCCCGCAAGTCCGATGTGGACGAATCGCTGGCAGCGGTGGGGCTGGCGGCCCGGCGCGCGACGCGGGTGAAGCAGCTCTCCGGCGGCGAGCGGCGCCGGCTGGACCTCGCGCTCGCCCTGCTCGGCGATCCGGACCTGCTGTTCCTGGACGAGCCGACCACCGGCATGGACCCGGAATCCCGCCGCGCCACCTGGGAAATGGTGCGCGCCCGCCTCGCGCGGGGCGCCACGGTGCTGCTGACCACGCACTACCTGGAGGAGGCCGAACGGCTGGCGCACCGGCTGGCGATCATGCACCAGGGCCGCATCGCGGTGTCCGGCAGGCTGGTCGACGTGCTGGCCTCCCAGCAGGCGCGGATCAGCTTCGACCCCGGCGACCGCGTCGAGCTCCCGCCGCTGGCCGGGACGGCGACGTGGACCGGCACCCGCGTGGAGGTCCGGACCCCGGCCCTGCAGCGCGACCTGCACGCGCTGCTGTCCTGGGCCGACGGACGCCTGGACCTCGCGGGCCTGCGCGCGCACCAGGCGTCGCTCGAAGACATCTTCCAATCCGTCCGCCAGGAGGTGGCCGTCCCATGAGCGCAGCAGTGCTCGCATTGAGCAGCGCCGAGTGGAAGCTGCTGATGCGCAACAAGACCGTGGCGCTCAGCGCGACGCTGATGCCGCTGCTGCTCGGCCTGTTCCTGGGCACCAGCGTGCCCGGCAGCGCCGACCTGCGGGTCTGGTCCGCGACGCTGACCACGCAGCTGCTGGCGGTGCAGGGTCTCACCGTCTACTTCACGGTGACCACCGCGCTGACCAGCCGCCGCGAGGACCTGTACCTGAAGCGGCTGCGCAGCAGCGAGCAGTCGGCCGCGACGATCCTGACCGGGCTGCTGAGCCCGGCGGTCCTGCTCGGGTTCGGCCAGATGATCGTGCTGTTCGGGATTTCGGTGGGCCTGGGCGCGCCGCTGCCGGCGAGCCCGGTCGCGCTGGTGCTCGCGATGATCCCGGGAGTCGCGCTCGCCGTCGCGGCGGGAGCGGCGACGAGCGGCCGGACGTCCACCGCGGAGCAGGCGCAGATCACCACCATGCCGTGGCTCCTCGTGCTGCTCGGCAGCGCGGTGTGGGCGTCGATGAGCACCTCGCCGACCGTGGTGCTGCTGCCCGGCGGGGCCTTCGGGGACCTGGTGCACCGTGCGATGTCCGGGGTGGACCTGCTGGGCGGGCTTCCGGCGCTAGGCGTGCTGGTGGCCTGGACCGCGGTGCTGGGCCTGCTGGCCCGAACCTGGTTCCGCTGGGAACCGCGCGCCTGATCCTGTTTCCGCTGGTCACGGGCCGTGAGTGTTTCGGGGTGCCATAGCACTCCAAAACGCTCACAGCCTCGTAGCTGCGGTCAGCGCCAGGAGGGGAGCCAGAGCTCGGCCTGCCAGTGCTCCTGGGTGATCGGCTCGCCGTTGAGGATCGGCCACAGCCACACGAAGTTCGCCACCACGAGCCCCACGTACAGCGACACCGCGAGCAGCCCCGTCTGGCGCCGTTCCAGGTGGTCGCGCGCCGTGCCCAGCACCTCGCCCAGCACCAGCACGATGCCCAGCACCAGGAACGGCGCCAGCGGCGTCGCGTAGAAGAAGTACATCTGCCGGTCCAGGTTGGTGAACCACGGCAGGTAGCCCGCGCCGTAGCCGACCAGGACCGCGGCGTAGCGCCAGTCCATCCTGCTGGTCGCCCGCCAGACCGCCCAGCCCGCGACGGGCAGCGCCAGCCACCACATCGCCGGCGTGCCGATCAGCATCGTCGCCCCGATGCAGTTGGACCGGCCGCAGCCCGAGATCCCGGACTCGTAGTAGTAGAGCATCGGGCGCATGCCCATCGGCCACGCCCACGGCTTCGACTCCCACGGGTGCGGGTTCTTCGGCGTGACCAGGTGGGTGTGGAAGTCCAGCACGTTGAGCTGGTAGTACAGCAGCGACCGCAGCGCGTCGGGCAGCGACCCGAAGCCGACGTCGTCGGCGGTGATCACGGCGTGCCGGTCCGTCGCCGTCTCGCTGGCGAACCAGCCCGCCCAGGTCGCGAAGTAGACCAGCAGCGGGATCGCCACCAGCGACCACAGCGCCGGCGCGGTGTCGCGCACCAGCGCCGCCCGCCACGGCCGCCGGACCCCCGCCGCGCGTCGCGCCAGCGCATCCCAGATGACGCTGAGCAGGCCGAACGCCATGATGTAGTAGATGGCGTTCCACTTCACGCCGCAGGCCAGCCCGAGCATCAGCCCGGTGCCGAACCGCCACCAGCGGAACCCCAGCCGCGGGCCCCAGCCGCTCGCGTCCAGCCGGCCCTCGACGCACACCTGCCACAGACGGCTGCGCACCTGGTCGCGGTCGACCAGCAGGCAGGCGAACGCGGCGAGCAGGAACATCGCCTGGAACACGTCGAGCATCCCGACCCGGGACTGCACGTGGCTGAGCCCGTCGCAGATCAGCAGCACGCCGGCCACCGCGCCGAGCAGCGTGGACCGGGTCATGCGGCGCGCGATGCGCACGACGAGCAGCACCATCACTGTGCCGCAGAGCGCGGCCATGATCCGCCAGCCCCACGGGTTGTAGCCGAACAGCCACTCGCCGATCGCGATCAGCTGCTTGCCGACCGGCGGATGCGCGACCAGCTCGTAGCCGGGGTTGTCCTCGTAGCCGCCGTTGCGCAGCATCTGCCACGCCTGCGGCACGTAGTGCTTCTCGTCGAAGACCGGGGTGCCCTCGTTGGTGGCGCGCCCGAGGTCCCACAGCCGCACGAGGCCCGCGACGACCGTGACTGCGATCGTGACCAGCCAGCCGCGCAGCCGGTCGGTGGGCATCGTCACGTCGAGCAGCGGGCGCGGATCGGTCTCGCCCGGCTGCCGGGCCGGTGGCCTGCGGCCGACGTTGACGAGTTCGTCGGCGCTGCGGCCACCGGGATTGGGGACGAGGACGCTCACAGCCCCCGATCGTAGGAGACCAGCCGCGAAGTCGGTGGCCCGCCGCCCCGGGCGGCGCGCCTGCGGAAATACGCTGTGCGGTTATGGACTCCGGCACGCTCCTGCTCGCCGCCACCCCGCTCGGCGACGCCCGCGACGCTTCGGCGCGCCTTATCGACGCGCTCGGCTCGGCCGACGTCATCGCGGCGGAAGACACCAGGCGGGTGCGCGCGCTCGCCAGCGCGCTGGGCGTCACGCCCGGCGGCAAGGTGGTCAGCTACTACGAGGGCGTGGAAGCGGCGCGGGCGCCGATGCTGCTGGACGCCCTGCGCGAGGGCCGCACGGTGCTGCTGGTCACCGACGCCGGGATGCCCAGCGTGTCCGACCCCGGATACCGGCTGGTCGCGGCCTGCGTCGCCGAACAGCTGCCGGTGACCTGCCTGCCGGGGCCGTCCGCGGTGACCACCGCGCTCGCGGTGTCCGGGCTGCCGTCGGACCGGTTCTGCTTCGAGGGGTTCCCGCCCCGCAAGCAGGGCGAACGCCGCCGCTGGCTCGGCCGGCTGCTCGCCGAGGAACGCACCTGCGTGTTCTTCGAGGCGCCGCACCGGCTCGCCGACACCCTGGCCGACGCCGTCGAGGTGCTCGGCGGCTCGCGGCGGGCGGCGGTCTGCCGCGAGCTGACCAAGACCTACGAGGAGATCCGCCGCGACAGCCTCGCGGAGCTCGCCGCCTGGGCCGCCGAAGGCGTGCGCGGCGAGATCACGGTGGTGCTCGGCGGAGCCGAGCCGCCTGCGGCCACCGACCCGGCGGAGCTGGTGGCGCAGGTGGAGGAGCGCGCCGCCGAAGGCGTGCGGCTGAAGGACGCGGTAGCGGAGGTCGCGGAGCTCGCGGGCGTGCGGAAGAAGGAGCTATACGACGCGGTCCTCGCCGCCCGGCGGTAGAGACGCGGCCGGGCTCTCGGGCAAGATCGAATGATGCGTTGTGCGGTGCTGGGCCTGCATTGGCAGGTCAACGTGATCGAGCCCGAGGGATTCTTCGGCGGGATGCTGGCCGAACCGGTGGCCCGCAGCGGCGTGGTCGAGCGCGCGGCGCGGTTCCACCGGGCGGCCAGCGAGGCCGGGGCAGAGCTGGTGTTCACCCGGTTCACGGTGCCCGTCGGGGAGGGCGACCTGGTGCGCAACACGGCGTTCATGCGCGCCGTCGGCGATGCGCAGGAGGCGTTCCGGCCGGACGCGCCGGGCTCCGGGCTGATCACGGCGATGGCGGACTCGGGCGGCCGGGTGGTGGACAACCAGCGGCTCTCCGGCCTGGCGGGCAACGACCTCGTGCCGTGGCTGCACGAGCAGGGCATCAACACCCTGCTGATCACCGGGGTGGCCACGAACCTGACGGTCGAGCAGACGGCCCGGCACGGCGCTGACCTCGGCTTCACCGTGCACGTGGTGCGCGACTGCGTGGCGGCGGCCGACGAAGCGGTGCACGCCGCGTCCCTGGCGAACCTCGACCTGGCGACGGCGGGTTGCCGCACCGCCGAAGAGGCCCTGGCCCTCCTCGGCTGACGCGCCCTGCCGGGTGGCGTTTTCGCGCGAAAACGGCGTCCGCCCGCGGCTAGTGCGCCACCTCATGACATTGGCTCCTCGCGGTCAGGCTTGGCGAGCGTAGGACGCAAGGCGATCGGCGAGCGCGGTGACGAGGTCGCGCAGCTCATCCGGGTGCTCGATGACGAACGGCCGGTCGAGCGAGGCGAGTACTGGAGGCAACCAGTCGAGCCGCTCCGCCCGCAGCTCGACGCGCAGCCAGCGCTCGGTCGCCCGGTCCTGGCCTGCCGCGGGCTCGTGCTCCTCCAGGCTCGCGATGCTGGCGGGCAGGTGGGCGCGGATCTGCTCAACTGTCCCGTGGACCCGCAAGGTCACCTCATGCCGGTACTCGGCCGTGGCGAACGCTGACAACACGCGCTGTGCCGGACCGGGACCCACGGGCACTTCGAAAAATCCGGGCAGGGCCCGCGCGTCTGCGATGCGATCGAGCCGGAAGGTTCGGTCCTCGCCGATCTGGGCGTCCTTGCCCGTGACGTACCACCGGCCCGCATGGGCGACGATCCCGTACGCGTGCAGCGTGCGTTCGCTGCGCCGTCCGTCGCGGTCGGTGTAGCGGATCGAGACCGGTCGGCGGTGGCGCACCGCATCGGCGATGGTGAGCAGGACCCCGGCGTCCGGGGTGTCGAAGTCTCCGGGCTGGTCCGTGAAGGCGAGGGATTCCAGGAGTGTGTCGAGCCGGCGGGCGATGTGCTTGGGCAGCACCCGCCGGATCTTCGCCGATGCCGTCTCGTTTGCCGTGTGCTGCGTCGTCGTCAGCCCTGCTCGGCGGCCGGCGACCAGGCCGAGCAGCACGGCAAGCGCCTCGTCGTCGCTGAGCATGAGCGGAGGCAAGCGGTACCCGGGAGCGAGCCGGTACCCGCCGTAGCGGCCGCGCACCGATTCCACGGGCACATCCAGGTCGATCAGCTGGTCCACGTACCGCCGCACGGTGCGCCCTTCGACGCCGAGCCGGTCGGCTAGTTCGGCCACCGTCCGGGTACCGCCCGACTGCAGCAGCTCCAGGAGTATCAGCACGCGGGCAGTGGGTCGGGGCATGCGCACAACCTAACGCGAATACAGGACCGATTCTGTCCACTATTTCTCCTAGCCTGCGCAGTGCACGCCTCCAGCACAGCCGAGGAGATCCCCATGGAGTTCGTCTCGATCCGCATCATCACCAGCGACGTAGCGCGCCTCGTCGAGTTCTACGAGCGAGCCACCGGGGCGCGGGCGACGTGGGCCACCGAAGACTTCGCCGAACTCAACACCGCGGGCGCCACCCTCGCGATCGCAGGCACCAGCACCGTCCCGCTGTTCGCCCCGGGCTCTGCCCGCCCGGCGGACAACCACAGCGTGATCATCGAGTTCCTCGTCGACGACGTGGACCGCGTTCACCAGAACCTGACCGGCTTCGTCACCGGCTTCGTCACCGAGCCCACCACGATGCCTTGGGGCAACCGGTCGCTGCTGTTCCGCGACCCCGACGGCAACCTCGTCAACTTCTTCACCCCCGTCACCCCAGCGGCTGTCGAAAAGTTCGCACGCTGACGCGATCAGCCGCCCGAACCACTCGCGGACATCCTGCAGCAGCTCACCTTCGAGGACTTCGCGCAACCAAGGTCCCGAGACACCACAGCTAGCGGTTCAGCAGGGACAGGACCGGGGCGGCCTTGGTGAGCACTTCCTGCCATTCCCGGTCCGCGTCGGAGTCTGCGGTGATCCCGCCGCCGACGCCCAGGTGCAGCACGCCGTCGGCGAACTCCAGAGTGCGGATGGCGACGTTGAGCTCCATGCCCGCGACGGGCGAGACCATGCCGACCGCGCCGCAGTAGACGTCGCGCGGCTGCGACTCCAGCTCCGCGATCAGCTCCAGCGCCCGCGCCTTCGGCGCGCCGGTCACCGACGCGGGCGGGAACGCCGCCGACAGCAGTGCCGAATTCGGCAGCTCCAAGGGGATTTCCGCCCGCACGTCCGACACCAGGTGCCACACGCCGGGGTGTGGCTGCACGTCCAGCAGCCGGGGCACCGTCACGCGTCCGATCTCGGCGACCCGCCCGAGGTCGTTGCGCGCCATGTCCACGATCATCACGTTCTCCGCAACGTCCTTTGTGGACGAACGGAGCAGTTCGGCGTTGCGGTCGTCCTGCGGTCCCCGCCGCGGCAGCGTGCCCTTGATCGGGCTGGAGCGCACCACCCGGCCGTGCCGGGCCAGGAACAGCTCGGGCGAGAAGGACGCGACCGCGCCCCACGACCCGGCCACGTAAGCCGCCCGCGCGGGCTGCAACCGCGCGCTGCCTGCGGCGAACACCTCCAGCGGATCGCCCCGGAACGGCACCGCGAACCGGCTGCAGATGTTCGCCTGGAAGATCTCGCCTCCGGCGATCTCCTCCACGCATCCGCGCACGGCTTTGCCGTGCCGGTCGGCGTCCGGTCTGCCGACCGGCCCCGCCTCCCAGGAGGCCTGCGGCGGATCGCCTCCGGCGACCACCTCGGCGAGCTCCGCGACCAGTCCCGGTTCTGCGGCGCTGAGCGCCTCGAACCACCACTGCCCGTCCGGGTCGAGCCGCAGCACGTGATCGGCCCAGCCCCACGCGGCGAGGGGCAGCCGGCGGGGTTCGGCGTGCCGACCCGGGTCGGTGAGGCCGTAGCCGAGGTAACCGATCCAGCCGCCGCCGACCGGGCCGGGTCCGGCCCGGCCGACAGGCGTGTCGGTGGTGGTGAAGGCCCGGTCCGGCGCGGTGGCGTCGATCCGCGCGGACGGGGCGAGGACGGCGGAGCCGCCGAACCAGTCGCCGGTCAGCGCGGCCGGCGGCGGCAGCCCGCGGCGGCGCGCGCGGGCCGCGAGGCGCCGCAGCACCTGGGCTGCGCTCGCCTCGCCGTCAATCGGACGGGTGAAGACCGGCACGCCGACAGTATGACCGCGCACCGAGCCGGGACCACAGCCCCGGCTACCGTCGTTTGCGCTGGTCAATCAGGTGGGGAGTGGCCGAGGTCATGTCCCGGCCAGGATCCCGAGCCGCCGGGCAGCGCCGCGAGCTCGCTGTGGCTACCTGCGCGAACGCCTTCCCCGCGCGACGCGTCTGCCGTGCGTACGGTGGCCGCATGGTGAGTGTGATCGGTGCGACCAGGCTCACGAGGATCACCGGCGAGGACTCCTGCAACAGCACGGCCAGCCGGTTCGGCATCCGCGCGACGGACCTCGGGATCATGTGGGACGACGGCCGGGGCGGCGTGCTCGCGGCGTTCGGCGATACCTACGGCGATGGTTGGGGCGGGCACGGCGCGGGCCCCAAGAGCGCCGACTGGCGGTACAACGTGATCGCGCGGTCCACCAACACCGATCTGGACGAGGGCCTGAAGTTCGACTCGGTCCTGTCGCGTGAGGACGGCATGGCCGGGCAGGCGCTGCCCGGCGACCGGACCGGGGTGCGCGAGCACACCGTGATCCCGACCGCGGGGATCGCCATCGGCGGCCGCAACTACCTGCACTACATGTCCGTGCGGCGGTGGGGGATGCCGGGCGTGTGGCACACGAACTACGGCGCGCTCGCGTACTCCGACGACGGCGGGGCGACCTGGACGAAGTCGGAGACGGCGGTGTGGCGGAACTCGCGGCAGCCCTGGCTGAGCCGGTTCCGGCGCCGCGACCCCGGTGGTCATCCGTTCCAGATGATCGGTTTCGCCGGTGTCCTGGACGGCCGCGCCCACCTGCTGGGCACCCCGAGCGGCCGGTTCGGCGCCGGGCACCTCGCCCGCGTCGGCGCCGACGACCTGCTCGACCCGGCGGCCTACGAGTACTGGACCGGCGCCGGCTGGGGCGGCGACCCGCTCGCCGCCGCGCCCGTGCTGCCCGCGCCGGTCGCCGAGCTGTCGGTGCAGTACAACCGGCACTTCGACCGGTGGTTCGCGGTGCACCTCGACGAGCGGCGCGCGGCGATCGTGCTGCGCACGGCGCCGGAGCTCACCGGGCCGTGGACCGGCGGCGAGGTCGTGGTGTCCGGTGCCGACTGCCCGGGGCTCTACGGCGGCTTCCTGCACCCGTGGGCCGCGGACCGGCCGGCGATCTACTTCACCCTGACCCAGTGGGGCCCGTACAACGTCGACTTCTTCCGCGCCGACCTGGCCTGATCAGCCGCCGCATCGAGAGGCGCAGAACCCGTGCGCACTTCTTGCTGCTGTAGCGGCACAAAGTGCGCACGGGTCTTGAAGCCGCGCGTGCTCTTGGCGGCTGGGCCGTCGGGATGATGTTGCGGCCGGCCGCGTCACTTCCTGGTTCCGGGCCCGTTGTGCATCGAAAAACCGCACGACGAGGTGAGGTTGAAGATGCGCATCAGAGGTGTCCTGGCCGCCCTCGCGGCCCTGCTCGCGGTCACCGCGGCGGCGACGCCCGCGACGGCCCAGCCCGACGCGGCCGCCGCGCCGTCCGGCGTGAACGACTGGAGCTGCCAGCCCAGCGCCGAACACCCGACGCCGGTGGTCCTGGTGCACGGCCTCGGCGGTGCCGCCACCACGAACTGGGCGTACCTGGGGCCGGTGCTGGCCGACCAGGGCTACTGCGCCTTCGCCCTGACCTACGGCCTCCCGCCCGGGGTCCCGCAGATCACCGGAGGATTCGCGCCGATGGAGGAGAGCGCGCCCGAGCTCGCCGACTTCGTCGACCGGGTGCTGGCCGCCACCGGCGCCGAGAAGGTCGACCTGGTCGGCCACTCCGAGGGCACCGTGATGCCGCAGTACTACCTGAAGTTCCTGGGCGGTGCCGAGAAGGTGCAGCGCTACGTCGCGATCACGCCGCTCTACGACGGCACCACGCTGCAGAACACCTCGGAGCTGCTGGACCGGCTGGCCGAGGAGCTGCCGGTCGTCGGCCAGATCCCGGACGAGCTGTGCGGTTCGTGCCGCCAGTTCTTCAAGGACTCCGAGTTCATGACGAAGCTCAACGCCGACGGCGCCGCGGTGCCCGGCATCGAGTACACGACGATCATGACCAAGTACGACCAGCTGGTCACCCCGTACACCAGCGGCTACCTGGACGCGCCGAACGCGACCAACATCGTGCTCCAGGACGTCTGCCCGCAGGACTTCTCCGAGCACGTCGCGGTGGCGTTCAACCCGCACGTCGGGCGCATGGTGCTCAACGCCCTCGACCCGGCCGGGGCCCAGCCCGTGCGGTGCTGATCCCGGTCGTCACCTGCCGCTCACGACTAGAGGTTTGATGTTGAGTGCGGAAGGGGCGGGTGTTGTTTTTGAAGCGGCGCAGCCGCTTAGCCCACCTACGCAACCGGCACCGCTGCGGGTTCTCAGACGTCGTCTGGCGAGGACAGCCCCGACGCGTCGTATCGGACATACGTGTGTCGGGGATCCCACAGCCAGGCGGCGTCTGTAACTCCCGCAGGGGGGCCGCCACCCGCACCGCCACGCAAAGCGAGTTCTCTGACAAGCTCTAACGAGAACCGGTTCGAGGTCACGACCCCTCGAACCGTAGGCTAAGCACCATGAGTGCCTCTGTGTTGACCGCTGTGGCCTGGCCCTATGCGAACGGTCCACGGCACATCGGCCACGTCTCCGGTTTCGGTGTGCCCTCGGACGTCTTCTCTCGCTACCAGCGAATGGCCGGCAACCGGGTGCTCATGGTGTCCGGCACCGATGAGCACGGCACGCCGATCTCGGTGCAGGCCGAGAACGAGGGGCTGACCACCCGCCAGCTCGCCGACAAGTACAACCGGGTGATCGCCGAGGACCTGCAGGGCCTCGGCCTGTCCTACGACCTGTTCACCCGCACCACCACGGGCAACCACTACGAGGTCGTCCAGCAGATCTTCCTCGCGCTGTACCGCAACGGCTACGTGCTGCCGAAGACCACCACCGGCGCGATCAGCCCGTCCACCGGCCGCACGCTGCCCGATCGCTACATCGAGGGCACCTGCCCCATCTGCGGCTACGACGGCGCGCGCGGCGACCAGTGCGACAACTGCGGCAACCAGCTCGACCCGGCCGACCTGATCAACCCGGTGTCCCGGATCAACGGCGAGAAGCCGGAGTTCGTCGAGACCGAGCACCTGTTCCTGGACCTGCCCGCGTTCACCGAGTCGCTGGGCAAGTGGCTGTCCACGCGCACCGGCTGGCGGCCCAACGTCCTCAAGTTCGCCCAGAACCTGGTCGACGACATGCGGCCCCGGGCGATCAGCCGGGACCTGGACTGGGGCGTGCCGATCCCGCTGGACGGCTGGCGCGACCAGCCGATGAAGCGGTTCTACGTCTGGTTCGACGCGGTGATCGGCTACCTGTCGGCCAGCGTCGAGTGGGCCCGCCGGACCGGTGACGCGGACGCCTGGAAGCAGTGGTGGACCGATCCGGCAGCCCAGGGCTACTACTTCATGGGCAAGGACAACATCACCTTCCACGCCCAGATCTGGCCGACGCTGCTGATGGGCCACAACGGCCAGGGCGACCGCGGTGGCGAGGTCGGCCCGTACGGCGAGCTGAACCTGCCGGACGAGATCGTCTCCAGCGAGTTCCTCACCATGAGCGGGTCGAAGTTCTCCACCTCCCGCGGCACGGTGATCTACGTGCGGGACTTCCTGCGCGAGTTCGGCCCGGACACCCTGCGGTACTTCATCTCGGTCGCGGGGCCGGAGAACCAGGACACCGACTTCACCTGGGACGAGTTCGTCCGGCGCACCAACTTCGAGCTGGCCAACGAGTGGGGCAACCTGGTCAACCGGTCCATCTCGATGGCCGCGAAGAACAACGGCGCGGTGCCCGCGCCGACCGCGCCCCAGGCCGCCGACGAGGAGCTGAAGGCGTTGTCCCGCAACGCCTTCGACACCGTCGGCGGGCACCTGCAGCGGTCCCGCTTCAAGGCCGCCTCGCAGGAGGCCATGCGGGTCGTGTCGGCGGCGAACAAGTACCTGTCCGACCAGGAGCCGTGGAAGCTCAAGGAGGACCCGGACCGGCGGGACGCCGTGCTGCACACGGCGCTTCAGGTGGTTTCCGACGCCAACACGCTGCTCACCCCGTTCCTGCCGCACTCGGCGCAGAAGGTGCACGAGCTGCTCGGCGGCACCGGGGTCTGGTCGGCCCAGCCGGAGATCCGCGAGGTGACCGACCTGGACGACCCGAGCATCGAGTACCCGGTGCTGATGGGCGACTACGCCGGCGAGCAGGCGGCATGGCGGTCCACCGAGATCGAGGTCGGCCGGCCGCTGCAGAAGCCGACGCCGCTGTTCGCCAAGCTGGACCCGAAGCTCGGCGAGACCGGCCCGGAATGGGCCCCGATCGAAAGCTGATCACCCGAGGGTTGGGGCACCCATGACGGAGTCCGTCGGTGCCCCACCCCTCGTTGGTCGACCCACCCGAGTGCTGCCTGCGTTGGAGAGGTGCGATGAGCAAGCGGGACCGGAAGCGGGAGCTGCCGCCGGTGCCGGAGGCGCTGCCCGCGCCCGCGGTCGACGCGCACACCCATCTCGACGCTTGCGGCGCGAAGACGCCCGACGAGGTGCGCGCCATGGTGGACCGCGCGCAGGCCGCCGGGGTCGGTCGGGTGGTGACCGTCGCCGACGACATCTCCTCCGCCGAGTGGGCCGTCGAGGCGTCCACTTGGGACGACCGGGTGTTCGCGGCGGTGGCGCTGCACCCCACCCGGACGAAGGACTTCGACGACGCCGACCGGCAGGTGCTGGAGCGGCTCGTCGCGCACCCCCGGGTGGTCGCGGTCGGCGAGACCGGGCTCGACTACTACTGGGACTACTCGCCGCCGGAGCCGCAGCAGGAGGCCTTCCGCTGGCACATCGACCTGGCCAAGCGCGTCGGCAAGCCGCTGATGATCCACGACCGCGAGGCGCACCAGGACATCCTGCGGATCCTGGCAGAAGAGGGCGCCCCCGAAACCGTGGTGTTCCACTGCTTCTCCGGGGACGCCGAGTTCGCCCGGTCCTGCGTGGACGCCGGCTACGTGCTGTCCTTCGCCGGGACCGCGACCTTCCGCAACGCCAACGCCAAGGCGCTCCGGGAGGCCGCGCAGCTGGTGCCGCTGGACCAGTTCGTGGTGGAGACGGACGCCCCGTTCCTGACCCCGCACCCGTTCCGCGGACGCCCGAACGAGCCGTACTGCGTCAATTACACCCTTCAGGATCTTGCCGAACTCCGTGGAATGACGCTTGAAGAACTCGTGGTGGCGACCACCGCCACGGCCGAGCGAGTGTTCCGGCTCGATCAGGCGTAACCCCACCCGTATTCCTTTCACTCGCAGTTCTTTGCTATTGCGCGCCGAATCGCGCCCGCTTGCAGTCCGCTACGTCGTCCCTACCGTCCACTTCGGAAGCCGGGATGGGGGCCAGCACCCCGAAATTCCGCCCCGCTGGGCGGAGAACCTCCTACCCGGAGGCACGGCAGTCAGGATTGCGATGAAGTTCGGTTTGTTCGCGAAGGCGACGGTAGTGGCGAGCATCGTGGTCTGCGGTGCGGCGCCGATGGCGGCGGCGTCTCCGAGCGCGCCGCCAGCCGCGCGGGCGGGCGTCTGGGACCGGCTCGCGAAGTGCGAATCGGGCGGCAACTGGGCCGCCAACACCGGCAACGGCTACTACGGCGGCCTGCAGTTCAACCGCCGGACCTGGGCCGCGCACGGTGGCAACCGGTTCCACAAGTTCCCGCACCGGGCGTCGCGGGAGCAGCAGATCGTCATCGCGGAGGCGCTGCGCGTGGCGCGCGGCGGCTTCGGAGCCTGGCCCGCGTGCGCGCGGAAGCTGGGCCTGCCGCGATGAGGTGATCAACTCGCTGCGGGGCACAGATCCCTCGGGTGAGGGGAGGGAGGCCCGGCCCGAGCGCGTTGAGTGCTCGGGCCGGGTCCGGTTCCCGGCCCGGAAACCGCGTGCCGGTCATGGAAACCGCAGGTGTCGGGGGCGTGTGATATGTCACCCAAGAGCCTGGTCGCCCAGTTAACGGGGCGGCGACGGTACCCCCGAACGGACCAAATGCGGGCGATCTCGCTTACTGATCGTGCTCGGTTGCTCGGCAAATCAGTGTAACGCAGATCACAAGCCCGATCGGGGTCCTTGGCTGGCTGCATTGATCACGCTAGAGTCTCGGCCTCGTAACCGATGACAACCAGTCATGGGGAACGCCCGTAAGTCTCGCCGGTGTACGTCGGGGAAGCGGGCCGTGGGCAACGGAGCCTCGGTCGGCTAGGACGGCGCTTGGCTGCGGGAGTCGGATACAGACACGAAGCACGAAGGTTGTGTGCACGCGAGGAGCGAGGGAGTTGAGCGACGACATGGGTCTCGCCCGACGCCACCTCCGCTCCGCATCACGCGAGCGCGACTTCCGCCTTCGGGAGGTAACGACCCTGTGAACGGACGCGGCGAGCCCAGCTATCCCGGCCATGCCTACCGGTCGGACGACGGCTACTGGGCCGAATCCTTCGAGCCTGCGACGGACTGGTTCACCCCGGTCCAGGCCGAGCAGCACACCGCAGTCGGACTCCTGGACCGCCCGGAGCCGCAGCGGTACCCGGCCGAGGACCACCCGAGCTTCCCGCCGGGCTCGCTCGAGATCACCCCGGCGGACATCTACGACGTTCTCGGCCCGGACGCCGCGGACATGCTCGCGACCGCCGAGATCGACGTCGACGAGGTCATCCGGCTGATCAACGCCGAGACCACGGTGCTGCCGCCGCTGGTCATCCCGGACGCGTTGCCGGAGGCGGAGGAGGACGACACCCCGCCGCAGGAGGTCGTCGACGCGATCGCCACCTGGAAGCGGCGCTTCCTCAAGGGCGCGGTGGCCGGCGTGCTGCTCACCCTCACCGGCACCGGCGGCGCGGCCGCCGCGATGGACAAGTCGGTGACCGTCGAGGTCGACGGGCACGAGCGCACCGTCAGCACCTACGAGGGCACCGTCGCCGACGTGCTCGAGGACGAGGGCATCGCCGTCGGCCAGCACGACGCGCTGAGCCCCTCGCCGCAGGCCAAGGTCAGCCACGGCGACACCATCACCCTCGACCGCGGTCGGCTGCTGAAGCTGACCGTCGACGGCGAGCCGCGCGAGGAATGGGTCCGCTCGGTCACGGTGGACCAGGCGCTGCGCCAGCTCGGCGTGCAGGCCGACGGGGCGTGGCTTTCCGCCGACCGCACCATGGCCGTGCCCGAGCAGGGCCTGGACCTGGTCGTCAAGACCAGCAAGAACATCACCGTCATCGACGGTGGCAACGAGCCGCGGCAGCTGACCACGACCGCCGTCAACATCGACGAGCTGGTCAAGGAGCAGAAGCTCGAACTCGGCCCCGAGGACACGATCACGCCCGGCGGCGACCAGCGGCTGGTCACCGGCGCCGAGATCCGCATCGACCGCACCGGCAGCATGGTCATCAACGTGACGATGCCGGTCGCGCCCCCGGTGCAGGAGATCGTCGACAACACGATGTTCAAGGGCGAGGAGCGGGTCGAGTTCCCCGGCGTGCCCGGCGAGAAGATCGTGTTCACCCGGGTCACCACGCGCAACGGCGACGAGATCGGCCGGGAAGCCGTCGGCGAGAAGATCACCAAGGAAGCGCAGCCCAAGGTCGTGCGCGTCGGCGGGAAGCAGCCGCCGAACAGCGGGGTCTGGGACAAGCTGGCGCAGTGCGAGGCCGGCGGCAACTGGGCGATCAACAGCGGCAACGGCTACTACGGCGGCCTGCAGTTCAACAAGTCCACCTGGGACGCCTACGGCGGCGACCAGTACGCGCCGTACCCGCACCAGGCGAGCCGCGAGCAGCAGATCGCGGTCGCGGAGAAGGTCCGCGCGGCCCGCGGCGGCGGCTACGGAGCCTGGCCGGGCTGCTCCTCCAAGCTGGGCCTCAGCTGACAAGCGGTATTCCAGACGCATTTTGCGTGACGGTGCGGGTGGCGGAACCTCAGACGCCGCCTGGACTCCGGGATCCCCGACACACGTATGTCCAATACGACGCGTCGGGGCTGTCCTCGCCAGACGACGTCTGAGAACCCGCAGCGGTGCTAGTTGCGTGCGTGGGCTAAGCGGCTACGCCGCTTGCGGCGGCTTTCGATCACGCGGACTGGGCGTCGCGCTCGCGGTCGAGCGGATGGTCGAAGCGGCTTCGTCCGGGTGTCGATCATGTGCGTTGCGCGAAATGAAGGGCGCCTCTCGCCGGATGGTCCGGTGGTAGGTGCCCTTCGTGGTTCTGCTGGTCGGGGTGCGGGGACGGTGGCTTCGGGGCGCGGGTAGTTTTTCCGTGTGGACGACCAGCAGGCGACTCTGCTCGGCCCGGCCGACGTGCGCCGGTTGGCCGAGGAGCTCGACATCCGCCCGACGAAGAAGCTCGGCCAGAACTTCGTGCACGACCCGAACACGGTGCGCCGCATCGTGGCCTCGGCGTCGGTCACGGCGGACGACGTCGTGCTGGAGGTCGGCCCCGGCCTGGGCTCCCTGACGCTCGCCCTGCTCCCGGCCGCCGGTGCCGTGACGGCCGTCGAGATCGATCCGGTGCTCGCGGCGCGGCTGCCGCGCACCGCCGCCGAGTTCGCCCCGGCGCTGGCCGACCGGCTCACCGTGATCGAGGCCGACGCCCTGCGGGTGACCGCCGCGGACTTCCCGGCGCCGCCGACCGCGCTGGTCGCGAACCTGCCGTACAACGTCGCCGTGCCGGTGGTGCTGCACCTGCTGGCCGAACTGCCGAGCCTGCGGCACGGCCTGGTCATGGTGCAGTCCGAGGTCGCCGACCGGATGGCCGCCAAGCCGGGCAGCCGGGTCTACGGCGTGCCCAGCGCCAAGGCCGCGTGGTACGCCGACGTGCGGCGCGCGGGTCCGGTGCCGCGCAAGGTGTTCTGGCCGGTGCCCAATGTGGACTCCGGGCTGGTGTCGTTCGAGCGCGTCGAACCGCCGTCGACCGCGCCGCGCGCGGAGGTCTTCCGGGTGGTGGACGCGGCGTTCGCCCAGCGGCGCAAGACGTTGCGCGCCGCGCTGTCCGGCTGGGCCGGGTCCGCGGCGCGCGCGGAGGAAGTCCTCCGGGCCGCCGGGGTGGATCCGTCGATTCGCGGTGAGCAGTTGGAGATCGCCGACTTCGCGCGCATCGCGGAGGCCGCGGCTACCGAGAGCGGTCGCTGAACCACCCGTCCGGGCGCTTGCCAACCGAGGTCGATCCACTACTCGGAGTCACTGAGAACACCTGGCGCGCCAGGAAAATTCCCGCTCGTCCGGGTGTGTGATTTGACAGACGATTTCGGAAAGTGACGACTATCAACTTGCGCTGGAATCCGCCAGTGGGTTCTACTATTCGGGAAATCCATCCCGAGCGGCCGAGAGACCTGGCTCCGCGACGCCGCAGCAACCACCCGATGGGCAGGTGCTAACGCCAGGACCGATGGAGTTGTTGTGGATTCCAACGCGCTGTTAGCCAGCCCGCCTGCGGGTCAGACCCGAGCTCAGCTGGCCCGATCCCGGCAGAACCACATCCGGAGGCTGCTGACGCAGCGTCGCGTCATCGACCACGGGCGTCGCACCACCACCGCCTGTCGTCGCGAGATGTGACCCAGCTCTTCCTCCCTTTCCGAAGTTCCTTGGCCTGCCGCCCTGTCGTGCGCGCGGCCGTCGCGAGCTGATGTGGAGCCGATCGTGATCACAGTTGAGAACCTGACCAAGTCCTTCCAGCACAACAACGGAACCGTCCGCGCCCTCGACGGCGTGTCGATGGAGGTTTCGGCCGGTGCGGTGTGCGGGGTGGTCGGTCCGAGCGGGGCCGGCAAGTCGACCCTGGCCCGGTGCATCGCGCTGCTGGAGAAGCCGGACGGCGGCGCCATCCGCGTCGACGGCACCGACCTCGTTTCCCTCGGCGGCAAGGCGCTTCGCGCGGCGCGTCGCCAGATCGGCGTTGTGCCGCAAGGCGATTCGCTGCTGCGCCAGCGCACCGCCGCGGGCAACGTCGCGTTGCCGCTGGAAGCGGCCGGTGTCAGCGGCCCGCAGCGGCGCACCCGCGTCGGCGAGCTGCTGGACCTCGTGGGCCTGACCGATAAGGCCTCCGTCTACCCCGACCAGCTCTCCGGCGGGCAGCGCCAGCGGATCGCGGTGGCGCGTGCGCTGGCCGCCAAGCCGTCGGTGCTGCTGGCCGACGAGCCGACCTCGGCGCTCGACCCGAGCACCACCGACTCGGTGCTCACGGTGCTGGACCGCGCCCGCGCCGAACTGGGCGTCACCGTGCTGGTGGTCACCCACGACATGGCCGTGGTGCGCAAGATCGCCGACGACGTCGCGGTGCTGGAGGACGGCCGGGTGGTCGAGCACGGCAAGGTCATCGACCTCGTCGCCGAGCCCGGCAGCCGGGTGGGCGACACGCTGCTGCCCGGCACCGACCAGGGCGATTCGCTGCGGCCCGGCGGCCGGCACGACGTCGTCGCCGAGGTCGTGCTGGTCGGTTTCGCCGCGGTCGGCGCGTTGCTGCCGGAGGCCGCCGGCCGGTTCGGGGTCGAGCTCGCGATCCTGGGCGGCGGGTTGACCAGGCTGGGTGACACGCCCGTGGCGAAGTTCAAGGTGGGCCTGACCGGCGAGCGAGCCGAGGCGGCCCTGAAGTGGATGGTCGAGCGGGACGCGCATGTGCGACGCGCCCCGGTGTGCGTTGACGGAGCTGCTGCGTGAGTGATGTGACCCCCTGGTCGGAGGTCCTTGGAATTCTTGGTGAAGCGACGATCGACACGCTCTACATGGTGTTGGTGTCGACCCTGCTGGCGGTGCTGGGAGGCCTGCCGCTCGGGGTGCTGCTGCACCTGACCTCGCCGGTCGGCCTGAACCCGAAGCCCGTGCTGTACCGGGTGCTCGGCGTGGTCGTCGACGTGGTGCGTTCGGTGCCGTTCGTCGTTCTGCTGGTGGTGCTGGCGTCGTTCACCCGGCTGCTGATCGGCACGTCGATCGGCAGCACCGCGGTGATCGTGCCGCTGACCATCGGCGCCATCCCGTTCTTCGCGCGGCTGACGCAGAACGCGTTGCGCGAGGTCAGCTTCACCGTGGTCGAGGCTGCGATCACGACCGGATCGAGCAAGCTGCGGATCGTGTGGACGGTGCTGCTCGGCGAGGCGCGGGCCGCGCTGGTCGGCGCGGTCGGCGTCACCGCCGTGGCGCTGGTCGGCTATGCCGCGATGGCCGGCGCGATCGGCGGCGGCGGGCTGGGCACGACCGCGATCCAGGACGGCTACCAGGGCTACGACGACCGGATCCTGTGGGGATCGGTGGTCGTGCTCGGCGTGCTGGCCTTCGCGATGCAGCTGATCACCGACCGGACCGCGAAGCTCGTCGACCGGCGCCGGACCGCGACGAGCTGACCTCGTGGGCGACGCCCACCCGAACCTCTTCCTGCTTGGGACGACCTCCCAACCACTGTCCAGAAAGGACGAACTCTGATGCGTTTGCGTTTTGCCGCCCTGGTGGCCGCGGCCGGCGTGGTGCTGGCCGCGTGCGGAGGTGGCGGCGGCCAGGCCTCCTCGGACCCGAACGCCCCGCTGCGGGTCGCGGTCAGCCCGACGCCGCACGGCGAGATCCTGCAGTACGTCAAGGACAACCTGGCGAAGCAGGCCGGGCTCGACATCGAGATCGTCAAGTTCGACGACTACAACCGGCCGAACGAGGCCGTCGCGCACGGCGAGCTGGAGGCGAACTACTTCCAGCACCAGCCCTACCTGGACGAGTACCGCAAGCAGCGCGGCGGCGACTTCGTCTGGATCCAGGCCGTGCACCTGGAGCCGCTCGCGGTGTACTCCAACAAGGTCAAGTCGCTGCAGGAGGTCCAGGACGGCGCGACGGTCACGCTGTCCAACGACCCGGCGAACCAGTTCCGCAGCCTGAAGCTGCTGGAGCAGGGCGGCCTGATCAAGCTCAAGCCGGACGCCGCGGTGGGCACCCGGTTGGAGTCGGCGATCGCGGAGAACCCCAAGAACATCAAGTTCAAGGACCTGTCGCCGGACCAGCTGCCGCGCTCGGTGGACGACGCCGCCGCCGCGGTGGTCAACGGCAACTACGCGATCAAGGCGAACCTGCAGAACCCGGTCCTCGTGGAGAGCCCGGAGAACAACCCGTACGCCAACGGCCTGGTGACCAGCCCGGCGCTGGAGAAGGACCCGCGGATCCAGAAGCTCGCCGAGCTGCTGCGGTCCCAGCAGGTCAAGGACTTCATCAACCAGAAGTACGGCGGCGTCGCGGTCATCCCGGCGGCCTGATCGCAGCATCCGCGCTGGAGGGCGCTTCCCGGCGAGTTGATCGCCGGGAAGCGCCCTTCACCGCATTTTCCGCTTTGTTCTTGAAGCGGCGGAGCCGCTTAGCCCACGCACGCAACTAGCACCGCCGCGGGTTCTCAGGCTGTGCCCACCCCGACGGGGTTCTTGGCGAGGACAGCCCCGACGCGTCGTATTGGGCATACGTGTGTCGGGGATCCCGGAGTCCAGGCGGCGTCTGAGGTTCCGCTACCCGCACCGCTCCGAAAGGTGGGCTGGATAGGCTCTTATACGCAGGGAAGTCGGCGGCGGGGTTTCCTCTACACGTACGCTCTAAGAGTGCTCTCCGTGGTTCCTACACCCATCACCGTTCGCGTCCCGGCCAAGGTGAACCTGCACCTGTCGGTCGGTGACCCGCGCCCGGACGGCTACCACGAGCTGGTCACCGTCTTCCAGGCGCTGTCGATGACCGACGAGGTCACCGTGCTGGTCGCCGAGGAACCCGGCATCGACGTGCACGGCGATGGTGCGGACTCGGTGCCCACCGGCCCCAGCAACCTGGCTTGGAAGGCCGTGCAGCTGCTCGCCGAGCACAGCGGGCGCGATCCGGAAGAGCCCGGGGTGCGGCTGTCGATCAACAAGGGCATCCCGGTCGCCGGCGGGATGGCCGGCGGCAGCGCCGACGCGGCGGCGACGCTGCTGGCGCTGAACCACCTCTGGCGGCTGGAGCTGGGGCGCGACGACCTCAGCGAGATCGCCGCGAAGCTGGGCAGCGACGTCCCGTTCTCGCTGCAGGGCGGCACGGCGCTGGGCACCGGCCGCGGCGAGCGGCTCGTGCCGGTGCTGGCGCGGCACACCTTCCACTGGGTCATCGCGCTCGATCGCCGCGGGCTGGGCACGCCCGGCGTCTACACCGAACTCGACCGGCTGCGGGCGGAGTCGAAGCCGAACCGCGTCGGGGAGGTCGAGCCGCTGCTGGAGGCGCTGGCCTCCGGAGACCCGCGGCAGCTCGCCCTGCTGCTGGGCAACGACCTGCAGGCGGCGGCCGTGTCGCTGCGCCCCGGGCTGCGGCGCACGCTGCGCGCGGGAGTGCAGGCGGGCGCGCTCGCCGGGATCGTGTCGGGCTCGGGCCCGACCTGCGCCTTCCTCTGCACCGACGCGGATTCGGCGGTCCGGGTGGCGGCCGAGCTCTCCGGCGCGGGCGTGTGCCGCACGGTCCGCGTCGCCCACGGTCCCGTCCCGGGAGCCCGGGTGGTCTCCGAGGAGCCCGCTCACCGCCCCACCCCGCCCCAGGTCCACGCCTGAAGTGCAGTTTCAATTGAAACTGCGCGCCTAGGACCCCGGTCTGCAGTTTCAATTGAAACTCGGGTCGGGACCCCAGCCCGTGATCACGCAACGCAGTTGATGGAGTAGACGAACACCCGATGGTGAACCTGGTCAATCTGGAATCGGTCAGCAAGAGCTATGGCGTGCGCCCGCTGCTGGACGGCGTCTCGCTCGGGGTCTCGGCGGGGGAGCGCATCGGGGTCGTCGGCCTCAACGGCGGCGGCAAGACCACGCTGCTGGAGGTGCTCGCCGGCCTCGCGGAGCCCGACAACGGCCGGGTCAGCCAGAGCCGCGACCTGCGGATGGCCGTCGTCACGCAGCGCACCGAGCTGCCCGCCGACTCCACGGTGCGCAACGCGGTGCTCGACCCGCACGGCTTCAGCGCCGAGCACGAATGGGCCGCCGATCCGCAGGTGCGCTCGGTGCTCAGCGGCCTCGGCATGACCCGTCTCGGCCTGGACACCCCGGTCACCGACTTCTCCGGCGGCGAGCGCCGCCGCGTCGCGCTGGCCGCCGCGCTGGTGCGCGATCTGGACCTGCTGGTGCTGGACGAGCCGACGAACCACCTGGACGTCGAGGGCGTGCACTGGCTGGCCGATCACCTGCTGGAGCGCAAGTGCGCGCTGGTGATCGTCACCCACGACCGCTGGTTCCTGGACACCGTCTGCAACCGCACCTGGGAGGTCGTCCAGGGCCGCGTGGAGCAGTACGAAGGCGGCTACGCCGACTGGGTCTTCGCCCGCGCCGAACGAGCCCGCATCGCCCAGCAGGCGGAGGAGAAGCGGCAGAACCTCGCGCGCAAGGAACTCGCGTGGCTGCAGCGCGGCGCGAAGGCCCGCACCTCCAAGCCCCGGTACCGGATGGAGGCGGCCGAGGCCCTGATCGCCGACGTGCCGCCGCCGCGCGACACCGTCGAGCTGGTGGCGTTCGCCAAGCGCCGCCTCGGGAAGACGGTGCTGGAGCTGGAGGACGTCGACCTCCGGATCGCCGACCGCACGCTGCTGGACGGCGTCACCTGGCGCATCGGCCCCGGCGACCGGATCGGCCTGGTCGGCGTCAACGGCTCCGGCAAGACGACGCTGCTGAAGCTGCTCGCCGGCGAACGCGAAGCCGACGCGGGCAAGCGCATCGAGGGCAAGACGGTGCGGCTGGCGCACCTGACCCAGGAACTGCACGACCTGCCCGGGCACTGGCGGGTGCTGGAGGCGATCGAGAACGTCGCCGAGCGGGTCACCCTCGGCAAGTACGAGCTGTCCGCATCGCAGCTCGGCGAGCGCTTCGGCTTCGGCAAGGGACGGCAGTGGACGCCCGTCGAAGACCTCTCCGGCGGCGAGCGCCGCCGCCTGCAGCTGGCCCGGCTGCTGATGGCCGAGCCGAACGTGCTGATCCTCGACGAGCCCACCAACGACCTCGACATCGACACCCTGCAGCAGCTCGAAGACCTGCTCGACACCTGGCCGGGCACGCTGGTGGTCGTCTCCCACGACCGGTACCTGGTGGAGCGCGTGTGCGACAGCGTGCACGCGCTGTTCGGCGACGGCGGCCTCACGCACCTGCCGGGCGGCATCGACGAATATCTGCAGCGGCGTCAGTCGCTGCTGGAAGCGGCCGAAGGCAGCGTCGGCAAGCAGGCGACCGACGCGGCGAAGCCGCGAGGGCTCTCCGGAGCGGAGGAGCACGCGGCGCGCAAGGACCTCGCGCGCTGCGAGCGTCAGCTCGACAAGCTCGCGGAGCGCGAAGCGCGGCTGCACGAGAAGCTCGCGGAGGCCGCGACAGCGCCGGAGCGGCTGGCGGAGCTGAACGCGGAGCTGCGCGGGCTCCAGCAGGAGAAGGACGAGGTCGAAATGCGCTGGATGGAGCTCGCCGACCAGCTCGGCTGACCTGACTTCGCCTGAAATCGGGATCTTCGCCCTTGCGGGGTGCTCGATGAGCTGGCCGTTGTGGCGAAACCTGTGCGCGCGATCACCGTGCTCGTAAGCTGCGTCACATGAGTCGGTTCGTGGAGACATTGGTGGCGTCCGCGCGGGAGAACTCCGGTCCGCAGGCGCGGGGGCTCACGACGGGCGAGCCCGAGCAGCCGTGGTTCCGGACTTGGGCTGAGGTGCACGCCGACGCGCTGCGGATGGCCGGGGCGCTGGGCGACGACCTCGGGCCCGGGCGGGTCGTCGCGATCCTCGCCGCCGATCCCGGCCTGATCGCTCCCGCCGTGCAGGCCGTGTGGCTCGGCGGCGGCAGCGTGACGATGCTGCACCAGCCGACGCCGCGCACCGACCTCGCGCACTGGGCCGAGGACACCGTCCGGGTGCTCAAGATGATCGGTGCCCGGCTGGTGCTGCTGGGCGCCCCGTTCGAGGATCTGGCCGGCGTGCTGGAGGAGAACGCGATCGGCTGCCGGAACCTGGCCGGGCTCACCGGCGGCGAACCGCTCGCCGCGCCGGTCGACGTCGACGAGGACGCGACCGCGCTGCTGCAGCTGACCAGCGGCTCCACCGCCGACCCCAAGGCCGTGCGGATCACCCACGGCAACCTCCACGCCAACCTCCGGGCGATGGTCACCGCCGCCCGGCTCGATCCCGCGCACGACGTCGCGGTGTCCTGGCTGCCGCTGTTCCACGACATGGGGATGGTCGGCTGCCTGACGGTGCCGATGGCGATCGGCATGTCGGCGGTCAAGGTCACCCCGGCCGACTTCCTGGCCCGGCCGCTGCTCTGGCCCGAGCTGATCAGCCGCTACCGGGGAACCGTGACCGCCGCGCCGAACTTCGCCTACGCGATCGTCGGTCGCCGGATGGCCCGCGCCGACGACGGCGACTTCGACCTGTCGAGCCTGAGGTTCACGCTCAACGGCGCCGAACCGATCGATCCGGCGGCGGCGCAGGCGTTCACCGACGCGGGGGCCAGGTTCGGGATGAGCCCGGACTGCATGGTGTGCGCGTTCGGGATGGCCGAGGCCACGCTCGCGGTGTCGTTCGCGCCGCTGGGGCGCGGGCTGGAGGTCGACACCGTCGACGCGGATGCGCTGGAGCAGCAGCGGCGGGCCGAACCCGCATCGCCGGACGCCGAGCGGGCGCGGCGGTTCGCGTTGCTGGGAAACCCGTTGCCGGGCTTGGACGTCGACGTCGTCGACGACTCGGGCCGGCGGCTGGAGGAGCGGCAGGTGGGGCGGCTGCGGATCCGGGGCGAGGCGGTGACGCCGGGCTACCTGACCATGGACGGCCCGCTGTCCACGCAGGACGATGACGGCTGGCTGGACACCGGGGACGAGGGCTACCTGGTCGACGGCCAGGTGGTGATCTGCGGGCGCCGCAAGGACGTGATCATCATGGGCGGCCGCAACATCTACCCGGTGGACATCGAGCGGGCCGCCTGCCAGGTCGAGGGCGTGCGCGCGGGCAACGCCGCCGCGGTCCGGCAGGACGCCGGGAGCCGCCGCGAGCGGTTCGCGGTGGTGCTGGAGTCGCGCCTGGCGGGCGACGAGTCCGCGGAGAAGGCGCTGCGCAAGGAGGTCGCGGCGCGCATCGTCGACGCGGTGGGAGTGCGCCCGTCGGCGGTCGTCGTGCTGCAGCCGGGCTCGCTGCCCAAGACCCCGTCGGGGAAGCTCAAGAGGGCCGCCACGGCCGCGCTGGTCCCCACCGAATGACCTTTGTGGACGGTCACGCTGAAGGGCCCGCACCGAGCTCGGTGCGGGCCCTTCAGCTCGCGGGTCAGTGGAAGCGGTTCTGGGCGGCTTCGAGGCCGTCGGTGACCAGGGCCTCCACCGCGTCCGCGCAGAGGTCGATGAAGTACGCGAGCTCCTTGCGCTCGGCACCGGAGAAGTCCTTGAGGACGTAATCGGCCGGGTCCATCCGGCCGGGCGGGCGGCCGATGCCGAAGCGGACCCGCAGGTAGTCGCGGGTGCCGATGGACTTGCTGATCGAACGCAGCCCGTTGTGGCCGTTCTCGCCGCCACCGCGCTTGAGCCGGACGGTGCCGAACGGCAGGTCGAGCTCGTCGTGGATCACGATCACGGATTCCGGCGGCGCCTTGTAGAACTTCACCGCGCCGGCCACCGGGCCGCCGGAGAGGTTCATGAACGAGCGCGGCTTCACCAGCACGGCGCGCGCGCCGGCCAGCCGCCCCTCGACGACGTCGGCACCGGCCTTGTGCGCCTTGAACTTCCCGCCGATCCGGTCGGCGAGCTCGTCGGCGACCAGGAAACCGATGTTGTGCCGGTTCCCCTCGTAGCGCGGCCCGGGATTGCCGAGTCCGACGATCAACGCGACCGAATCCGGAGTGCTCACGGGAAGAAGTCTCCTGCTCTAGATGGCACGCAGCGCGCCGTCCCGATCACAGGGATCGGGACGGCGCGCGGTGCGCCCGACGTCGGAGGCTCAGGCCTCTTCGGCGGTCTCGCCTTCGGCGGCCTCAGCGGCTTCCTCGGCCATCGAAGCCGCGGCCTCGGTGACGTTGACGACCAGCGCCTCGGGGTCGGCCTGCAGGATGACGCCCGCGGGCAGCTGGATGTCGGAGGCGTGGAGCTGGGTGCCGATCTCGGCACCGGCGATCGACAGCTCCAGCTGCTCGGGGATGTGCAGGGCCTCGGCCTCGATCTCGACCTCGGTGACCTCCTGGCTGACCAGGCCGCCGGGGCCGGCCTCGCCGACCAGCACGACCGGCACCGCGACGGTGACCTTCTCGCCGCGCTTGACCAGCAGCAGGTCGACGTGCTCGATGTAGTTCTTGATCGGGTGCGTGGTGATGGTCTTGGTGAGGGCGAGCTCGCTGTCGCCACCGGACACATCAAGCGTCAGCACCGCGTTGTGCCCGTTCTCGCGGATCGCGCGGGCGAACTCCACGGAGGGCAGGGACAGGTGCTTCGGGTCGGAGCCATGACCGTAGAGCACCGCGGGGATCTTGCCGGCGCGGCGGGTGCGGCGGGCCGCTCCTTTGCCGAACTCGGTGCGCTGCTCGACGGCGATACGTACCTCGGACACGGTGGTGCACTCCTCATGACGTCGGGCGGAACGTGAATTGGTCGCTGGCCTGCGGCGGTGGGGCGCGCTACTGGCGTGATTACGACGCGGTGCCGAACGGGCACCCGGGGTGTGAGCGACATCAGTGCGCCAACCAAAGTGGTCGGCGGCCACCGTGCCACCGCGCCGATCACGCCGGGCGAACGTCCCGACCTCGCCGAGGCAACCCGAATAGTCTAAACGGTGCTTGCATAGTCGTTTTCGCACGGGTGACCCCACCCGGTTCCGGCCGCGCTCGCCCAATGGTTACCCGCAGGAACTCAGTGCACGTTGAAGTCACCGGTAACCGATGGTTAGCGTCGGTGACCAGCACAGAAGGAGGATGCGATGCGACTGGTCCTGTTCGGCGCGACCGGCTACGCCGGCGGCGCGATCCTGCGGGAGGCGAAGCGGCGCGGCCACGAGGTGATCGGCGTGGCCCGGAGCGCCGAGTCGTTGGCCGAGCCCGGGAAAGCGGGTTCGCTGCACGACGAGCAGTTCGTGCTCGACGTGACGGCGGGCGCGGACGCACTGCTGGTGGCCATCCCGGCACGGCCGATGCCCGACGGCACGAAGCTGCTCGACGCGGTGCCCACGCTCTTCGCGGCGGCTGAGCGGCACGGACTGCGGATCGGCGTGGTCGGTGGCGCGGGGAGCCTCCGCGTGTCCGATGACGGTCCGCGGGTGATCGACACGCCCGGGTTCCCGGACGAGTTCAAGCCGGAGGCCGGCGCGCACGCCGAGGTGCTCGCGGCGCTCCAGCAGGCGCCCGCCGAGGTGGACTGGTTCTACCTCAGCCCGGCGGGGACGTTCGGGGCCTACGCTCCGGGCGAGCGGACCGGCTCCTACCGGCTCGGCGGCGACGTGCTCGTGACCGACGCCGACGGGAACTCCGCGATCGGCGGCGAGGACTACGCGATCGCGTTCGTCGACGAGCTGGAGAAGCCCGCGCACCGGCGGCGGCGCTTCACGGTCGGCTACTGACCGTCCGTGAGGTCGGTCACAGTGAGCCGGTTCCGGAATATTTGAAACCTCAAACAATGTTGGGATGGGGGATCCGCCCGGTGCGCGGGCGGATCCCCGGAATCCCGACCGCTCCAGGAGTGAGTTCATGACCGCGATCGACCAGGCCGAGCAGCTGGTGCTCGGCGCGGACGCCCAGAACCTGCTGTTCCGCGAAGCCCGCACCGCCAACAGCTTCAGCGACGAGCCGGTCACCGACGAGCAGATCCAGGCCGTCTACGACCTGGTCAAGTGGGCCCCGACGTCGATGAACCAGCAGCCGCTGCGCATCGTGCTGGTGCGCTCCGACGAGGGCAAGCAGCGCCTGCTGCCGCACCTGATGGAGGGCAACCGGGCCAAGACCGAGAAGGCCCCGCTGGTGGCGATCCTGGCCGCCGACACCGACTTCCACGAGAACCTGCCGCGGGTGTTCCCGCACGCGGAGGGCGTCCGGGAGATGTTCGCCGGCAACGACGACCTCCGGCTGACCAACGCGAAGCTCAACGCGAGCCTGCAGATCGCGTACTTCATCCTCGGCGTGCGCGCCGCCGGGCTGGCGGCCGGTCCGATGACCGGTTTCGACAAGGCGGGCCTCGACGCGGAGTTCTTCCCGGGTGGCAAGCAGCAGGCGCTGGTCGTGGTCAACATCGGCAAGCCGGGCGAGAACCCCTGGTTCGACCGCCTGCCCCGCCTCGACTACGACGAGGTCGTCACCACCGTCTGACCCACACGCCGATCCCAGCACGCGGGTCCGCGCACGCCCACCGCGCACGCTGACCGCGCACGCTGACCGCGCACGAGGTCCGCGCACGAGGTCCGCTACGCGGCCCCCACGAGTGGTCCGCAATTTCCATTGAAATCGAAGATCCAATTTCAATGGAAATTGCGGACCATCGGCGTGTCGGGACCCGACACGCCGATGCCTGTGGACAACTCCCGCAATTTCAATGGAAATCAGAGGTTCGATTTCCATTGAAATTGCGGAACCTCGAACCTCGAACCTCGAACCTCGAACCTCGGGCCTCGGGCCTCGGGCCTCGGGCCTCGGGCCTCGGGCCTCGGGCCTCGAACGTCGAACGGCCCCGGTCCGAAGTGGACCGGGGCCGTTCGGGGTTCTTCGCGCTCGCCGCGGGCGCCCTCGGGAGGCGCCGCTGGGTCAGGCGCGGCCGTCGAAGAGGCTGGTGACCGAGCCGTCCTCGAAGACCTGGTGGATCGCCTCCGCGACCAGCGGGGCGATCGACAGGACCGTCAGGTTCGGGAACCGGCGCTCCTCCGGGATCGGCAGCGTGTTGGTCAGCACGACCTCCTTCGCGCCGCAGGACGACAGCCGCTCCACCGCCGGGCCGGACAGCACCGCGTGGGTGGCCGCGATGATGACGTCCTTCGCGCCCGCCGCCAGCAGCTGCTCGGTGGCCTTGGTGATCGTGCCGCCGGTGTCGATCATGTCGTCGACCAGCACGCACAGCCGGCCCTCGACGTCACCGACGACGCGGTTGGCGACCACCTGGTTGGGCTTGCTGGGGTCGCGGGTCTTGTGGATGAACGCCAGCGGCGTGCCGCCGAGGTCGTCGGCCCACTTCTCCGCCACCCGGACCCGGCCCGAGTCGGGGGAGACCACGGTGATCTGCTCGCCCGCGTAGGTGTCGCGCATGTAGCTGGCCAGCAGCTTCTGGGCCATCAGGTGGTCCACCGGACCGTCGAAGAAGCCCTGGATCTGGTCGGTGTGCAGGTCCACCGCCATGATCCGGTCCGCGCCGGCGGTCTTGAACAGGTCCGCCATCAGCCGCGCCGAGATCGGCTCGCGGCCCTTGTGCTTCTTGTCCTGGCGGGCGTAGCCGTAGAACGGCATGACCACGGTGATGCGCTTGGCGCTGGCGCGCTTGAGCGCGTCCACCATGATCAGCTGTTCCATGATCGCGTCGTTGAGCGGGTTGCAGTGCGACTGGATGACGAAGGCATCGCACCCGCGAACCGACTCGTCGTAGCGCACGAAGATCTCGCCGTTGGCGAACTTGTAGGCAGCCTGGGGCGTGACCGTTACGTCGAGCTGCTTGGCCACCTCCTCGGCAAGTTCCGGGTGACTGCTGCCGGAGAAGAGCTTCAGGCTCTTCTTCGGAGTCGCAGACATCGCACTCACGGTCATCGTCCCTCCCCGTAAGACGCCCGTCATTGGGCGCCATTCGTCGGATTGGTGGTTGGTTCTTTCGACAAAGCCTGTTGTGCGGCCTGGTCTGCGGCGGTACCGGGGCGGCGTCTGGCGACCCAGCCTTCGATGTTGCTTTGCTTCCCGCGGGCGACCGCCATCGCGCCGGGCGGGACATCCTGGGTGATCACCGAGCCGGCGGCGGTGTAGGCGCCGTCGCCGATCTCCACCGGGGCGACGAACATGTTGTCCGCGCCGGTCCGGGCGTGTGATCCGATCACGGTGTGGTGCTTGGCCACCCCGTCGTAGTTGACGAAGACCGTGGCGGCGCCGATGTTGCTCTGCTCGCCGATCGTCGCGTCGCCGACGTAGGTCAGGTGCGGCACCTTGGTGCCGTCGCCGATCGCGGCGTTCTTGGTCTCGACGAAGGTGCCGATCTTGCCCTTGGTGCCGAGCCGGGTGCCGGGGCGCAGGAACGCGAACGGCCCGACCTTGGCGTCCGGCCCGATCTCGGCGCCCTCGCCGTGGGTGCGCACCACCGACGCGCCGGGGTGGATCACGCAGCCGGTGAGCGTGGTGTCCGGGCCGACGACCGCGCCCTCGCCGACCTTGGTGCCGCCGCGCAGCTGCACGCCCGGCTCCAGCAGGACGTCGCGGTCCAGCTCCACATCGCAGTCCAGCCACACCGAGTTCGGGTCGATGATGGTGACGCCCGCGTGCATCCAGCGCAGCAGCAGCCGGCGGTTGAGCTCGGCGCCGAGGCGGGCCAGCTGCACCCGGTCGTTCACGCCCTCGACCAGCCACGGGTCGGTGCAGATCAGCGCGCCGACCGGGCGGCCGTCGCCGCGCGCGATCGACAGCACGTCGGTCAGGTAGAGCTCGCCCTGGGCGTTGTCGGTGGACAGCCGCTTGAGCGCGTCGGCGAGCACTTCCGCGTCGAAGGCGTAGACGCCGGAGTTGATCTCGGTGATCGCCGCCTGCTCGGGGGTGGCGTCCTTCTGCTCGACGATCCCGGTCACCTGGCCGTCGGCATCGCGCAGCATCCGGCCGTAGCCGGTCGGCTCGTCGACGACCGCGGTCAGCACGGTGACGGCGTTGCCGGCTTCGCGGTGTTCGGAGAGCAGGGAGCGCAACGCTTCGCTGTCGAGCAGCGGCACGTCGCCGTAGCTGACCAGCACCGTGCCCGTGAGGCCGGCCGGCAGCTCGGAAAGCCCGCAGGAGACAGCGTGTCCGGTGCCGAGCTGCTCTTCCTGCACCGCGGTGACGACCGTGCGGTCCAGGGCGTCGGCCAGGCCGGTCAGGTGCTCGGCCACGGCTTCGCGGCCGTGTCCCAGCACGACCACCAGTGAGTCGGGGTCGAGACCGGCCGCGGCGCGCACGGCGTGTTCGACCAGGGGCCTGCCCGCAAGCCGGTGCAGGACCTTCGGCGTCGCCGATCGCATCCGAGTGCCCTCGCCCGCGGCGAGCACGATCGTGCTGACGGTTTCCGAAGACGCATCGCTGCGGGAGGAGGGCTGGGCGGTGTCGCCCTGGAGCATCAGCGCTCTCCCTTGATCTCTAGATGCGGCTCGGCGGCGTGGTTCAGCCGTCGGGCCGACGGTGCCTGTTGCGTCCAAGCGGGTGAAGGGTAACCGGCCCGGTACCCCCACGGCTCCGGTGCCCCTGCGCGCCTGTCCAGCGGATGTGATGGTACCGCCGACCGGCCCTGATACGTGCTCGAAGCCAGCCTTCTAGCTGCGGTTATGTGATCTTCGATGCACTCCGGGTGGTCCGCGGCGGGCCTCGCTGTGGCCGATCACACGGGTGTTTCCGCGCCGATCGAACGGCAGGTCCGGTCGGCGCGGCCCGGCGGGGAGGCCGCCGGGCACCACCTGATCGGGTTAGAGAGCATCTGGGGGAATCCACACCGAGTGATCCGACGGGCCCTCGGCCGACGGGCTGCTCGGCGGCGTGGTGGTCACGCCGGAGAACGCCGAGACGCGGTTCCCGCCGCCGCGCTTGGCCTGGTACATCGCGGCATCCGCGCGAGCCAGCACCTGCGCGGCCGACTCCTGCGGGCGCATCGCGACGACGCCGATCGACAGGGTCACCCCGTACGAGACCTCGCTCGGCAGGCTGTCGACGGCCTCGGTGGTGCGCTGCAACGCCGCCTCGGCGGCGCCGAGCGTCGCGCCCGGCAGCAGCACGACGAACTCGTCACCGCCGTAGCGGGCCACGAAGTCGTCGACGCGCAACGTGTCGCGCAAGGTCATCGCGACGGTGCGCAGCACGTCGTCGCCTTCCGCGTGCGAGCAGCGGTCGTTGACGCCCTTGAACCCGTCGAGGTCCACCAGCGCCACCGCCAGCGGCTGCGCGTCGGGCGCGGTGAGCATCGTCTCCAGCCGGTCGTCCAGCGCGCGGCGGTTGGACAGGCCGGTGAGCGGGTCTTGCAGCGCCTGCCGGGTGATCGCGTCGTGCTTGTGGGTCAGCCGCGAGTTCTCCAGCCTGATGACCAAAGTGGACAGACGGGCCTGGCGCATCGCCCACAGCTCGGTCTCCAGCTCCAGCGCGTAGTCCCGCAGCGCGGCGGGGCGGCCCCCGAGGTCGACCAGCTGCGCGTGCTCCCGGGCCAGCGAGATCCGCAGCGTCGGCTCCGAAGTGTCGGTCTCCATGTCGGCGCGGGCATCGGAGAGGACCTGCACCGCCTCGTCGCTGCGATCCGCCAGGGTCAGGCACCGGGACAGCGCGATCGCGACGATGATCTCCTCCCGCGGGTGGATCGCCCGGTCCAGGTTGCGCAGCACCTCCAGCCGCTCGATGTACTCGATGTGCGGCTGGGCCAGCGCGTG
Organism: Saccharopolyspora sp. NPDC003752; assembly: GCF_053605825.1. Classification (NCBI taxonomy): domain Bacteria; kingdom Bacillati; phylum Actinomycetota; class Actinomycetes; order Pseudonocardiales; family Pseudonocardiaceae; genus Saccharopolyspora; species Saccharopolyspora sp. NPDC003752. Next base: position 3,221 of record NZ_JBSGJZ010000028.1, on the reverse strand, counting down.
GGCGGCACCGAGCACCGGGACCTGTTCGGCGGCGGGGCGGTCGGAGACGCGGGGGAACAGCGACTCCCGCCACGGGCCCTCCACCGCGACGGCGATCTGCGAGGCGGTGTCGAACCGGGTGTTCGCCTCCTCGTACTGCCCGATGCGCTCCAGCCGCAGGCCCCAGCCGAGCAGCATCCGGCACCGGTTGATCATGTGCACCGCGATCTCGTGCGGGCCGCCGCTCTCCCGGATCCGCTGGTGGGCGCGGGTCATCACCTCGTCGGCCGTCTCGTAGACGCCGAGCTGGGTGAGCACCAGGCCGATGTCGATCAGCGAGGTGGCCAGCAGCCGCTCCCACGACCGGCGGCCCAGCGTGCGGTCCGGGACCAGCTCGTCGTCGAGCATCGCCAGGCCGTGCGCCACCTCGGTCAGCGCGCTGTCCTCGCTGCCGCCGATCAGCGCGCGCCGGCTGCGCAGCGCGTGCGCATCGGCTTCCAGGACCCTCAGCCCGTGCCGGCGGGTGTGCATGAGGAGTTCGTCGAGCAGCGGATCAGCGCTGTCGACCAGGCCGGGCGTCGCCAGCCGCATCGAGGCGCAGTGCCGCAGGAGCTGGCCGACGATGCGCGGCTCGCCGCGCCGCTGGGCCTCGGCGAGCAGGTCGTCAGCCTCGCGGATGGTGCTTCGCTGGCCGGACGCATCGCTGTGCTGGCCGACTGCGTTGAGTTCGCGTGCGCGCCCCACGAGCCAGGCGTCGGACACCTCGCTCAGCGTGGTCATCGGGTCTTCGCGCACGGCGGTCGTGTCGTCGCGCAGCGGCGCACACCCCCTGTTCACCATCGCTCCCCGGCGGCCTGGGCGGCGCGCTGGGCCTCACGAGGGGCTGCGCGCCGCGCCGGGTCCGGGAGGACCGCTCGCTCCGCCGCCAGGATTCGAACCTGGACCATCGGAACCAAAATCCGAGGTGCTGCCTTTACACCACGGCGGATCGGGCGCTGTCTGCCCGCGATGCCGGCTTGTGATCCCCGGCACCGCGGCCCGAGCTTACCGGCCCGGGCCGACAGGCGGTGGTACCCGGCCGACATCGTGGCATGCCTCCGCCGCCGGGTCGGCGTCGGGCTTGCGGGTTCTCGGGTTTCCTCGCGCGCTGGCACGTGGATGGGACGTACGCCGGCGTCCACCGGTTGCGTACAAGATCACCGCTGTTCGGGTGAACGAGGGCGATTCGGACACGCCCGGAGGGGTGCGACACGCCGCAATGTTGCCGTCCGGGGGTGACGATTCGGCATCGAATAACTTACGCTTGCGTAGGTTACGGTCCCGTAGGGTGGAGGTGTTGCGGGGCCGTGCGTTCCCGGTGCTGACCGCAGTTTTCCCACCTCCCCAAGCCATTCGAGGTATTGAGTATGACCGCAGCAACCGAGCGCGTTGCCGCTCCGGACGCCGGCGCCGAGTCCGGGCCGAAGCCGCTGACCACGGGTCCGCAGGGCGCTGGACGGGCGTCGCTGGTGTACGCGTTTCTCCTGATCCCGATGGCCGCGCTGATCGCTGCGGTCCCCGTCACCTGGGGGTGGGGCGTGGGGCCGGTCGACATCGGCCTCGCCGTGCTCTTCTGGTTGATCAGCGGCCTGGGGGTCACCGTCGGCTTCCACCGGTACTTCACGCACGGTTCCTTCAAGGCCAACCGCGTGGTGAAGATCGCGCTGGCCATCGCCGGGATGATGGCGGTCCAGGGGCCGGTCATCACCTGGGTCGCCGACCACCGGCGCCACCACGCCTTCTCCGACCGCGAGGGCGACCCGCACTCGCCCTGGCTGTTCGGCACCTCGGCGCTGGCGTTGACCAAGGGCTTCTGGCACTCCCACATGGGCTGGATGTTCAAGCGGGAGATGACCAACGAGGACCGGTTCGCTCCTGACCTGCTCAAGGACCGCGACATCGTTGCTGTCAACCGGCTGTTCCCGGTGTGGACGGCCCTCAGCTTCGTGCTTCCCGCGCTGCTGGGCGGTCTGTTCACGTGGTCCCTGTGGGGCGCGCTGACGGCGTTCTTCTGGGCTGGGCTGGTGCGCGTGTCGTTCCTGCACCACATCACCTGGTCGGTGAACTCGATCTGCCACATGATCGGCGAGCGGCCGTTCAAGAGCCGGGACAAGGCGGCGAACTTCTGGCCGCTGGCGATCCTGTCCTTCGGCGAGTCGTGGCACAACCTGCACCACGCCGACCCGACCTGCGCCCGGCACGGCGTGCTGCGCGGCCAGATCGACATCTCGGCGCGCGTCATCTGGATCTTCGAGAAGCTCGGCTGGGCCTGGAACGTCCGCTGGTCCAACGAGAAGCGGCTCGCCCGGATCTCGGTCACCGAGTACAAGGGCTGATCCCCACCCGGTTCGAGGTGCCCGCGCGGCGAAATCGCGCGGGCACTTTTTCATCAGGCCTGGACATGCGTGTCGGGCCAGCACCTTAGGGTTGTGCGAGTGGTATCACGGCGACGCGGGCGGACTGCGCCCGAACCCGAGGCGCGGCCGAAAGGGCGCACCGCACGGGTCAGGATGACGGGCAAGGAACGTCGGCAGCAGCTGCTGGACGTCGCTAGGGCGCTGTTCGCGGAGAAGGGCTTCGACGGCACGTCCATCGAGGAGATCGCGCACCGCGCCGGGGTGTCGAAGCCGGTCGTCTACGAGCACTTCGGCGGCAAGGAAGGCGTCTACGCGGTGGTGGTCGACCGCGAGATGCGCAACCTGCTGGACCTGGTCGTCTCCGCCCTGTCGGCGGGGCATCCGCGGGATCTCCTGGAGCAGGCGGCGCGGGCGCTGCTGGACTACATCGACAACAACACCGACGGTTTCCGGGTGCTGGTGCGCGATTCGCCGGTGGCCAGCAACAGCGGCACCTTCTCCAGCCTGCTCAACGACATCGCGAGCCAGGTCGAGCACATCCTCGCCCTGCAGTTCAGCGCGCGGGGCTACGACGCGAAGCTCGCCCCGCTGTACAGCCAGGCGCTGGTCGGCATGGTGGCGCTGACCGGCCAGTGGTGGCTGGAGGCGCGCAAGCCGAAGAAGGAGGAGGTGGCCGCGCACCTGGTCAACCTCGCCTGGAACGGCCTCTCCCACCTGGAGCACAAGCCCCGCCTGTCCACGAAGTGACGCAATTTCCATTGAGCCTTTTTCATCCTGATCTTTGCAGGTGAGGTGGGCGGGAAGGCGTGTCGCTGCGGGGGAAATGGTGAAGCTCCTGGTAGATGG
>NZ_JBSGJZ010000027.1:0-121968 GCF_053605825.1 Saccharopolyspora sp. NPDC003752 | reverse complement strand
CGTACCTTTTAAATTTAAATTGGCGTAAGGCCCCAACATCCACGGGGTTGTGGTCACCCAAAACACCGACGGTCCGCAAGTTCCATTGAAATCGAAGGTTCGATTTCAATGGAACTTGCGGACCTCGACGCGGGCCGGTGGGTTCAGCTGGTCTTCGGGTAGACCACACGCCCGCGCCGGATCGCGCGCGTCAGCATGGCGATCACGCCGAGCACGAACACCCCGCCCAGCGCGATCGCCGCCCAGCGCGGCATCTCGTACAGCGGCGTCACGTCGTCGAAGACCGAGCCGATCACGATCTGCGACACGATGGACAGCGCGAAGGTGACCACTGCCGCAACGGCGTAGACCTGGTTGCGGGCCTTCGCGGTGAAGGCCGCGAAGAACAGCATGGTTCCCGACACCATCAGCACCAGCAGTGCCACCAGCGCCACCGTGTCCTTGAGGGTGTACGGGATCGTCGCGGTGTCCGCGAACAGCCCGTCCAGCAGGTAGTCCGAACCGAACATGGTCAGCGCCGCCACCGCCGCCGCGCTGGCCACGACCTCCATCGTGGACCGCTTCCCGGTGCCGCGGTCGAGCTGCTCCGCGACCTGCGCGGCGTACTCACGCGGTCGCCCGAATGCCTCGACCGGGTTTTCACCGGTCTCCGTCACGTGCGCCTCGACCTCGGCGAGCACCTCTCCGACGCGTTCACCGGAGATCTCGTGCATCCGCAGCGCGACCAGCAGCTCGTCCCGGTACTTCTTGTCCAGCGTCATCATTCCTGCACCCCTCGTTGCACGAGCCGGATCGAGTTGTTCGCGAACTCGATCCACTTCGGTCCCAGTTCGGTCAGCGCCGCCCGCCCCTCATCGGTCAGCGCGAAGTACTTGCGGCCTGGCCCGCCTTCGCCGGCCCGCCATTCGGCCCGCAGCAACCCGTCCGCGGCGAGCCGGTTGAGCAGCGGGTAGAGCGTGCCCGCCTTCATGTCGGGCAAACCTGCCTCGGCCAGCCTCTGCAGCAGCGTGTAGCCGTAGCCCTCGCCTCCCTCGGCGAGCAGCGCCAGCACGGCCAGATCCAGCACGCCGCGCAGCCATTGCGTCTGCCTGGCCGAGATCGCCTTGTCAACCACGAGAACAAGGTAACACCAACTAGTGTGTCTCGCCAACTAGTAGGCGACACGCAGTCGCCCGCGCTCGTCGATCTACGTGGAACCGGCTCCGCGCCGGAAGTCGCCTACCTCGCCGCGAAGGCGGGTCGCGTCAGCGGATCTGCCAGTCGAGGCGACCGTCTTCGGTGACGGTCGGATAGCTGTGCCCCGCCGGAACCCCCTCGGTCAGCGACCGGAGCACGTCCGCGAGCATCGCCGCGACGCCCCGCCACTCCGGCCTGAGCACCTGCGCCGCCTCCTGCTCCCACTCCAGCACGCAGCCCGTCAGCGGCCCCGGCCGCAGATCCACCACGAGCTCATCGGCGAACCCATCGCCGGCGATCGGGATCCACGACGGGTGAAAGCTGGAGCCCGGCGAGCCCGCGTAGTAGTCGCAGGCCGGCCGATCCCACTGCGCCGTCCAGTTCTTGCGGTGATCCCGCCACGACTGGAGCGCCTGCGCCGCGCTGTACGGCGTGTAGAAGGGCGGCAGGACGTCGGCAAGCACATCCGCATCGGTGCCGCCGCAGCACGCCCACAGCTCGCGCAGTTCGACGGGCAGCTCGACCGCGAACTCCGCTTCCAGCTCGGCGAGGTCCGGCGGCACCGGTGCGCGTAGGGCGGCTGCGGTGACGGGCGCGTGCTCTGAAAGCCAGAGCACGATCTTCGTCCACAGCTCCGTGACAACCATTCCGATCATGGTCGTCCGGAACTCGCCAAACCGGTACCGCCAAAGGTGACCCCACCGCCAGGTGCGAGCCGATGCTGCGCCGAAGGGCGCAACGTGGATTGGACCACTGCGGCATTCTCGAATGGGGATCGTTACGAACTGTTCCGTCGACCGTTGCTTTCCGCGAGCTCGATACGGTGAGAGCCGGACCGGGGAACACGCTGTGAACGCGGAGCCCGTAGGCTTCCGCGAGGTCTGGTTCGGTGACCGGAGGTAGAGAGATGGCGCAGGACATCGTCCCCATCGAGCTCGGGCTCCCGCAGGGCGACGTCGTCACCCTGTGGGCACCGCGCTGGCGCGAGGACGGCGAGGAGTGGGAGGCATTCCTCGGGCACGAGGACGACCTCTATGGATTCCCCGACGCCGCACACCTGGCGGCGTTCGTGCGCACCGCCGAGGAGCACGACCTCGACGACCACCCGGCGTGGCACGTGGTCCCCGAGCTCCCCGCCGAGGACCTGAACCCGGACGAGGACCACCAGTACGACCTGGTCGGCGTCCCCGAGCTCGTCGCGGAGCCGCTGGACACCTGGACCATCGGTGAGCTGGCCGACATCGTCGAGATCGCCCGCTCGCTGGCCGACGTCTGCGAGCTGGACGCGGTGCACGACGTGCTGGACGCGGCCGACGGGTTCGCCATGCTCGACCAGGGCACTTTCGCGTTCTCCGGCAAGGACGGGCAGCGCCGCTGGACCGACCTGTGCCAGGTCGTCGTCGAGCGCTGGGACGAGGTGCTGGACGCCATCGACGCCGTCGTCACCACCCCGGACGTGCCCGCAGACGCCGTCGCCACCGCCGAGACCGAACTCGCCGAGGCGCTGGAGGCCGACGACGACGAGGCGGCGAGCACCGCCGAAGCGCCCGAGGTGGACGACATCGAAGAGGTCGAGGTCGGCTTCTGGGGCGAGGTCGGCATCGACCCGATCCTGATCATCACCAGCACCGGAGAGCACTACTCGCTGCGCTGCTACCTCGACGACGACCCGATCTTCCTCGGCAACGGCGGCAAGATCGACGTGTTCCCGTCGGCGCGCGCGCTGGCCCGGTTCCTGGCCGACGAGAGCGCCATCGAGGACACCGACCTGGCCCGGGTCGCGACCTGGTCGCAGGTCGTGGAGAAGGCCACCGCCGGCGAGCTGCAGGTCGACGTCGACCCCGAGAACACCTACGTGCTGACCGGCCTGGACGCCGACCTCGGCGCCGGACCGTCCGAAGTGGACCCGACCCAGCTGGACCTCGCCGAGGAACTGCTGATGGACGCGGCCGCGTGGGCCGGCGACGACACCGTCGAGCAGGCGCTGCAGCCGTCGGAACGGCTCGGCTGGCTGGTTTCCTTCGTGCTCCGCCCGAACCCGAACCGGCTGCCGCCGAGCGCGCCGTTCGACGCCGAGGTCGAGACCTGGCGCAAGCTGGTGGAATCCCTGGAAGCACGGTTCCGCTCGCACTGAACCGCGGGGCGCGGGTGCCGGTTTCCGCGCGAGATCGGCACCCGGGCGAGCCGCGTCAGGCCACCTCGGCGAGCAGCTGCCCGGGGGCCGCGAGCCGGCGACGGGCCGGTTCGCCCGCGCACACCTGCGAATAGGCCTCCCGGAAGCCCTTTCGCGCACGGTAGACGAGCGCGGCCGCGCTGTTGCGGCTGATGCCCAGACGTCGGCTCATCTCGGCCGTCGTCTGCTCTTCGACCTCCATGCACCACAGGACGTGCCGCCAGCGGCGCGGCAGTCGGGCGAACGCCTTCGCCACCAGCTCGCGCTCCTGCTTGAGCACCGCGGGATCGATGAACGGCACGTGGTTCTCAGGCAGGTAGAAACCGTCGAGCTCGGCGGCCAGGAGCACCCGGCGGTCCCGGTTGTTCGACGCCGTCGCCAGGTTCCGCACCGTGGTGAGCAGGTAGGCGCGGAACGCGGAGTCCGGGCCGCCACCGCGGCGCAGGACGTCCAGGATCTTCACGAACGCTTCCGCGACCAGGTCTTCCGCGTCGTTGTGGGTGCCCACGACCTGCTTGGCCATGGTGTGCGCCGCAGTGCGGTGCCGCGAGTACAGCTCACCGAACGCTTCGGTCGATCCAGTCCGAACCGCGTCCAGCAGCGTCCGATCGTCACCCGCGATCATCGTTCCTCTCACTGCTTTTGCACCGGTGGGAGACGTGCCGCCGCGGAAGAACGGCGGCCGTCCCCCACCGGGTACGCCCCCACTGCGAGAGATGCTCGTCGGGACCGCGACGACGAACAAGGCAGAGATTTTCAGATAGTGATTACCCCTCAAAGGGGCGACGGTGACCCGCCGAAATATCACCCGACAGCGGGAAATCGGTCGGCCACCGCGAGGGTCCGGGAGATCTCCACGGCCGCGGCCCGCAACGGCCGCACGTAGGACTTGGTGTCGGCGAGCTTGCGCGCCGGGAATGAGATCGCCAGCGTCACCGGACCGCTGGTGCCGATCACGGGCGCGGCCAGGCACGCGGTGCCCAGCGAGTACTCCTCGGAGTCGGAGACCACCGGCCGGACCGGGCGGTTGACCAGGTCGCGGATCCGGGTGATCGTGCGCGGGGTCAGGTCCGCGGGCGGGTGCCGGAGGAAGTGGTCGGCGCGCTCTTCGTGGCTCAGCCCGGAGAGGAGGCACTTGCCGATCGCAGTGGCGTGCGCGGCCTCGCGGAAGTCGGCCCAGGTGTCCACCCGGGGCGTGCGCGGGCTGTCGACGATCTCGGCGACCTCCACTTCACCCTCGTGGTAGCGGGCGAGGTAGATGGCCGCGTTCAGGGCCTCGCGCAGGTCCACCATGACGGCGCGGACCTGGCTGCGCAGCCCTTGGCTCTGGCTGGCGACGTGCAGCCCGCTCACCTGCTCGCCCAGGATGAAGGCGCCGTCGTCGAGCTTCTCCAGATAGCCTTCGTGCACCAGGGTGCGCAGCAGGTGGTAGGCGGTCGGCAACGCGATTCCGGTTCGCCTGGCCAGGGTTTTCGCGGTTGCACCGCCCGCGTGCTCGCCCACCGCCTCCATCAATCGAAGCGCGCGCTGCACCGATGCGATCAACGTTGGTTCGCCGCCCCGTGCCACCTGTCCCTCCTGAGCTCTGCGGCGCCGTGCTGCTCGCGCCGATTGTGAAACGAATTCAGGCTTGGCAGTATCCACCGCCGTCGAGGGGCACGCACTCGTTTCGGCGGCGATCTCCGATCATCCCGACAGCGCCGCGTAGCCGGGCTTGATCACCTCGTTGATGATCTCCAGCCGCTCGTCGAAGCCGATGAACGCGGACTTCATCGCGTTCACCGTGAACCACTGCATGTCCGACCAGCCGTAGCCGAACGCCTCGTGCAGCGCGGCGAACTCGCCGGACATCGAGCAGTGGCTCATCAGCCGGTTGTCGGTGTTCACGGTGACCCGGAAGCGCAGCTTCGCCAGCAGACCGATCGGGTGGTCGGCGATCGACTTGGCGGCCCCGGTCTGCAGGTTCGACGACGGGCACATCTCCAGCGGGATCCGCCGGTCCCGCACGTAGGACGCGAGCCGGCCCAGGTGCACCGTGCCGTCCTCGGCGACCTTGATGTCGTCGACGATCCGCACCCCGTGCCCGAGGCGTTCCGCGCCGCAGTGCTGGATCGCCTCCCAGATCGACGGCAGCCCGAACGCCTCACCGGCGTGAATGGTGAAATGCGCGTTCTGCTGGCGGAGGTATTCGAAGACGTCCAGGTTCCGCGTGGGCGGGAATCCGGCTTCCGGTCCCGCGATGTCGAAGCCGACCACCTCCGCGTCGCGGTACCGGACGGCGAGGTTCGCGATTTCCGCCGACCTCGCGTGCTGCCGCATAGCGCAGAGCAAGGTACCGATTCGGATACGTTTCCCGGCGGCCGCGGCGCGGTGCTCGCCATCCCGGAATCCGTCCTGCACGGCCTGCACGATCTGTTCGAGGGCCAGGCCCCGTTCCTGGAAGAGTTCCGGTGCGTAGCGGATCTCCGCGTACACCACGCCGTCGGCAGCCAGGTCTTCGACGCACTCGGCCGCGACCCGGGCCAGCGCCTCCTCCGTCTGCATCACCGCGACGGTGTGCGAGAAGGTCTCCAGGTAGCGCTCCAGAGATCCCGAGTCCGCCGCCGCGGCGAACCATTCGCCCAGCTCATCCGCGTTCTCGTGCGGGAGGTCGGAGTACCCGACCGCCCGCGCCAGATCGATCACGGTCTGCGGTCGCAGGCCGCCGTCGAGGTGGTCGTGCAGCAACACCTTCGGAGCCAGCCGGATGGAGTCCAGGTTCACCGGAGTCGACATGCGCCCACGTTACAGCGCGCAGGTGATGACCTCACGCACAGCTACGAACAACAAACCCGAAGAAAACCTTGGATACGCCCGGGTTTCGGGCCCCGTTCAACCGGACGGCCGTCACGCAAAACTCACCCAGATGGAGGCAATCGCAACTCTTAGAGCATTCAGCAGCGAGTTCGTTGGTCTTTTCGGCCTAACAATGCGCCGCCGAACGGAGTGGCAATTGGCATCGCAATCACGCAATGTATCGGGGGGTGGCTGGGAACGCGAGAACCGACTAGCTAGGCTCCTGGAGTCCTCACCCCCCTCGACGAAGGACGCCCCTAGCCGTGACCGAGAACATGTCGTTCGACCGCATGCGCAACATGCTCACGCGTGCGGCTGAGATCCGCGAGAGCGAACAGCAGCAGATCTTCGACGCCCTGGACGAGATCCATGCCCGGCTGTCGCCGCTGGAGTCCCTGGGCTCCGTTCGGAAACGCCTGTCCGAGCTGCCGGATCGCACCGAAGTAAGCGTGCTCGCCGAACGACTCGACGAGGCACTGGCCAAGCTGGAAGCGCACGACGGTGCGCTGGTCGAGCTGAAGAGCTCCGTCGACGGCCTGGTCGACAAGCTCGCCAAGCCGTTCGCGCAGCTGGACGGGCGCCTGGACGGGGTCGCGGGCCGGATGGACGGCGTCTCCGGCCGGATGGACGGCTTGGAGGACAAGCTCGGCCACATCCACAAGCGCCTCGACGAGCTCGGCCTGCACCTCGACAAGCAGGACGGCCGGCTGGAGACGCTGCCGAGCGCGGTGCACGGGCCGGTGCGCGAGCGCATCGACTCGCTGGAGACCAGCCTGCGCGGCCGCTTCGCCGAGATCGACGAGGGCGTGCACGAGCACCTCGACGGCACTCGCGAGGCGCTGCAGCGCGCGGTCACCGACTCCACCGCCAACGCCCAGAACACGCTCTCCGAGGCGGTCTCCGGCACCCGCGAGCAGCTGGACGCCAAGCTCGACCAGCTCGCCGCGCGCCCCGCCGTGGACCCGACCGACCGGCTGGACAAGCTGGCCGAGCGGCTGGAGCAGCTCACCAACCGGCTGGACCAGGTCTCCGGGCACCTCACCCAGGTCGAGGACAACGTCAACACCCGGATCGACTCCGTCGAGCAGGGCTTCACCAGCCGCCTGGGCACCGTCGAAGAAGGCGTCAAGAACGGCCTCGGCGAGCTCGGCGGCACGCTGTCGAAGAACCTGTCGCAGCTGTCCGGCACGCTGTCCGCACGCCCCGACAGCGACTCGCTGGGCGCCCTGGTCCGCGAGGCCAACGAGGAGAGCGAGCGGCGGCACGCCGGTCAGCTCGACGAGGCGATGGCGACCTTCGCGGAGCTGATCCTCGGCGGCAGCGCGCCTTCCGCTCCGCCGCCGCCCACCACGCTGCCCCGGCAGCAGCGCCGCGGCCGGTCCAAGAGCGCGAAGCGCGACCCGGACAAGGCCCTGACCGCAGACGGCGACGAGGACTTCACCGCCGAAAGCGCCTGAGTCCGAGCCGCGCGCCGGCCGTCCCCTGGATCAGGGTGGTCCGGCCGGTGCGCGGTCCGCGACCACCCGATCCAGGATCAGCGGCGTCGACACCTCGTCGGCGCCGCTGATCTCGTATGCGCCCACCAACGCCTCCCGGGCACCGGCGACGGTTTCCGGCCGGTCGGTGTGCAGTTCCAGCAGCGGTTGGCCCGCAGTCACGCGATCGCCCGGCTTCGCCAGGCACAGCACTCCTGCGGCGTGCTGGACGTCGTCCTCCTTGCGGGCCCGGCCGGCTCCGAGACGCCACGCCGCGATCCCGACTCCGTACGCGTCGAGCCTCGCCAGCGTCCCGGTTTCCGGTGCGGTGACGACCTCGACGTGGTCGGCTCTCGGCAACGCGGCCTTCGGGTCGCCGTCCTGGGCCTTGATCATCCGGCACCACGAGTCGTACGCCCGCCCGTCGGCCAGCACCTCGGCCGGGTCCACATCGGACAGACCGGCGTGCTTGAGCATCTCGCGGGCCAGCGCCAACGTCAGTTCCACGACGTCCGGTGGCCCGCCGCCCCGCAGCACCTCCACCGCCTCCGCCACTTCCAGCGCGTTGCCGACCGCGCGGCCCAGCGGGACCGACATATCGGTGATCAACGCGCTGGTGCGCAGGCCGTTGGCGGCGCCGATCTCCACCAGCGCGGTGGCCAGCTCCCGCGCCTGGTCCAGGTCCTTCATGAACGCGCCCGAACCGCACTTGACGTCCAGCACCAGCGACTGCACGCCCTCGGCGATCTTCTTGCTCATGATCGAGCTGGCGATCAGCGGGATCGACTCGACCGTGCCCGTCACGTCGCGCAGCGCGTAGAGCTTGCGATCGGCGGGGGCCAGCCCTTCCGTCGCGGCGCACACCACCGCGCCGACGTCGTCGAGCCGGTCGCGGATCTCGTCGGGCGACAACCGGGCGCGCCAGCCCGGGATCGACTCCAGCTTGTCCAGCGTGCCGCCGGTATGGCCGAGCCCCCGGCCGGACAGCTGCGGCACCGCCGCGCCGCACGCGGCGACCAGCGGCGTCAGCGGCAGCGTGATCTTGTCGCCGACGCCACCGGTGGAATGTTTGTCCACAGTGGGCCTTCGAACCCCGTCCAGCACCAGCGTCTCGCCGGAGGCGACCATCGCCGCCGTCCAGCGCGCCGTCTCCGCCGGAGTCATACCGCGCAGCAGCACCGCCATCGCCAGCGCGGCCATCTGCTCGTCGGCGACCTGTCCCCGGGTGTACGCGTCGATGACCCAGTCGATCTGAGCATCGCCGAGCACCTGCCCATCGCGCTTCGCGCGGATCACGTCAACAGCGGAATGCACCGCAACCACCTCCACGGCTCGCAACAACTTCCCGCCTATATAGAGGAACGAACCCCGCCAACAGATACACCCCAATCGGGTGATCATCGACAAAACCCGCACGCACGACCGAGAATTCGGAATTTACCCCTGTGCACTGTGGATTTCGACGGCCAGTCGGAGCACGTTCCCGAAGCGCTAGGCTCGCCCGGTGCTCCTCCCCGAGACAGGCAGCCATGCCTTCGCCGACGAGTCCTTCCGCGAAGCCGAAATCGGCGGATACTACATCCTGGCTGCGGTGGTCTTCGAGGCTGCCACGCACGATTTGGCAAGGTCAGCGATGCACGGGCTGCGCGGCAGTCGCAACACGTACAAGTTGCACTGGAACGAGATGACTTCGCAGGAGAAGCAAAACGCAGCGAAGACCGTGGCCGAGCTCGAAGGATTTCACATCGTCGTGGTCGGAGCCCCCGTTCCCGGACGACGGCAGGAACGCGCCCGTGCCCTGTGTCTCACCGAGCTGGTGCGTGAGCTGCACGGATACGGAGTCGATCATCTTCTGATGGAGAGCCGCTCGCGGGCACTGAACGAACGCGATGTCGCAACCGTGCGCGGGGCCCGCTACGAACTCCCCAGAGGAGCTGCGTTCCAGATCGAACATCTGCCGGGAAGTCGCGAGGCACTGCTCTGGGCGGCGGACATCGTGGCTGGTGCTGTCCGGACCAGCAAGGAAGGATCGAACAGCTGCCGCGAGCTCTTGGAAGCTCGGCTCTACCAGATCGATTTGGCGATCGACTGCTGACGACCTCCGGGCATGCGTAAGGCCAGGGTCCCGGTCTGCCCCGGGAAGCACCTGGCCTTGCGACTCGCCCGACACCCACGATGCCGAGCTCCTAGCTGCACCATACACCCCTTGCGCAACGACCGCCTACAGCTCGAAGGCGTTGGGGAGGACTTCGGTCATCGGCAGGACTCCTCGGGGCGTGTCGACCAGGCAGTCCGGGCCGCCCAGTTCGAAGAGGAGCTGGCGGCAGCGGCCGCACGGCATCAGCAGGTCGCCCGTTCCGCTCCGGCAGGCCACCGCGACGAACCGGCCTCCGCCGGTCAGCCGCAATTGGCCCGCCATGGTGCACTCCGCGCACAACGTGAGCCCGTAGGAACCGTTCTCCACGTTGCAGCCGACGACCATCCGGCCGTCGTCGCACACCGCCGCAGCTCCCACCTGCAACTTCGAGTACGGGCAGTACGCCAGCGCCGCGGCATCCACCGCCGCGGCGCGCAGCGCCTCCCAGTCCACAGCGGTCGTCACTAATCCTCGCCTCTGCGGTATTGCAGGCCATCTGCTGCGGGTGGTCGTAGTCGTTGCGACGCCGCCGCGAGGATCACCAGCGTGACGAGATGCGGAGTGTAGGCCGTCAGTTCGTCCGGGAGCTCGTCGGTGAACCAGTACACCGAGTACGTGACCGCCGCGAACACCAGGGCCACCCCGGCGCCGAACCACATCCGCCGCCACAGCTGCACGGCCACCACCACGATCAGCAGCAGCGTCGCCGCGTACAGCAGCGCGTGCACGCTGGTCTCGCCGCTGCGCAGCTGCAGGCCGTCGGCGTAGCCGAACAGCGCCGCGCCGCCCAGCAGGCCGCTGGGCCGCCAGTTGCCGAAGATCATCGCCGCCAGGCCGATGTAACCCCGGTTGTTGGTCTGGCCTTCCAGGTAACCGGCCTGCCCCGGGTTGAGGATCAGCGCCGCGCCACCGATCCCGGCCAGAGCGCCCGAGATGATCACCGCGAGGTACTTGTAGCGGTAGACGTTCACGCCGAGCGACTCCGCCGCGACCGGGTTCTCGCCGCAGGACCGCAGCCGCAGCCCGAACGGCGAGCGCCACAGCACCAGGTAGCTCACCGGCACCAGCAGGTACGCCAGCATCGTCAGCGGCGAGACCTCGGTGACCAGGCCGCCGAGGATGCCCGCGAGGTCGGAGATCCCGACCCGCTGCAGGTCCTCCAGCTGCTGCAACCAGGTGCCCAGCGGCTGCGCCGAGTAGGTGTCGAACTTCGGCACCGGCGGGGACTCCCGCGGGTTCCGCGAGATCGGCTCGAACAGCAGCGTCGACAGGTACTTCGCGGTGCCCGCGCCGAGCAGGTTGATGGCCACACCGGACACGATGTGGTTGACCCCGAAGGTCACCGTCGCCACGGCGTGCACCAGGCCGCCGAGCGCGCCGAACGCCGCGGCGGCGACGAGCCCGGCCAGCGGTCCCCACTGGTAGCCAGCCCAGGCACCGCCCCAGGTGCCCAGGATCATCATGCCTTCCAGGCCGATGTTGATGACCCCGGCTCGCTCCGCCCACAGCCCGCCGAGGGCGGCCAGCAGGATCGGGATGCCCAACCGCACCGCCGCCTGCACGGTGCCGGACGAGGTCAGCTGCGGTACGCCGGTCTGGTACGAGGTGATCGACACCGCCAGGAAGCCGACCGCCACCCACAGCAGGACGCGGGCCCAGCCGGGCATCCGGCGGCCGAGGACGCCCGGTTTCCGGTCCGCCGGGGCCGATGATTTGGTCGCGACCGCGGTCATGCCCGCTCACCTCCGGTTCCGGCGGCGGCCGGGGCGGCCGCGGTGCCCAGCGCACGCCCGACCCGCCGCTGCTCGGCGGCGAGTTCGCGGCGGCGCACCAACTCGTACGCGACGACGACCGACAGCACGATCGCGCCCTGCAGGATCGTCACGATCTCCTTGGGCACCCCGATGTTGTCGAGCGTCAACGAGCTCTTGTCCAGGAAGGACCAGAGCAGCGCGCCGAACGCGACGCCGATCGGGTGGTTGCGGCCGAGCAGCGCGATGGCCAGCCCCGCGAAGCCGTACCCGGTCGGGAAGTTGAGCGTGAAGGTGTGGTCGCGGCCGAGGATCTCCGGCAGGCCGGCCAGTCCCGCGACGGCGCCGGAGATCAGCATCGCTGACATGACCATGCGCTTGGAGTTCACGCCACCGGCGGTGGCCGCGGTCGACGACAGGCCGGAGGCCCGCAGCTCGAAGCCGTAGCGGGTCCGGTCGATCAGCACCGCGTAGCCGACGCCGACGGCGGCCGCGAGCAGCACGAGGCCGAACATGGTGCCCGCGCCGCCGAGCGGGATGCCGGGCACCTGGCCGCTGTCCGGGATGATCTTGGTGCCCTGCGTGTTCCCGCGCAGCTCGCCGAAGGCCGGGACGAGGTACGCGACCACGCCGATCGCCAGCATGTTGAGCATGATCGTGGAGATCACCTCGGACACCCCGCGGTAGACCTT
The DNA here is from genome assembly GCF_053605825.1 of Saccharopolyspora sp. NPDC003752. NCBI lineage: Bacteria > Bacillati > Actinomycetota > Actinomycetes > Pseudonocardiales > Pseudonocardiaceae > Saccharopolyspora > Saccharopolyspora sp. NPDC003752. Next base: position 109,729 of record NZ_JBSGJZ010000027.1, on the reverse strand, counting down.
GAGCAGCGCCGCGATGCCGCTCCACGCGGCACCGACGACGGCGCCGACCACCACGATCACCACGGCGTGCAGCCCGAACGGCAGGCTGATCGCGCCGCCGACGATCGCCGCCACGCAGGCGGCCAGCTTGTACTGGCCTTCGATGCCGATGTTCAGCAGGTTCATCTGGAACCCGATCGCGGCCGCGATCGCCACCAGGTAGTACGCCCCCGCCGTGTTGACGATGTCCACCGAGGTCGTGCCGCGGGCGACCTGCGCGATCATCTCCGCCAGCGTCGCGAGCGGGTTCGCGCCGGAGACCAGCAGCACCACGCTGCACAGCACCGCGGCGAAGACGATCGCCAGCGCAGGTGGCAGCAGCCGTGCGCGCCACGTGTTCATGCCGCCTCCCCTGCACCGGTCATCGCCGCACCGAGGTCCTCCGGGGTGACCGAGCGCGGGTCGGCCGTCGCGACCAGCCGTCCTCGGAACATCACCCGGATGGTGTCGGACAGGCCGATCAGCTCGTCGAGATCGGCCGAGATCAGCAGGACCGCCAGGCCGGCCGAGCGGGCGGCGCGCAGGTGGCCCCAGATGCCCGCCTGGGCGCCGACGTCCACGCCTCGTGTCGGGTGCGCGGCGATGAGCAGCGCCGGGTCGCCGGAGAGCTCCCGGCCGACCACGAGCTTCTGCTGGTTGCCGCCGGACAGCGCGGCCGCGTCCACGTCGATGCCGGGCGTGCGGACGTCGAACTCGTCGATGATCCGCTGGGTGTCGGCCTTCGCGCCCGCCCGGTCCAGCCAGACCCCGCGGGCCGTCGGCCTGCGGGTCTGGTAGCCGAGGATCCTGTTGACCCACAGCGATTGCTGCAGCAGGAGGCCCTGCCGGTGCCGGTCCTCCGGCACGTAGCCGATGCCCGCTTCCCGCCGCGCCAGAGTGGACAGACCGGTCAGGTCGCGGTCGCCGAGCACCACCCGGCCGGCGGTGACCGACCGCATGCCCATGATCGCCTCGACCAGCTCGGTCTGGCCGTTGCCCTCGACGCCGGCGATGCCGACGACCTCGCCGGCCCGCACCGTCAGGTCGACGTCCGAGAGCACCGCCCGGTCCTGGTCCGATGCGGACAGACCGGTGACGACCAGCACCTCGCGGTCGGTCACGGTGGATTCGCCGTGCTCGGGCACCGGCAGCTGGCTGCCGACCATCATCTCGGCGAGGCCGCGGCTGCTGACCTCCGCGGCCGGCACCGTGCCGACCGTGGTGCCGCGCCGCAGGACCGTGATCGTGTCGGCGATCGCCCGGACCTCGTCGAGCTTGTGCGAGATGAACAGGAACGTGAAGCCCTGTTCGCGCATGGTGCGCAGGGTGTCGAACAGCTCGTCGACCTCCTGCGGGACCAGCACGGCGGTCGGCTCGTCGAGGATGATGATCCGCGCGCCCCGGTACAGGACCTTGAGGATCTCCACCCGCTGCCGGTCGGCCACGCCGAGCCCTTCGACCAGCGCGTCCGGGCGCAGCTCGAAGCCGGCCTGCTCGGCGAGCTCCAGCACCCGCCGCCGCGCCTTCGCGCCGATGCCGTGTTCGCGCTCCGCGCCGAGCACGACGTTCTCCAGCACGGTCAGGTTGTCGGCGAGCATGAAGTGCTGGTGCACCATGCCGATGCCGGCCCGGATCGCCTCGGCGGGCGTGCGGAACCGGATTTCCTCGCCGTGCACGCGGATGGTGCCGGAGTCCGGCGCCTGCATGCCGTAGAGGATCTTCATCAGGGTGGACTTGCCGGCACCGTTCTCGCCGCACAGCGCGTGCACCTCACCGGATCGCACCAGCAGGTTCACATCGGAGTTGGCGACCACGCCGGGGAAGGTCTTGGTGATGCCGGTCAGTTCGACGGCCGGCTCCCCGGCCGCGCCGGGTGGGCCGCCGGAATCCGGCGCAATCGAGGTGTTCATGGGGCTCCGTGGGACGTCGACACCGGCAGCGAAGCAGGAAGACGCTCAACAATGGACGGTTTCGGCGAGAACGTGACGATCTTGGCGCGAACCCGCCAACCGATCCGTGGACGGGTGAGGGGCACTCCCGACGCGTCGACCGCGCCGGAAGTGCCCCTCGCCCCGGATGTCACGGCTTGTCGGAAACCTTGATGTCGCCGCGGGCGATGGCCGCCTTGTAGGCGTCCACCGTGGGCACCAGCTCGTTGATCTTGCCACCGGAGGTGGAGTAGCCCACGCCGTCGATGCCCAGGTCGAACTTCTTCGGCAGCGAGCTCAGGTCGTTGCGCGCGACCGCCGCGATGTAGTCGTACACCGCGAAGTCGACCCGCTTGAGCATGGAGCTGATGATCACGTCCTTGTACTCCGCGACCGTCGGCTGGTTGTACTGGTCGGAGTCCACGCCGATGGCCTGCGCGCTCGAGGACTTCACCGACGAGAACACGCCCTTGCCGGAGGCGCCCGCCGCGTGGTAGATCACGTCGGCGCCGGACTCCAGCTGGCTCGTCGCGACCTCGGATCCCCGGTTCGGGTCCTGGAAGCCGCTGAAGTCACCGGCCGGCGACAAGTACTTGCTCTCGATCTTGATGTCCGGTGCGGCGGCCTTGGCGCCCGCCACGTACCCGGCCTCGAACTTCTCGATCAGCGGCGTCTTCACGCCGCCGACGAAGCCGATGTGGCAGTTCTTCGACCGGTGCGCGGCGATCACGCCGACCAGGAACGAGCCCTGCTCCTCGGCGAACACCAGCGACGTGACGTTCGGGATCCCCTGCACGTCCTCGTCGATGATCGCGAACTTGGTGCCCGGGAACTCCGGCGCGACCATCTTGATCGAGTCCGCGTAGGAGTAGCCGACCGCGATGACGGGGTTGTAGCCCTCGCGCGCCAGCTGCCGCAGCCGGGTCTGCTTGGCGTCCTCCGGCTCACCGGCGCCGGCATCCAGCTCCTTGATGTCGCTGAAGCCCATCTGCGCCTTGGCGCGGTCCAGGCCCGCGACCGAGGCGTCGTTGAACGAGGCATCCCCGCGGCCACCGATGTCGAAGGCCAGCCCCACCCGCATCCCGGCGGCCTGCGGGGCGGGCTGCTGCTGCTCGTTGCCGGAAGTGGTCGGTGCGGCCCCGGCCGGCGGCGCGCTCAGCTGGCACCCCTGGCCCTGGGCGTTGTTGGTTCCCCCACCCCCGCTGTCCTTGGCACAACCCGCCAGCGCCACGGCGCCGGTGAGCAGCACTGCGACCACTGTGACGCCGTTCCGGCGCACTCCTCCGGCACCCGAGCGCCTTCCCCAAGTCGGCGTTCGCCGCATGCCGTTCCCCTTTCCTGTCGGTCCCACCGCGCCCCCATCGCCGCTCCGGCTTTGACCGGAGGTCCGCGGCGCCGGGTGAACTCCCACACGAAGGTGTTGTCTCCGGTGAATTGTTCTTCCGGGGCGCGGCGCACGCCATTCGGTGACGTGGCTCTCGAAATTAAGTCTTGACGCTGCCGCTTGGGCATTGCTCGCATGTCACGAAATGGTTTCTACATCGATCAACCGAGATGGGGCGCTTGTCTGGTCGATCACAGACGGCGCAGGCGAGTAGGCCGGGGCGATTCGTCGGGTCTAGCATCCGATGAGTCAAGGCCCCAGTTCGTGGCCGGTGACGGGCGTGCACCCAATGCCAATTGGGACCAACTGCAACTCGGGGCCGGCCGCCCCTTGTTCCCGAACGGGGCCGTCAGTCCACCAGCGAGGTTGGAGGCCTTCCACCATGGCCAGCACCACCGCCTCCGCGGCCGAGGCCCCGCAGCGCGCCACCGCACCGCGCGCCAAGGGGCGCCTCTACCGCGGCGATCTGGGCATGTGGTCGTGGGTCGCCCACCGGATCACGGGCGTACTCACCTTCTTCTTCTTGTTCGTACACGTCCTGGACACGGCCCTCGTCCGGGTTTCGCCGAACGCGTACGACACGGTCATCGAAACCTACAAGCACCCCGTGATGATCCTTTTCGAGCTGGGTCTGCTGGCGGCTGTGCTGTTCCACGCGTTCAACGGCATCCGGGTCATGCTGGTCGACTTCTGGGCCAAGGGCACGACGTACCAGAAGCCGATGCTGTGGACGGTCGTGGTGCTCTGGCTGGTGTTGATCATCCCGGCCGCGATCAGCCTGATCAGCCGCGCAGTCACGGAACTCTTCGGGGGTTGAGCAAAATGACCGTCACCGACGCACCGCTTTCCGTGGAGAAGCCGCGCACCCCGTCGCGCCCCGCCGCGCGCCGCAACAACTTCGAGCTCTACAGCTGGTTGTTCATGCGGCTGTCCGGTGTGCTCCTGCTGTTCCTGGTGCTGGGCCACCTGCTGATCATGCTGTTCCTGGACGGCGGCGTTCACAAGATCAACTTCGCGTTCGTCGCCGGCCGCTGGGCGTCCCCGTTCTGGCAGTTCTGGGACCTCACCATGCTGTGGCTGGCGGGCCTGCACGGCGGCAACGGGCTGCGCACCGTCATCAACGACTACTCCCGAAAAGACGGCACACGCTTCTGGCTGAAGATGCTGTTGTACGTCTCGGTCTTGCTGACCGTGGGTCTGGGCACCTTCGTTCTCTTCACCTTCGACCCGAACATCGGCTAGCGCCGCAGACGACCACAGCGTGGCGAGATCGACGCCCCACCCGCGGGTCCCGCCACAGCCCGAGGAGGCGACCATGCAATTCCACAAGTACGACGTGGTCATCGTCGGCGCCGGCGGCGCCGGCATGCGCGCCGCGATCGAATCCGGCCAGCGCGCCCGCACCGCCGTGCTGACGAAGCTCTACCCCACCCGTTCGCACACCGGCGCCGCCCAGGGCGGCATGTGCGCGGCGTTGGCCAACGTCGAAGAGGACAACTGGGAGTGGCACACCTTCGACACCATCAAGGGCGGTGACTACCTGGTCGACCAGGACGCCGCCGAGATCATGGCGAAGGAAGCCATCGACGCGGTCCTCGACCTGGAGAAGATGGGGCTGCCGTTCAACCGGACCCCGGAAGGCAAGATCGACCAGCGCCGGTTCGGCGGTCACACCCGCGACCACGGCAAGGCCCCGGTCCGCCGCGCCTGCTACGCCGCGGACCGCACCGGCCACATGATCCTGCAGACGCTGTACCAGAACTGCGTCAAGCACGGCGTGGAGTTCTACAACGAGTTCTACGTCCTGGACATCATGCTCAGCGACGGCCCGGACGGCCAGCAGGTCTGCTCCGGCGCGATCGCCTACGAGCTGGCCACCGGCGAGATCCACGTCTTCCAGGCCAAGTCCGTCATCTTCGCCACCGGCGGCTTCGGCAAGGTCTTCAAGACCACGTCGAACGCGCACACCCTCACCGGCGACGGCATGGGCATCATCTACCGCAAGGGCCTGCCGCTGGAGGACATGGAGTTCTACCAGTTCCACCCGACCGGCCTGGCCGGCCTGGGCATCCTGATCACCGAGGGCGTCCGCGGTGAGGGCGGCATCCTGCGCAACGCCGACGGCGAGCGGTTCATGGAGCGCTACGCCCCGACGATCAAGGACCTGGCACCGCGCGACATCGTCGCCCGGTCGATGGCCCTGGAGGTGCTGGAAGGACGCGGCGCGGGTCCGAACAAGGACTACGTGCTGCTGGACGTGACGCACCTCGGCGAGGAGCTGCTCGAGGCCAAGCTGCCGGACATCATGGAGTTCTCCCGCACCTACCTGGGTGTGGAGCCCACCAAGGAGCCGGTGCCGGTCTACCCGACCGCGCACTACGCGATGGGCGGCATCCCGACCAACATCGTCGGCGAGGTGCTGCGGGACAACGAGAACGTCATCCCCGGCCTGTACGCCGCCGGCGAGTGCGCATGCGTCTCGGTGCACGGCTCGAACCGGCTGGGCACCAACTCGCTGCTGGACATCAACGTGTTCGGCCGCCGGTCGGGCATCGCCGCGGCCGAGTACGCGCTCGGCCACGACCACGTCGAGATCCCGGAGGAGCCGACCAAGCTCGTGGAGGGCATGGTCGACCACCTGCGCACCGCGCACGGCGGCGAGCGGGTCGCCACGATCCGCACCGAGCTGCAGCAGACGATGGACGCCAACGCCTCGGTGTACCGCACCGAGGAGACCCTGAAGACGGCGCTGTCGGACGTGCAGGCGCTCAAGGAGCGCTACGGCCGGATCTCCGTGCACGACAAGGGCAAGCGGTACAACTCCGATCTGCTGGAGGCCATCGAGCTGGGCTTCCTGCTCGACCTGGCCGAGGCGCTGGTCAACGCCGCGCTGGCCCGCAAGGAGTCCCGCGGCGGCCACGCTCGCGAGGACTACACCGCCCGGGACGACGTCAACTTCATGCGGCACAGCATGCAGTACAAGGTCCTGCCCGAGGAGGAGGACCCAAACGCGCCGCTCGGGTTGACCGGATTCCAGGCCGACATCCGCCTGGACTACAAGCCCGTCGTCGTCACCCGGTACCAGCCGATGGAGCGTAAGTACTGATGACCGCCGCTACCACGAAAAACGACACGACCGACCTTCCGGACGACGCACCGCCGATCCCGGACGGCGCGACGATGGTCACCGTCAAGATCCTCCGGTACAACCCGGAGGTCGACGAGGACCTGCACTGGGAGTCCTACCGGATCCCGGCGCTCCCGTCGGACCGCGTGCTGAACCTGCTGCACTACATCAAGTGGTACGTCGACGGCACGCTGACCTTCCGCCGGTCCTGCGCGCACGGCGTGTGCGGGTCCGACGCGATGCGGATCAACGGCGTCAACCGGCTGGCCTGCAAGGTGCTGATGAAGGACCTGCTGGTCAAGGGCGGCGAGACGACGCTGACCATCGAGCCGATCAAGGGCCTGCCGGTCGAGAAGGACCTGCTGGTCGACATGGAGCCGTTCTTCGAGGCCTACCGGGCGGTCAAGCCGTACCTGATGACCACCGGCAACGAGCCGACCCGGGAGCGCATCCAGTCGGTCGCCGAGCGGGCCCGGTTCGACGACACCACCAAGTGCATCCTGTGCGCGGCGTGCACCACGTCGTGCCCGGTGTACTGGTCGGACGGCAACTACTTCGGCCCGGCGGCGATCGTCAACGCGCACCGGTTCATCTTCGACAGCCGCGACGAGGGTGCCGAGGAGCGACTGGACATCCTCAACGACGTCGACGGGGTGTGGCGCTGCCGCACGACCTTCAACTGCACGGACGCCTGCCCGCGAGGCATCCAGGTCACGAAGGCGATCCAGGAGGTCAAGCGGGCGCTGATGTTCCGCCGCCGCTGACCCCCGGCAACGCCAACGGCGCCCGCCTCCCCGGAGGCGGGCGCCGTTGGCGTTTTCCAGTCTGACCGCTAGGAGCACACGCGGTCACCCCGAGTGAGTACGCTCCTGATCATGGCCGAGCCCGCTCCGAACACCAGCTTCACAACGGCTGCCCATCGGCACTACCTCGACGCGCAACTGCTGAGAGAAGAGCAGCGCCTGCCCAATGCCGACCACTTAGCGGGTGTCGCTGCCGAATGTGGGCTCAAGGCCATTCTGACCAGCTATCTGGACGGGTACATCGACACCCATAACCGCCCCAATCATCCGGAGCACCCCAGAACACACGCTGGTCCCAAGTACGGGCATCTGCCCACCTTGTGGGATGAGATCACAGTGGTCTCCAACGGCCGAAGCGGCAGCGCTTTTCACCACGTCATGGCGCGGGGAAACCCCTTCCAACGGTGGGATGTGGCAGAACGCTATGCCGACGGTGCACACATCGACGCTGCCCGCGCCGATCAACATCTGGCGGCCGCACACCAGGTACTGTCCATCTATCAACAAGCCCAGATCGACGGGGTGCTGCCGTGACCAGAATCCGATTCGACAAGGCGTGGGAGAACGCCTGCGAGGTTGCGGACGGTGCGAGCCGGGCCGGGATAGATGTGATCCTGGTGCGGGACTTGGTCGGTCGCCTTTCACTGATTCTCGACGACATGCAGGACATCGCGGTTCCGGACGGGTTGGCAGCCGATTTCGGCAGGGCTGCGGGGCCGTTCTGCGCGGCTACGCCTATCCACCGTGCCAGCGAGATGTTCGCTGCCACTGCCCTTCTCAACTCACCTGACCTGCTGATTCAGCATGAATCGGACCCCGTGAAGGGACGTGGACGGTTCGCCGTGCTGGAGCGTACGGCCGTTGGAGCTGATTGGGTTCGTGCTTCCGTCAGCCCACCTGAACATCGAGCGACCCTGTACGGCTTCAAGGGCGGCGTCGGTAGGTCCACGGCGACATTCATGCTCGCCAAACACTTGGCCGACCGTGGGTTCTGCGTCTTGGTAGCAGATCTGGACCTCGAATCACCCGGGATCGGGGAGCTCCTCCAACACACCGCCGCGCTGCCGAAGCACGGTCTAGTCGACTACCTCGTCGAGGCAGCGGTTGGGAACGAAGCCGGGCTCGATCTGGTAAGCCGGAGCGAGGTGATCAAATCCCCGGGCAACGGCGAAGTCTGGCTGCTTCCCGCCGACGGCGCACCACTGCATTCGTCGGTCTCCGACGAATCGTCTCCGACCAAACGGGACTACCTGGCCAAATTGAACCGCGTCTACACCGAGGTACCAGGCGGACCCGACGGCCCGCGAACGCTAGCAGATCGCCTTGAGCAGGCCTTGGGCGAAGCCGAGCGGCAGGTTGCCGAACGCAGCCGGAAGCCGGACGTCACGCTCCTCGACAGTCGAGCTGGCATCCACGACATCGCCGCAATCGCGATTACCCGGCTCAGCGGCTTCAGTTTCCTGTTCGCCACCGACAACCCGCACACCTGGGCCGGGTATCGCACGCTTTTCGGGCAGTGGCGGCAACTCCCCCCGGATCGGCTGGGAAAACTCCGCCAGCGGTTGCGCATGGTCGCGTCCCTGGTTCCGGACAGCGACTCTGAACAGTACGTTCGCAACTTCCGGGACAACGCTCAGCAGTGCTTTGCGGACATGCTCTACGACGACGAGAAGTCTCCGGCCGACCTGGATGCATTCAACTTCAGCCCGGAGGACGAAGACGCACCACACTCGCCGCTGCCCATCCTTTTCCACGGCGGGCTCGTCGGCCTTAACCATGTGGCTATGCCTGATTGGTATTCGTCTCACTTCCTCCGCGAGGCCTACGATCAATTCCTGACCACCGCAGCCGCACTGATCATCGAGGAGAACTCGTGACGTCGCTGAATCCGCAGACGTATCGGGCTCTGCTCCGGGTAGCGCTGCGCACTCCGGATGCCGACACGATCAAGCCGGATCCGCATTCGCTCTTCACCCCGCGTGGCCACCGGTTGGCTCTGGACCCCGACGTGACGGTGGTCAAGGGCGGTCGCGGTGTCGGAAAGACGGTTTGGTTCCAGGCGCTCCAAGACCCGGCGCTGCGTGCTGTCGTCGCCGATGAATACCAGCTCCCAGTGCTCACCCGAGTCGAGGCACACACCGGATTCGGTTCCGAGCGCAAGGCCAGCTACCCGAGCCCGCGGACTCTTGAGGATCTCCTGCGAACCTTTTCCGCGCAGGACATCTGGTACACGGTCGTCCTCGCCGCACTTGAGGTTCCGGAACTGCAATCCGGGGAATGGTCCAACCGAATCCGCTGGGTGCTGGCCAATCCCGAGGCTGCTGACAACGCACTCATCAACGCCGACCGGGAAGCCGAAGCGAACGGCACTGTTCAGCTGTTCCTGTTCGACGCATTGGAATGGTTGCACCGCAACCGCAGCCTCGCGGATCGCCTGGCGACCGGGATACTGCAGCTGGCGCTGGAACTACGTGTCTCGACTCGTAGGTTGCGCGCAAAGGTCTTCGTCCGGCACGACATGCTGGAAAATCTCACCCTGAGCTTCCCGGACGCCTCAAAGCTAATGTCGAACGCAGCGGAGCTCATCTGGTCCAGGGCCAACCTCTACGGCCTGCTGTTCCACCATCTGGGCAATTCTGAGGCGAACGCGCAGTCCACCGCGTTCCGGGAAACGACCGGGTTGTGGAAGGAGGCCGGCAGCCGGCACATTCCGCCCGATGCACTGGTCGGTGACGGCGACCGACAGAAGGCGGAGTTCGTGAAAATCGCTGGGCCTTATATGGGTAAGAACCACCGCAAGGGACATACCTACACTTGGTTGCCGAATCACCTGGCCGATGGGACCGGCCAGGTGAGTCCGCGCAGCTTCCTCAGCGCACTGCGCACAGCCGCCCAGATCACTGAAGAACAAAATGCTGGGCACGACCACGCACTGCACTGGGATGCGATCAAGCGCGGAGTGCAGGTGGCGTCTAAGACCCGCGTCGATGAGATCACCGAGGACATACCCTGGGTCGCCACCTCCATTGCTCCGCTCAAGGAGATGCAGGTGCCAATCGAGCAGCAAGAGGTGGAATCCTGTTGGCGAGACGCCGACCTGAAGACGCAGCTCGACGCTCTCCAGCTGGCGTCCGACCAAGCTCCGGCCGCGACCGGCCCCCGCGACACCCAACTGTCGGCGCTCATCGCCGAGCTGATCGAACTGGGAGTGATGACAAGCCGCCGGAATGGCAAGCTCGACCTGCCTGATATCTACCGGATCGCGTTCGGTTTGGGCCGCAAAGGCGGAGTTCCGCGCGTGCGGTCGTCCTGAGCACCCCAGGTCAGCGGCGGGTGGCTCGGAAGGCTCGCCAGCCGAGGACTCCGATGATCGTGCCCAGGACAAGGGAGACGATCGCGATCACGAAGTGGACGATCAGGTAGGACGTCGGCGAGCCGCCTGCCCAGGAGCGGTCGCTGTTCCAGATGTTGCGCATGAAGTTCGGCCACAGCAGGTACGACCAGACGCCGAAGGCCAGCAGGAACAGCGCAACGCGGCGGGAAATTGTCACGGCCCCCAGTATCCGCTGTAACCTGCTTCACCCACCTGCCCGGGTGGCGGTCAACATTCCGCCGCATACCGGGATTGGTTAGCCTGCTGCGTGTGCCTCTGAGTGCCTGCGGCCCGCTCCGCGTGAAGTCCGTGCTCCGCGTGGCCGTTTGCACCATCGCGGCCGCGCTCGTGCTGGGGACCGGCGGCACCGCCGCGGCCCAGCCGCCGGCCGCGTGCCCCAACATCGCCCCACCGCCCCCGGTGGACACCTCCGAGGTGCCCGCGCCGGGCATGCCGGTGCCCGAACCGGTGCCGGTGCCGGAGAACCCCGTCGGCGGCGATCGCCTGGCGGAATGCGGCACGGTTATCGCGCAGGGGCTGCCGGAGCCGCCCGCCGAGGTCACCGCCGCCAGCTGGGTGCTGGCCGACCTGGACAGCGGCGCCGTGCTGGCGGCGAGGGACCCGCACGCCCGGCACCGGCCGGCGTCCACGATCAAGGTGCTCACCGCGCTCACCGCGATCCGCGAGCTGCGGCTGGACGACACGATCGTCGTCACCCAGGAGGACGCCGACCAGGAGGGCAGCCGGGTCGGGCTGAGCCCGGGCGTCACCTACACGGTGCAGCAGGTGCTGACCGGGCTGATCATGCGGTCCGGCAACGACGCCGCGCACGCGCTCGCCATGAAGATGGGCGGCGTGGAGGTCACGCTCGACAAGGTCAACGCGCTGGCCCGCGAGCTCGGCGCGCTGGACACCCGGGTCGCGACGCCGTCCGGCTTGGACGGCCCGGGCATGAGCACCTCGGCCTACGACCTGGCCGTCATCTTCCGCGCGGCGATGAGCGAGCCGGCGTTCGCGTCGATCGCCGCGATCCACAACACGCAGCTGCCGGGCAAGCCGGACGGCCCGCCGCTGGAGGTCTGGTCCGACAACCAGGTGCTGCTGAACTACCCCGGCGCCATCGGCGGCAAGACCGGGTTCACCGACGATGCGCGGCACACGTTCATCGGTGCCGCCGAGCGCGATGGGCGCCGGCTGGTGGCGGTGCTGATGCGCGGCGAGAACCAGCCGATCCGGCAGTCCCAGCAGACCATGCACCTGCTGGACTACGGGTTCGGGCTCAGCGACGACGACCCGGTGGGCCGGCTGGTGACGACGTCGCCCGAACCGCCCTATGCGGACCCCGCCGACGCCACCGCCGCGCAGGCGCAGGGGGATTCACCGGTGAACGGCCAGCCGCAGGCGTCGTCGATGTTCGGCACGGTCGGCGGGCCGTTGACGCTGATCGTGATCCTTGCGGCCGCGGCGCTCGGCGTCCTGGCGCTCCGCCAGCGTCGCGCACGGCTCGCCGCCGCCGCGCGCCGCAAGCACAACGGCAACGACCACCCCTGACGGAAACCGCTTCCGGCGCGTCGCCGGGCGTGCTCTAATTAGTTAACGGTCCCGGATCGTTAATAAATTGGAGCGGCCATGGAGACGACATCCGTCCTGGTGGTGGGCGCCGGGCCGGCCGGCCTGGCGCTGGCCTGCGGGCTCCGGCAGCACGGCGTCGCGGTGCGCGTGATCGACCGAGCGGCCGGACCGGCGAGCACCTCGCGGGCGAACATCCTGCACGCCCGTGGAGTCGAGGTGCTGAACCGGCTGGGAGCTCTCGGAGACCTGCCGGACCGCGCGCTGCACGCCGTCCGGATGACCCTCCACGTCGGGGAGAAGCCGCTGGCCGAGGTCAGTTTCGGCCGGATCGAGGGCAACCAGCTCTCGGCCCTGCTGGTGTCGCAGGCCGAGGTGGAGGCCGTCCTGCGGGAGCGGCTCGCCGAGCTCGGCGGCACCGTCGAATGGGGCCGGGAGCTGAGCGATCTCGAGCAGCGGCCCGACGGCGTCACCGCGAAGCTGCGCGACGGCGGCCTGAGCGCCGACTACGTGGTGGGTTGCGACGGCGCGCACAGCACGGTCCGAAAGCTCAGCGGCATCGGCTTTCCCGGGGTCCCGCTGGTCGACCAGTGGCTGCTGGCCGACGTCCGCGCCGACTGGGCCCTGGACCGCACCGGTTCGTCCGGGTGGTTCCACCGGGACGGCTTGTTCTTCGCGATGCCGATGCGCAACGGCGCGGACGACGCATGGCGGCTGATGGCCGATGTCCGCCCAGGCACGGACTCCGACGACGTCCTCGACCGGTTGCAGGAGCTGCTGCCCGAGCGCACCGGCCGGGCCGATGCGCAGATCCGCGACGTGACGTGGACATCGGCCTTCCGCATCCACCGCCGCCTCGCCGACCGCTACCGCGACGGGCGCGTGCTGCTCGTCGGCGACGCCGCGCACATCCACAGCCCGTTCGGCGGCCAGGGCATGAACACGGGCATCGGCGACGCCGAGAACCTGGCCTGGAAGCTCGCGCTGGTCGCGGAGCGCCGCGCCGGTTCGGCGCTGCTGGACACCTACCAGGCCGAGCGTCGGCCGCTCGCCGAAGACGTGCTGCGCAGCACCACGGCGAACACCAAGCTCATGCTGGCCGACGGCGCGGTCGCCCGGTTCGCCCGCGACCGGCTCATCACCCCGTTGGCGAACCTCGCCGTGGTGCAACGGCGGGCGACCTGGCTCGCCTCGCAGCTCTGGGTCAGCTACCGAAAAGGCCCGCTCGGCTCGCGGCGAGGCCCCCGGCCGCGGCCCGGTGACCGCGTGCCCGACCTGGCGTGCCGGGGCGACCGCGGACCGACCCGGCTGCACTCCGAGCTCGACGGGAAGTGGGCACTGCTCGCTCCCCCGTGGATGGGTTTGGAAGTCCTTGCGCCGCTGGGAGAACATGTCGTACGCCTCGCACCGGACCGGCCGCAGCGGGACGTCTGGTTGATCCGGCCCGACGCACATCTCGCGTGGCGCGGGACGGAATTGCGCTCCCTCGCGCGATGGCTCGACAACGCGCTCGGCAACGGAAGGACGACATGACCAACCGTCGCGGACGACCGCGCAATCCCGCAGCGGACAAGGCGATCCTGCAGGCCGCGCTGGATCTGTTCATCGAAGGCGGCGTCGAAGGCACCAGCATCGAGCAGATCGCCAAGCGGGCCGGGGTCGGCAAGCTCACCGTGTACCGGCGCTGGGACTCCAAGGAAGCGGTGATCGCCGCCGCGATCGAGTCCGCCCGCGACGAGATCCCCGAGACGATGCCGGCGGACTTCGCCGACCTGCCCGTCGCCGTGCTGGTCGAGCAGGCGCTGCCCGGGCTCGCCGAGGCGGTCGCCGACCCCCGGCTGCGCGCGATGGTCGCCCGCGTCTTCGGTTCCAGCGTCAGCCACCCGGCGCTGATGGCGACCTACTGGGAGAACTACGTCGTGCCGCGGCGGCGCATCACCCGCGCGTTGCTGGAACGCGCGCAGGCCGATGGGGTGCTCGACGCCGCCGCGGACCCGGACGTGCTGATCGACATGATGGTCGGCGCCGTGCTGTTCCGCCTCATCCAGCCGGAACCGCTGGATGCCGCCGGAGCCCGCGAGTACCTGGAGTCGGTCTACCGTCGGGCGGGGCTGCTCGACGCTTCGATCGGAACTCCGGTTCGAGAACGGCGATGAGACGCAGTTTCCCTTGAGGTTTTTCCATCCTCTACGCGGATGGCCTGTGTCCTGGGTCGTGAGTGGTCATGGCTGCTATGACGACCATGGGCACTCACGACCCCTGCACACTCGGGACCTGGCCTGACGCCGCAGACCAGGATGAAAAATGCTCAATTGAAACCGTGCACGACGTTCTCCGGTTGACCACAGTTTCAATTGAAACTGTGGTCAACCGTCCACGGCCGGGTCGGGACCTGCCTGGGCCATCAGCCGGACCGCGAGCTCGCGCACGGCAGAGCGCAGTTCGTCCGGGCGGCGGATGACGAACGGCCAGCCCAGCCCGGCGAGCATCTGCGCCATGCCGTCCAGGTGCTCCTCGCGCGTCGACAACAGCACGCCGTCGGAGGTTTCCGCGAGAGTGCCCACGGAGGGCGGGATCCGGGCCCGGGCCCGTTCCGGCGTGGTCTTCAGCAGCACCTCGACCTCGTGCGCGTACGGGACGCTGGCCAGCGACGTCGTGACCTGCCGCACCGGGTCGGCGTCGGGCGGCATCTCGAAGGTTTCGGTGCGCAGCTCCGTCGACCGGATCCGGTCGACCCGGAAGGTGCGGACCTCGCCGCGGCCGTGGTCGTACCCGGTCACGTACCAGCGGCCGGAGTGGAAGACCAGCCCGTGCGGGTCGAGCTCGCGCTCGCTGGCCGCGCCCTTCCAGGAGACGTAGCTCAGCCGCACCCGGCGACGATGCCGCGCCGCCCCGGCCAGGGTCAGCACCGCCGCGGTCGCCGGGGCCGCGCCTTCCCGCGTTCCCATCGTGAAGCCGAGCGTCTCCTGCAACGACTGGACGCGGTCGCGCAGCTCGGGCGGGAGTACGCGCTGCACCTTGGCCAGCGCGGTCTCCGCGGCCGGCCCGGGAAGACCGAGGCGCCGCCCGGTCAGCAGGCCGAGCACGACGGCGGTGGCCTCGTCGTCGGTGAGCATCAGCGGCGGCAGCTTGTACCCGGGCATCAGCCGGTATCCGCCGTAGCGGCCGCGCTCGGCCACCACCGGAATGCCCAGCTCCACCAGCCGCTCGGCGTACCGGCGGACGGTGCGCTCGTCCACGCCCAGGCGCTCGGCCAGCGCAGGCCCGCCGACCCGCTGATTCGCCTGCAGCAGCTCCAGCATCGCCAGCAATCGACTCGTCGGATGTGACACACGTCTCCCGGAAGGTCAATCAGGGCGAGTTCTGACCGGTATCGAGCCTAGTGTCCAACGCATCGAATCCACGAGGAAAGGAGCGTCGCGATGGCGACGATCGTGCTGGTTCCCGGCTTCTGGCTCGGCGCGTGGGCATGGGATGACGTGACGCGGGAGCTGCGGGAGCTGGGCCACGACGTCCACGCGGTGACGCTGCCCGGGCTCGCCGACCGCGCCGCCGAAGCCGGTCCCGAAGTCGGCGTCGAGACCCACATCGCGGACCTGGTCGGGCTCATCGAGGACAACGACCTCCGGGAGGTCGTGCTGGTCGGGCACAGCGGCGGGAACGTGCCCGTCACCGGCGCCGCCGACCGCGTTCCGGACCGGGTCGCGCGCGTCGTCTACGTCGACGCCGGGCCGATGCCGAGCGGCATGGCCGTGCTCGATTCCAACCCTCCGGAGGTCCAGGAGGAGTGGCGCAAGGCGGTCGAGGCCGAAGGCGACGGCTGGCGCCTCCCGCTGCCCGAGTTCGGCGTGGAGGACCTGGCCGGGCTGTCCGACGAGCAGCTGGCCCGCATGCGCGCCATGAGCACGCCGCAGCCGTTCGCCACCGCGACGCAGCCCCTGCGGCGGCCGGACGCCGTCCCGGACGTGCCGATCTCGGTGATCGCGTCCACGTTCACCCCGGAGGAGGTCAAGGCCCTCGTCGACGCCGGAATCCCGATGTTCGCGCTGCTGGCCGGGGCCGACTTGCACCACCTGCCGACCGGGCACTGGCCGATGTTCTCGCGCCCCGCCGACCTCGCGGCGATGCTGTCGGACATCGCCGGCTGACGTCCCGCAATTTCCATTGAAATCGCGGAAGTTGTCCACAGCCTCCGGCGTGTCGTGTCCCGACTCGCCGGAGGTCCGCAATTTCAATGGAAATCGGACCTCTGATTTCCATTGAAATTGCGGCGGTCAGCGCTGCGGCGCCAGGCCCAGCCGGCGACGGCTCCGAGGCCCACCAGGCCCATCGTGGCGCGGACGCCCGCCCGTTCCCGCACCTGGACGACCGGGCGGATGATCGCCGGGCCCGGCGGCTGCGGCGGCGCCACCTCCAGGTTCTCCCGGGCCGATGCCGTCCACGCCGTCACGAACAGGATGAACCGCGAGGTCAGGTTCGCGAACACCAGCAGACCGAGGACCGGGCCGAACGCCACGCCCGCCGGCGAGCTGGTGACGCTGTTCAGGTAGACCACGCCGACCTGCTTGAGGATCTCGAACCCGACGGCGGCGAACAGCGCACCCCACACCGCGCTGCGCAGCGTGACCGGCTTCCGCGGCAGCCGCGAAAGCACCCACAGGAACACCAGCCAGCTCGCCAGCAGCGACAGCACTATCGACAGCGCACGCAGCGCGAACACCGCGGCCGGACTGTCCTCGACCCCGACCAGCTCGAAAAACCACCGCCCGACCCCGCCGCCGAGGGCGCTGATGCCCAGCGAGACGGCCATCGCCGCGCCGAGCCCGATCAGCGATCCCAGGTCGGCGGCCATCCGCCGGACCATCGACTGCTTGCTGGGCTCCTGCGTCCACTGCGCGGTCAGCGCCTCCCGCAGGTTCGTCATCCAGCCCAGCCCCGAGTACAGCGCGGCGAGCAGGCCGATCACACCGACCGTCCCGGCCTGGCTGATCGCCTGCTCGACGACGCGGTTGAGCATGTCGCTCATCGCCGGGCTGGGCACCGCCGTGGTGATCGACGTCTGCAGCCGGCCGAGCAGCTCCGGGTTCCCGCTCAGCACGAAACCGGCCGAGGCGAAGGCGATCATCAGCAGCGGCACCAGCGCGAGCACGCTGAAGTAGGTGATCGCGGCGGCGTAGTAGTCGCCGTACTGCCCCTGGTAGCGCTCGAACGCGCGGATGATCCGGTCCAGCCACTCGTGGCGGCGGCGCAGCAGCGCCAGTCGTCCCGGCTTCGCTTCCTGCTCCTGACCGGCCACGGTGCGCCTCCCGCCGCAACGGCATCCCCCGAACGGTGGCAGGCTACCCGTGGATGATCAGTTCAGCCCATCGGCGGAAGGAAGCCCACCCGATCGAACACGGTCCGCAGCGTCTCCGCGGACACCGCCCGCGCCCGCTCGGCACCCCGGTGCAGGACCTTGTCCAGCTCGGTCGGGTCGTCGAGGTACTCGCGGACCCGCTCCTGGAACGGGGTGACGAACTCGACCACGACCTCGCCGAGCTCCTTCTTCAGGTCGCCGTAGCCCTTGCCCTCGTAGGCGGCCTCCAGGTCGGCGATGCTGCGGCCGGTGAGCGCCGAGTAGATCACCAGCAGGTTGCTGATGCCCGGCTTGTTCTCGACGTCGTAGCGGATCTCCCGCTCCAGGTCGGTGACCGCGGAGCGGATCTTCTTCGCCGAGCGCTTCGGCGACTCCAGCAGCTCGACGACCCCGGCGGGCACCGACTTGCTCATCTTCGAGGTCGGGTCCTGCAGGTCGTAGATCTTCGCGGTGTCCTTCGGGATGTGCGCGGCCGGCACCGTGAAGGTCTTGCCGTAGCGGGAGTTGAACCGCTGCGCCAGGTTGCGGGTGAGCTCCAGGTGCTGGCGCTGGTCCTCGCCGACCGGGACCGCGTCGGCCTGGTAGAGCAGGATGTCCGCGGCCTGCAGCACCGGGTAGGTGAACAGCCCGACGCTGACGTGGTCGGCTTCCTGGCGGGCGGACTTGTCCTTGAACTGCGTCATCCGGCCGGCCTCGCCGAAGCCGGTCAGGCATTCCAGGACCCAGCTGAGCTGGGCGTGCTCGGGGACGTGGCTCTGCACGAACAGCGTCGACCGCTCGGGGTCGATGCCGATGGCGAGCAGTTGCGCGGCGGACAGCCGGGTGCGCTGGCGCAGCAGCTCCGGGTCCTGCGCGACGGTGATGGCGTGCAGGTCGACGACGCAGTAGAAGGCGTCGTGGTCGTCCTGCATGGTGACCCATTCCCGCAGGGCACCCAGGTAGTTGCCGAGGTGGAACGAGTCGGCGGTGGGCTGGATGCCGGACAGCACGCGCGGCCGCGCCGCGGGCTGGTCGCTGGTCTGGGTTGCGGGGCTGTCGCTGCTCACGTGGTGATTCTCGCAAGCCCCGCGAAGCTGGTGGGCGCGACCTCTCCGGTTTTCCGGCGGGTCAGCTCTTGCGCTGGTTCTCCGGTTGGATCTTCTTCTTCCGGAACATGCCCGCGACCATGCCGACCACTCCGAGCCCGATCGCGGTGAGGCCGACCGGGGCGCTCAGCGAATCCAGGGGGCCGGCCGCTTGAGCGGTCGACTCGGCGGCGGCGGCACCGGCGGTCGCCAGGAGCGCGGCGGCGGCCGCGGCACCAAGCACGGAGGCTCGCGTTGCCACGCGAGATATTCGGCTACGCACGGGCGTGCCCTCCCTGCGACAGTTGACCCGATCAGGTCAGGACTCGTCTGAGTTCGGTGGCGGACCGTACCGATCCCTCATTACCGTCGTGGTCGCTTTGCGTAAACCGGCCACGACGCAATGATCATATTTTCCGGCTCGCGGCCGCTGCCGCCGGGTCCGCCGATCATGGAATCGCGCAGGCCAGTGGCCGGGATCATCCCGAGGGATGACCCCGGCCGGAAATTCACCTGTGTTCTACGACACACCGGATCGAGCTATGCCGGGCTGATGCCCAGCTGGACCCGACCAATTCGCTCGTAAGTGGTACTGCGCTGCCGCGCCGAGCGGCCCGCCCGCGCGGCCAGTTCGTGCAGCTCCTCGACGCTGCGCTCCGAGCCGTGCTCGGAACCGGCCATCCGGCTGATGGTCTCCTCCATCAGCGTTCCGCCGACGTCGTTGGCGCCGCCGTTGAGGACCTCCGACGTGCCTTCGTCGCCGAGCTTCACCCACGAGCACTGGACGTTGTCGATCCGGCCGTGCAGCAGGACGCGCGCCATCGCGTGCACCGCGCGGTTGTCCCGGCGGGTCGGGCCCGGGCGGGCCAGCCCGGCGAGGTAGATCGGCGCGTTGCGGTGCACGAACGGGAGCGGGACGAACTCGGTGAACCCGGCGTTGCCGTGCTCGGCCGCGGCGTCCTGCACACCGGCCAGGGTGCGGAGGTGCCCGAGCCAGTGCTCCGGGGTGTCGACGTGGCCGTACATCATCGTCGACGAGGACGGGATGCCCAGCCGGTGCGCGGTGCTGACGACCTCGATCCACTCGGCGGCGGGCAGCTTGCCCTTGGTCAGCACCCAGCGCACCTCGTCGTCGAGGATCTCCGCCGCGGTGCCGGGAATGCTGCCCAGCCCGGCCTCCTTCAGCTCGGCGAGCCAGTCGGCGATGCTCGCCCCGGCCTTCGCCGCGGCGCTGACGATCTCCATCGGGCTGAACGCGTGGACGTGCATCTCGGGAACCCGCTGCTTGATCGCGCGCACCAGGTCGGCGTAGCCGGACACCGGCAGCCGCGGATCGATGCCGCCCTGCATGCAGATCTCGGTCGCCCCGGCCCGCCACGCCTCGTCGGCCCGGTCGGCGACCTCCGCCGGCGAGAGCCGGTAGGCGTCGGCGTCGCGCTCGCGCTGCGCGAAGGCGCAGAAGCGGCAGCCGACGTAGCAGATGTTCGAGAAGTTGATGTTGCGGTTGACGACGTAGGTGATGTCCTCGCCCACGACGTCCCGGCGCAGCCCGTCGGCGATCCCGGCGAGCGCGTCCATCGCGGCTCCGTCGCAGGTCATCAAGGCCATCGCGGCGGCGGTGCGGCTCTCGTCGAGCAGCGCGGCGGGATCGGCCTCGGCCAGCCGCAGGCCCTCGCGCACGTCGGCGTCCAACCGCTCCGGTGCCGCGTCGGCGGGCAGCTGCCTGCGCAGCTCGTCCCAGTCGCCGTAGACCGTGTCGAAGTCGCCGCGGCGATCGTCGGTGCGACCGGTCGTGTCGATGCTGCGGTGCAGGTCGGTGCGGCCGATGGACTCGAACCCGCCGTCCGGCTCCTGCCACTCCCGGCCGACCGGCGCGGCGCCCGCGGCGGCGAAACCGTCCGAATCGGACAGCGCCGCGACGTGACCGGCCACCCGCAGGTCCAGCCACTGGGTGCTGTCCCCGGCCAGCCCGGCGCGCACGTAGCGCGGGTAGGCGGTGAGGCGCTCGCGCATCTCGAAGCCGCCCTCGCGGGTCTTCGCGGCGAGCTCGTCGATCTCCGGCCACGGCCGTTCCGGGTTGACGTGGTCCGGCGTCACCGGCGAAACCCCGCCCCAGTCGTCGATACCGGCGCGCAGCATCAGCAGCTGCTCGTCGCCGATGAGGTTCGGCGGCGCCTGCACGCTCACCCCGGAGGGCATCAGCAGCCGCGCGACCGCGATGGTGGCGGCCAGGTCCTGCAGGTCGGCGTCGGGCATTCCGCGCATCGCGGTGTCCGGCTTGGCCCGGAAGTTCTGCACGATGATTTCCTGGATGTGCCCGTACTGGCGGGCGACGCCGCGCAACGCGAGCAGGGACTCGGCGCGCTCAGTCCGGGTTTCACCGATTCCGATGAGGATTCCGCTGGTGAACGGCACCGCGACGCGGCCGGCGTCGGCCAGCACCCGCAGCCGGACGGCGGGCTCCTTGTCCGGGCTGCCGAAGTGCGGGCCGCCCTTCTCCCGCCACAACCGCTCCGACGTGGTCTCCAGCATCATGCCCATGCTCGCCGCGACCGGCTTGAGCCTGGTCAGCTCCGACCAGCTGAGCACGCCGGGGTTCAGGTGCGGCAGCAGGCCGGTCTCCTCCAGCACCGCGATGGCGCAGGCCCGCACGTAGTCCACTGTGGAGGAGTAACCGCGCGCCTCCAGCCACTCCCGGGCGGCGGGCCAGCGCTCCTCGGGCCGGTCTCCCAGGGTGAACAGGGCCTCCTTGCACCCCGCCGCCGCGCCCTGGCGGGCGATCTCCAGCACCTCGTCACGTTCGAGGTAGGCGGATTCCACGCGGTGCGGAACGGTGGCGAACGTGCAGTAATGGCAACGATCCCGGCAAAGCCGGGTCAACGGGATGAACACGTTGCGGCTGTAGGTGACCACGCCTTCGTGTCCCTCGGCCACCAGGTGCGCGTCCCGCGCGCGACCGGCCGCCGCCAGCAGTCTTTCGAGGTCATCGCCGCGGGCGTGCAGCAGGACAGCGGCTTCGGCGGCGTCCAGCGAAACGCCGTCCGTGGCGCGGCGGAGCGCACGGCGCATCGCCGAGGCGCTCGGAGTGGGTTCCGGCGGGGGAAGTTCCAGATCTGCAACCGACACCAGCCGACTCTAAGTCGCCGAGCACGCACCGCCCAACCGTCGTAGACGTGCCACACACCTCACTATCGGCTATTGAATTACTCCGTTCTGCCCTACCGGTACTCACCGAATCAGGCGCAAAATCCGACGAATACCACTGGGTGAATCACACTCTGTCTCCATAGGAGGGACACGTGTCACGCACTAGAAGGAGCGGCCGGGCGATGCGCATCGCCGGCTCGGCGCTCGCGCTGGCGTTGCTGGTACCCGCAGGCATCGTCGGCGCAGCCGAATCCGCGCCCGCGGCCACCGCCGCGCCGGTTCACTTCGTCGTGCTCGGCCCGACCGGCGACGGCCTGCAGCAGACCGAGGAATCGGTCCGCGCGGTCGGCGGAACCGTCGTGCAGAGCTGGCCCCAGATCGGCGTGATCGTCGCGACCTCGACGGATCCCGGTTTCGCCGCCGCAGTTCGCACCCAGCCAGCCGTGGAACAGGCCGGTGCCAGCCGAAACCTCGCCGAGCAGCTGCCGCCCGCGCAGTCGCAGCGGCTGGAGGCGCTGGAAGGCAAGGTCGGCGCCGTCCCCTTCGCCGCCGTTCCCGGCGAAGAACCGCTGGAGCCCGAGCAGTGGGACATGCGGCAGATCAAGGCCGAGCAGGCCAGCGCGGTCTCCCAGGGCAGCAAGGACATCACGGTCGGCGTGCTGGACTACGGCATCGACCCGACGCACCCGGACCTGAAGCCGAACCTGGACGTCACCAAGTCGGTGAGCTGCGTCAACGAGGGCGTCCCGGACACCAGGCAGGAGTCCTGGCAGCCGCAGGACCCGACGCAGGACCACGGCACCCACACCGCGGGCACCATCGCCGCCGCCCGCAACGGCGTCGGCATCGCCGGTGTCGCCCCGAACGTGACGCTGGCCTCGGTGCGGGTCATCGACGACGGCGGCTTCATCTACCCCGAATACGCGGTCTGCGGCTTCATCTGGGCCGCCGAGCACGGCTTCGACGTCACCAACAACTCGTACTTCGTCGACCCCTGGTACCTGTGGTGCGACAGCGACCCGGACCAGAAGGCCGCGGCCGAGGCGGTGCGCCGCGCCGTCGCGTACGCGCAGGGCAAGGACGTCGTGAACGTGGTCTCGGCGGGCAACAGCAACTGGGACCTGTCCAAGCCGATCCGGGACACCAACAGCCCGAACAACGGCGGACCGCCCCAGGACCGGCAGACCGGGCACGAGTGCCACGTCCTGCCCGGTGAGCTGCCGGGCGTGGTCTCGGTGTCCGCGGTGGGCTCGGACGCGGTGAAGTCGTACTACTCCAACTACGGACTGGGTTCGATCACGGTCACCGCCCCGGGTGGCGACAAGAACCAGATCCCGCAGACGCCGTCGCAGAACGGTCGCGTGCTGTCCACTGTGCCCGGCGGCGGCTGGGGCTGGATGCAGGGCACCTCGATGGCCGGGCCGCACGCGGCCGGCGTGGTCGCGCTGCTGCGCAGCACCCACCAGGAGTGGAACGCCCAGCAGGTGGTCGGCGCGCTGACCAACCAGGCGGACGCCCTGGAGTGCCCGACCAGCTACGACCCGGACGGCGACGGCAAGCCGGACGCGGTGTGCTCGGGCGGCAAGGGCGGCGCCGGTTTCTACGGCGCGGGCCTCATCGACGCCCTGGACGCCGTCCAGAAGTAAGCCGCAAAGGGTGACACTCGAAGGGCGCCTTCGGCCGATCCGGTCGGAGGCGCCCTTCGCTTTGCCGCAATTCGCACGATCTGGGGTTGCCTGGGCGAGTTGGCCGCAGGACGCTGGCGGTCCGGAGGGTTGTCGCTCGGGAGTGAGGCGCTGTCGTGGCTGATTCGGAGACCTTCGTGATCGTCGGTGCCGGCATGGCCGGGGCCAAGGGAGCGCAGGCGCTGCGCGATCTGGGATTCGACGGGCGCATCGCCCTGCTCGGCGACGAACCGCACCGTCCGTACGAGCGCCCGCCGCTGTCCAAGGCGTACCTGATGGGCAACGAAGGATTCGACAGCGCGTACGTGCACGACGAGTCCTGGTACGCCGACAACCGGGTGGATCTGCAGCTGGAGGTGTCGGTGCGGCGCATCGACCGGGCGCTGCGGCAGGTGGAGCTCACCGACGGCGGGCGCCTCGACTTCGACAAGCTGCTGATCACGACCGGGGCCAACCCCCGTTCGCTGCCGGTGCCCGGCATCGACGCCGAGGGCGTCCTGCACCTGCGGCGGGTCGAGGACTCCGACCTGATCAAGCAGACCCTGGCGGGCATCGAGCGGCTCGTGGTGGTCGGCGCGGGCTGGATCGGTCTCGAAGTCACCGCCGCCGCGCGCGAAGCGGGCGTGGCCGTGACCGTCGTCGAGACGACTGAGCTGCCGCTGCTGCGGGTGCTCGGCCCGGAGGTGGCCGAGGTCTTCGCGGCGCTGCACCGGGACCACGGCGTGGACTTCCGGTTCGGCACCGCGGTCAGCGAGATCCTGGTCGACGGCGACTGCGCGGCCGGGGTCCGGCTGGCGGACGGCGCCGAAGTCCCGGCCGGGGCGGTGCTGGTCGCGGTCGGCGTGGAGCCGGAGGTCGCGCTCGCCCGGGATGCGGGCCTGCGGGTCGACAACGGCATCCTGGTCGACGCCTCGCTGCGCACCGGCGACCCGAACATCGTCGCGGCGGGCGACGTGGCGAACGCGTTCAACCCGTTGCTGGGCAAGCAGATCCGCGTGGAGCACTGGGCGAACGCGCTCAGCCAGCCCGCCACCGCGGCGGCGTCGATGCTGGGACGCGACGGCAAGTACGCGGAACTGCCGTACTTCTTCACCGACCAGTACGACCTGGGCATGGAGTACCTCGGCCACGTCGACCCTGGCGGCTACGACCAGGTGGTGTTCCGCGGCGACGTGGCGGCCCGCGAGTTCATCGCGTTCTGGCTGGCCGGTGGCCGGGTCCTGGCGGGCATGAACGTCAACATCTGGGACGTCCAGGACCAGATCAAGACCCTGATCACCTCGGGAACGACGATCGACCCGAACGCGCTCGCCGACCCGGACACGCCGCTCAACGAGCTCATCGCCCGCTGATCCTCGCGCCGCCGGATCACGACTCCGCGACGGAGCGCGCCACGAACGCGGCGATCAGGTCGTCCACGTCGAACCGCGCGAGGACGCCGGGCACCGTCAGGTGCTCCAGGATCACGCCGGTCATCGCGTAGTAGAGCAGCATCGTCGACGTGTCGTCGCCGGGAAACCCGGATTCGCGGCGGCCCTCGATGTTCGCGGTCAGGTTGGCGCGCAGCGTTTCGGTCAGCGCCGCCTGGAGCTCCGGGCGCCGGATCGCCTCCAGGCGGAGTTCCAGCAGCGCGAGCCAGCCGGTGCGGTCGTCCGAGATGTGGTGGAACAGCGCGCGCATCACCTCGGTGAGCAGTTCCGGCGACGGCGGGCGGTCGAGGTCGTACTGCCCCTGATCGAGGGTCATCCGCTGGTGGATGTGCGCGCCGACCTGGTTGAGCAGGTCCGCGCGGTTGGCGAAGTAGTTCGACGCCGTCCCCTTCGGCACGCCCGCCTCGACGTCGACGGCGCGGAAGGTCAGGCCGCGCGCGCCGTCCCGCGCCAGCACCTCGATCGCCGCGTCTACCAGTGCCGTTCGCCTCGCGGTGTTCTGCACCATCGCTCCTCCTGAGCCACCCGCTTGCAATCACTACAATCATAGTACTAAATTTAAAGCACTACATTCGAAGTGGTTCTCACCGGAGGCATCGTGCGAAAGCTGACCTACCTGATCGCGGCGACCATCGACGGCTTCATCACCGGCCCCAACGGCAAGCCGGACTTCTTCCTCCACGAAGGCGACCACGGCGATTTCATCCGGGCCGAATACCCGGAGATCATGCCGACCCACATCCGCCCGCTGATCGGCCTCGCCGACGCGCCGAACAAGCACTTCGACACCGTCCTGCAGGGCCGCAGCACCTGGGAAGTCGGCGTGCAGGACGGGATGACGAACGCCTACCAGCACATGCGCCGCAACGTCGTGTTCTCCCGCAGCGTCGCGGAAAGCCCGGATCCCACGGTGGAATTCGTCACCACCGACGCGATCGAGCGGGTGCGGGAGCTGAAGCGGGAAGAGGGCATGGGGATCTGGCTCTGCGGCGGCGGAAAGCTGGCGGAGGCCCTGCGCCCGGAGATCGATGAACTGATGATCAAGCTCCACCCGATCGTCGCCGGCTCCGGAACCCCGCTGTTCAGCAGGGAATTCGCCCCGGAACTGTTCGACCTGGCCGACACCGAGGTGTTCGGCAGCGGAGTGATCCACCTGACCTACACCAAGCGCTGACCGGGAAGGGCCGATCCAGGTGGACGCCCTCCCGACAACGAGCAGCCGACCGTCGTGAGTGGAAACGGTCGCCCCAACGACCACTTCCACTCACGACATCACAAACGGTGACGATCAGCACAAGCGCATGGACCTCTAGTTACGTGGAGGTTTCAAGCTCGTGCCCATGACCACTAACGCCACGCAGCCTCCCGTCATCGAGGACACCACCACCGACCACGAGCAGGACATCGTCGCGATCGAGCAGATGATCGCCGACGTCGAAACCGCCTTCAACACCAACGATCCCGAGTTGCTGACCGCCCACTTCGCCCAGAACGCATCGGTCGTCAACGCGGTCGGGATGCTGATGTCCGGCCGGGACGCCCTGCTCGAAGCCAACCGCAAGGGCCTGGCCGGCTTCCTGCGCGACGAGCACGCGCGCTACGAGGTCGGCGACATCGTCTTCCTCCGCCCCGATGTCGCCATCGCGCACAAGAACGCGCGGGCCACCAAGGCCGATGGCGAGCTGATCGACGTCGACCCCGCGATGATCGCCCTCTACGTCCTGGTCAAAGAACAGGGCCGCTGGTGGATCGCGGCCCGCCAGAACACCCTCACCCAGTCCTGACCTGCCGTCCGCCGGCCCGAGCGGAGCGAAAACTCCGCTCGGGCCGACGGTTGGCGACCGACGCGATGGGCCGTCGTCTCCGCATTGGACACCAGGTGGAGCGAACGGGCTTGGCAGCGATGTCAGCGGCGGTACTGTGATCAACTGTCGTGCCGAGCGCGGCGGGCGGGAGGCGGTCATGACTTCGAGACGGTCCGGTGACGTGGTCGGCGGGCGCTACCGGCTGGCCGCCGAACTGGGGTCCGGTGGTTTCGGGCGGGTCTGGCGGGCCCACGACGAGACCCTCGACGTCGACGTTGCGATCAAGGAACTGCAGCTGCCGCCGGGGATGCCGGAAACCGAACGGGCCGAGCGGCTGGCGCGTGCCACTCGCGAAGCCCGCAACGCCGCCCGGTTGCGCAAGCACGACGGCATCGTCGCGATCCACGATGTCGTCGTCGAGGACGGCCTTCCCTGGATCGTCATGGAACTGGTCGACGGCTGCTCGTTGAGCGAGCACATCGATCGGCACGGGCCGCTTCCGGCGGACAGGGCAGTCGAAGTGGCTACCGCGCTGCTGACGGCGATGGGCGCGGCACACCGGGAAGGTGTTGTGCACCGCGACATCAAACCGGCCAACGTCATGCTCGCCGAGGACGGGAAGGTCCTGCTCACCGACTTCGGGACCGCGATCCGCCACACCGACACCGCGCTGACCGCAACCGGGATGTTCATCGGCTCGGCGGAGTACACGGCGCCCGAGCGGTTGCGCGGCACCGATGGACTTCCCGCCAGCGATCTGTTCTCCCTCGGCGTGACCCTCTACCAGGCCGTCGAAGGCGTCTCGCCGTTCCGGCGCGATACCCAGGAAGCGACGCTGGCCGCGGTACTGCTGGAGGAGGCCCCGGCACCGCGGCGAACCGGACCGCTCACGCAGCTCATCACCCGGCTGCTGGACAAGGACCCGGACCGCAGGCCGACGGTCGCCGAGGCGCTGACCATGGCAGGCGAGCAGCCCGCCACCAAGGTCCACGTGCAGCCCGCCACCAAGATCCACGTGCAGCGCGGCACCAAGGCCCTCCCGACGCGGCCGAAGAAGTGGCAGCCCAAAGGCGTTGCCGCGCTGATGGCGATCATCACCGGACTCGGCATCGCCGGACTCCCCGATGCCGGCGGCACGTGGGGGTACTTCGAGAGCTACGGGGACAATGACTTGGTCAGCGGCGCCGTATTGAGCCTCGCCGTTGCCGATGTCGTCATCGTCGGCTTGCTGTGCGCCGGTTTCGCTCGATTCCTGCCGAAGGGCATCGGCAAGACCGTCACCGTCGTCGTCGTTGTCGCCGGGCTCGTCTTCGGTTGCGGTGCCGCAGCTTTCGCTTTCAACGGCGTCGGAGAGACCTTCCGGAACACGGCGGAGTTCTCAGGACAGGAGTCCGCGACGGCGTCGCTGGTCCTGATCACCAGCATCGTCCTCGTGGCGGCCGGTTTGACCTGGGAGTCCTGGAAAAAGTAATGCCTGGACCCACCCGAAACGATCAGAAGCCGAACACAACCGTGCCCGACGCGAGTCCGACCAGCCCCGAATGTCTGGCTGATCGGACCGGCAGCATCCACGGCTACGGCACGAGGTCAACACCGACCTTGCCAGCGCGCGGACTCTGCTTCACGGCCTGGCTCCGGGTCCTCCGGGCTGTTCCGGCCGGTGACCGCTCGCGGCTTTGAAGTACTGGTTCGAGGATTTGCGGAACACCAGGACGAGGAACACCGGCATCGCGACCAGCACCATCAACAACTCGACGCTGGCGATGAGCGCGCCCGGCTGGCTGATGAGAGCCCCCAGCTGGAAATCGACCATGATGAGCATCTGGCTGATGCCGAAAAGGCCGTAGAGCAGCCAGATCCCGGCGAGGATCGCGAGTGTGGTCCGAGCCCAGTTCCGGCCGGCGCGCATCCGGAACGCGAAGATCACCCACAGCGCGGTGAGCGCGAAGTTGCCCAACGTGTTGAACACGTTGAAGATGAGCGGGCCCTGCCAGGTATCGAGATATCTGATGACTTGCAGCGCGAGGACCACGAAGCTGATGCCGGTCAGCATCGACGAGAGGATCGGCACCACGATGCCGATCAAGGCCGCGAACGTCACCGTCCCGGGCGCTTTCGGTCGGCCGAACTGCTGCTGCGGCGGAAGCTGCTGGTCACCCGCCGGCTGGGACTGCTGCTGCGACCAAGGATTCTGAGGCGCTGTCACGCGAAGAGAGTAGACATCTACAACGATCAAGAATGTGCCTGTTTGCTTCAGATAGAAGCAGAAGAGGCTCGCGCGCAACGCGCGAGCGGCAGTCGTTCTTCCCCGCGGGCCGTGTTCAGATAACCATGACTGCGGCTCAGTCCTCGAACGCCACCGTGACCGGGGCGTGGTCGCTCCAGCGCTGGTCGTAGGACTCCGCTCGTTCGATCACCGCCGACACCGCTCGCTTCGCCAGGGCTTCGGTCGCCACCTGGTAGTCGATGCGCCAGCCCGAGTCGTTGTCGAAGGCCTTGCCCCGGTAGGACCACCAGGAGTACGGGCCCGGGCCTTCCGGGTGGAGGTTCCGGACGATGTCCTCGTAGCCGCTCTCGAAGAGCTCCGTCAGCCAGGCCCGTTCCTCCGGGAGGAAGCCCGCTTCCTTCTGGTTCGCCTTCCAGTTCTTCAGGTCGATCTGCTGGTGCGCGATGTTCCAGTCGCCGCAGACCAGCACCTCCCGGCCCTCCGCCGCGGCTCGCCCGCGCAGGTCGTCCAGGTACGCGCGGAACTCCTTCATGAAGCGTTCCTTCTCGTCCTGGCGCGGGGTGCCGACGTCGCCGCTGGGCAGGTACAGGCTCGCGACCACGAGGCCCGGCAGGTCGATCTCCGCGTAGCGGCCGCTCTCGTCGAACTCCGCCGAGCCGAAGCCGATGCGCACCGCCTCCGGTTCCGCGCGGCTGTAGACGGCCACCCCGGCGCGGCCCTTCGCCGAGCTCGGGGCCAGCACGGTGTGCCAGCCGGCCGGTTCCCGGACCTCCGGCGCGAGCTGTTCGGGCTCCGCGCGGATCTCCTGCAGGCAGATCACGTCGGCTCGGGTGGCGGCGAGCCACTCCACGAAGCCCTTCTTCGCGGCGGCGCGCAGGCCGTTCACGTTCACCGTCGACACAGTCAGCACGCCAGCGAGGGTAACCACCGGCACCGACGATCAACCCTCCCGGGCACCCCGCCCCAGCAGAACGATCTTCGTGGGTCAGGCCGGCCAGAACGCTTCGCGGGTGCGTCGGCGGCGGTCGCGGCGGCGGGTGGGTTTCGGCGCCGCCGGGCGCTGCCACAGCCACATGCACACCCGGGCGCCGCCGAGGCTGGACCGGTCGACCGCGAGCCGTCCTCCGGTGGACTCGGCGACCCGGCGGGCGATGTCCAGGCCGAGCCCGGTCGATCCGGCGCTGCTGCGCCCGCGCTGCACGGCGTCGGAGGACTCCGCCACCCCGGGCCCGGCGTCCTCCACGATCACCCCGACCACGCCGTCCTTCTGCTGCACCGACACCACGAACTCGGTCCGCTCCGGGGTGTGCCGGAAGACGTTGCCCACCACGGCGTCCACCGACGCGGCGAGCTCCGCTCTCGGCACCGGGACGTGGACCTCGCCCTCCGCGCCGCGCAGGCTCCACGGCCGCTGCTGGTCCTCGGCCAGCGCCGACCAGAACCCGAGCCGCTCGCGCAGCAGCTCCGCGACGTCGCAGTCGGCTTCCTCGCCGGGCCCGGACCGGCGGGCGCTGGTGATCACCAGGTCCACCTCGCGTTCCAGCCGGTCGATGGCGACCCTGGTCTGCTCGGCCGCCTGATCATCGCCCAGCGCCTCCGCGTTGAGCCGCAGCGCCGTCAGCGGGGTGCGCAGGCGGTGCGAGAGATCCGCGGCCATCTCGCGCTCGGCGGCGAGCAGCTGGCGGACCCGGTCGGCCATGGTGTTGAACGCGCGCCCGGCCTCCACCAGTTCGGGCGGGCCGCTGGGATGCACCCGGATGCTGAGGTCGCCGGCACCGAGCGCCGACGAGGCCTCCGCGAGCCGGGTGGTCGCGCGCACGACGCGGGCCGCCAGCCGGTCCGCGACCAGCAGCGACCCGACGACCAGGACCAGCCCGACGGCGCCGAGCACGAGCCAGGCCCGCAGCACCCCGCGGGTCTGGTCCGCGGCGGGCACGAACACCTCGGCCAGCGCGGTGCGGCCGCCATCCAGCGCGATCGGCTGCACGAACGCCGTGCCGCCGGCCACTTCCACGCTGGAGGTCCGCACGTCGGACATCGCCAGGTGCACGTCCCCGGCACCGACCCGGCCCGAGCCCACCACGCCGCCATCCGGCAGGTACACGGCGACCCGCCCGGACTGCCCGGCGCGCGTGCTGGCGACGGCCTTGCCGACCAGCGCGTGATCGGTCGTGGTGGCCAGCACCGGCGCCAGCGCGACGGCTTGCCGTTCGGCGTCGGACATCGCCTGGTCGCGGGCCATCTCCTTGATCATCAGGCCGAGCGGGATGAGGAACGCCAGGGCGACCATCGAGGTCACCGCCAGCGCCACCAGGACGATCGTGCGCCTCATTCCGGTTCCACGAGCTTCACGCCGACGCCCCGCACGGTGTGCAGGAACCGAGGTTCGGCGGCGCTCTCACCGAGCTTGCGCCGCAGCCAGGACAGGTGGACGTCGATGGTCTGGTCGTCGCCGTAGGACTGCCGCCACACCTGGGCGAGCAGTTCGCGGCGCGGCACCACCCGGCCGGGCCGGGCCGCGAGGTAGGCCAGCAGGTCGAACTCGCGCCGCGTCAGCTCCAGCTCGGCGCCGTCCAGCGTCGAGACCCGGCTGCCCAGGTCGATGCGCAGCCCGGCGACCTCCAGCAGCTGCGCCGGCTGCGGGCCGCGAGCGCGGCGCAGCACCGCTTCGATGCGGGCGTTGAGGTGCTCGCTGGAGAACGGCTTGACGATGTAGTCGTCCGCGCCCGCGCGCAGCAGGCGGACGATCTCACCCTCGTCGTCGCGGGCGGTCGCCACGATGGTCGGCACGTTGGAGACGCCGCGGATCATCTTGAGCGTCTCGCCGCCGTCGAGGTCGGGCAGGCCGAGGTCGAGGATGATGACGTCCGGCGGGTGCTCGGCTACTTCGCGCAACGATGCCAGGGCGGTTCCGACGCTGCGAACGACCCAGTCCCGCGCGGTCAGGTCCCGGATCATCGCCGCCCGCACCACTGGATCGTCCTCAACCACCAGAACCACAGCCATGGCGGGGACGATACGGGGACTGTGAGAGTTCTTCGCCTTCCGGTCCGCGGGCGGGCTGCGCCGCACCGCGAGCGGCGGTCGGCGTTCGGCGCCGCCGAATCCCGCACCCCAGGGAGGCATTACGCGCCGCAGTCGGGTAAACCCGTGCGCATGAAACGAGCGGTCGCCTACATCGGCGTGTGGTTGGCCGCGACCACCGCCGCAGTCACGTTGTCCTGGCTCGGCGTCCGCGACGTCATCCGCGGCGCGGTGTTCGAGCCGACTGACACGATCCCGCTGGTCCAGCCGACCACGACGGCACCGCCCCCGCCCCCGCCGCCGCCGCCGAAGCCGAGCCCCGAGCCGAAACCGACCACAGTGGACACTCCGGCGCCGGAGCGGACGCCCACCCCGAGCCCGTCGCGGACCACCGACTCCGGCGAGGTGCGCACCTATTACGCCAAGGGCGGCAATGTCGTGCTCTCCGTGCACGCCGACGGCACGAAGCTGGTCTCCGCGACGCCGCGCCCCGGCTACACGGTGCAGACCTGGGACCAGGCCGTCGGCTGGCTGCGGGTGGAGTTCACCGCCGGCCAGCACGGGTCGTCCGTGATCGCGACCTGGCACGACCACCCGACCTCGGTCCAGATCATCGAGTACTGACGGCCCGAAAGCACCCGCGGCCGGTCAGGGTTTGCGGGCGACGCCGCCGATCAGCAAGCGGTGGAAGGCGTTCACCGGCACCCCCGGCCCGTCCGGCCACCACGTCGCCACCGGCACCAGCCCCGGTGCCAGCAGTTCGAGCCCGCCGAAGTAGCGCTCGATCTCCTCGCGGGACCGGAACCAGCCGCTGCCCATCGCGCCGAGGTACGCCTCCTCCATCAGGTCGGCCAGCCGGGCCGCCTCGGCGTCCTCGGGGCGGCAGAAGTGGCTGATCCCGACGTAGGAACCGGCGGGCAGCGCGTCGATGTAGCGCGCCATCAGCCCCTGCGGGTCGTCCTCGTCCGCGATGTGGTGCAGCGTGCTGAACAGGAACAGCGCGATCGGCCGGGACCACTCCAGCGACCTGGCGACGGGCCGCTCGGCGAGCAGGCGATCCGGATCCGTGATGTCCCCGGCGACGAAGTGCGTGCCGTCGTTCTCCACGAGCAGGGCGCGGCCGTGCACGATGGCGGTCGGATCGTTGTCGACGTAGACGACGGCCGCGTCCGCGTTGACCCGCTGCGCCACCTCGTGGGTGTTCTCCAGCGTCGGCAGCCCGGATCCGCAGTCCAGGAACTGGTCGATGCCGACGGTTCCGGCCAGGTACCGGGTGACCCGCTGCAGGAAGGCGCGGTTGTCCTTGGCCAGCGCGCCGGGTTCCGGGGTGACTTCGGCGAGCGCGTCGCGCAATCCGCGATCGGCGCTGTAGTTGTCCTTGCCGCCGAGGATCGCGTCGTAGACACGCGAACTGCTCGGCCTCGTGGGATCGATGCCAGACGGCACGCCCCCGCGCCCTTCGCCGGTTCGTGTCATGCCACTCCCCAACCCCGAATTTCCGCCCCCGACAATCCCAGGTTAGGGGATCAAGGGCCGATAGCGTACGTCCGGGTAGATACCGCCAATCCGGGTAAGGCGCTCGACCTGCGGCCGGATTCCACTACTATGCGCTCGCGTAACGTTCAACCACTGGATCGCGACAGTGGGTCGTAGAGCCCATTTCCACAGGAGGTCCCGCGTGGCTCCGGACAGTGCCACGGGAAGCGGCCCCACCGCCCGCCGTCTCGTGCTGGGCAGTCAGCTGCGCCGGTTGCGCGAAGCGAGCGGAATCTCCCGCGAGGACGCCGGGTACGCCATCCGCGGGTCCGGATCGAAGATCAGCCGCCTGGAGCTCGGCCGCGTCGGCTTCAAGGAACGCGACGTCGCCGACCTGCTGACCCTCTACGGCGTGACGGACCAGTCCGAGCACGAGTCCTTCCTGGACCTCGTCCGCCGATCCAACGAACCCGGCTGGTGGCACCGGTTCAACGACCTGATGCCCTCGTGGTTCCAGGACTACGTCGGGCTGGAGGAATCGGCCTCCCGAATCCAGACCTACGAGATCCAGTTCGTGCCCGGCCTGCTGCAGACCGAGAAGTACGCCCGCGCGGTCGCCACCCAGGGCCGTCCGGAGTTCCCGGAGGACGAGCTGGACCGGCGCGTCCGGCTGCGCATGCAGCGCCAGAAGCTGTTCACCCAGCCGAAGGCTCCGCGGTTGTGGGCGGTGATCGACGAATCGGTGCTGCACCGGCCGATCGGCGGCCGCGAAGTGCTGCGCGAGCAGATCCAGTTCCTGCTCGATGCGACGGCGATGTCCGCGGTGACGCTGCAGATCCTGCCGTTCGAGCTCGGCCGGTCGGGCGCGGAGGGCGCGTTCACGATCCTGCGGTTCGCCGAGCCGGAGCTGCCGGACATCGTCTACCTGGAACACCTCTGCGGCGCGCTCTACCTGGACAAGCCGGACGAGGTCGAGGTCTACAGCAAGGTCAGCCACCGGCTCGCGGTCGACGCGCAGACGCCGGAGCAGACCCGCAAGACGCTGCTCAAGGCCCTGAAGCACAGCTGATCGACGTGCCACCGGGAACCGCACCCGGTGGCACTCCTGTGCGTGCCGACGACTGCGCATAGCACTCATTCACTGACCACGGGTCACTTAACTGGGAACAAAGTACCTCCGATCGAGTGACCAAGATCTCATTGAGATGCACGTGCATTCAATCGTGCATCTGCACCTGCTACCTTTGGTGCACGATCAACTGCACGTGCAGATGATCGTGCAGCGTTAGTCGGGGAAGGGTGAGGTTCGGATGACGAACATCCAGAACGGTATGCCCGCGCAGCAGCTTCCCAACGTGGTGTGGCGAAAGAGCCGCCACAGCGGAGCGGTGGGCAACTGCGTTGAATTGGCACCGTTGGTCGACGGCGGCATCGCCGTCAGAAACTCGCGCTACCCCGAGGGTCCAGCACTGGTCTACAGCCGGGATGAGATCGCCGCATTCCTGCACGGGGCCAAGGACGGCGAGTTCGACGACCTCGTCTGACGAGCCGTCCCGACGCTCCGCGCGGAGCCATGGTTGAAGCCCTTGACGACGAAACTCGGTGGCGCCATGAACGAGATTACCAACGGCCTGCAAGCCCTGGTAGCCCGCGATTTCCAGTTCGCGCACCCGCGCGACGCCGACGGCGGCCTGGTCGCCGTGGTGGGAATCCGGGTCCATCGCGGGGTTTTCGACATCGTGCAGCTGTTCAGCGAGCACGAAGCCGATGCCGCGCGGATCCCCGGTGATGAGCCGGACGTCCTCTTCCCGAGCAAGGTCCTGTGGCGAACCACCGGCCCCGCGCGCGAAGTGATCGCCGAACTGCTCGCGCTGTCCGAGCCGGCCCCGGACCTCGGCGCCCAGCCCACGGGCTGCTGGCTGCCGACCCATGCGGGCCGCTCGGCCTGGCTGGCCGCCTCCGCCTGACACCGGCCAGCCGCCAAGACCCCGCCCCGACCCCGGCGCCGGAGTCCTCAGTGGACTTCGCCTGGCACCGGGACCCCCGAAACGATCGAGTTCCCGCGCGACGGCGCCCCGCCGCGGGAACTCGATCGGGGTCTTCCGCCCGTAGCGAGCACAACGACACCGCCCACCGCAGGCGCCTTTCGCGACCTGCGACGAAACGCCCTGCCGACCGAGGACATCCACCGGCTCTCCGCCCCCGTTGAGCCCGCGACGATGACCCGTGAGCGGATTGGGGCGCTATAACACCCCAATCCGCTCACGGGGCCCGAGCAGGACGAGCTCAGTTCGCCTCGGTTGCGCGCCCATTGCGAGCGCGCACGTGGTGGACAACGACCACGGCGGTGGCGGCCAGGAAGACGACCTGCATCGCGGTTCGCGGGACGAGTTGGTCGTCCGCGGCGGTGAGGATTCCCTCCAGCGCCGCGTAGACGTTCGCGGGGAACATCGCGATGAGCATGAGCCCCAGCCCGCCCGCGGCCCACGGCGCGGTGCGGTGCCACAGCAGCCCCGCCGCGCCCATCAGCTCCAGGATCCCGGTGACGGTGACGAGCAGGCCGGGCTCGGGCAGCACCGGCGGCACCATGCTGATGAGCTGCTCCCGCATGCCGACGAAATGCGCGATGCCGGTCGCCACGAACATCGCCGCGAGCCCGCCGCGCACGGCGACCGGCCAGGGCCTCAGGCCGCGGACGCCGACGGCGCCCGCCACCAGCAGCACCAGCGTGACGGCCAGCAGGATGATCAACGGAGCCATCTCGGGCCTCCCCAGGAGAAAGCAAACTTGTCAGTGACAAGATGCCTGCCCGGGTCGAATCTTGTCAATGTAAAGATTCGTCGTCCAGGCGGTGGCGCAGGAGACTGGAGCCATCGAGCACCTCCCGCTGCG
This sequence comes from Saccharopolyspora sp. NPDC003752, assembly GCF_053605825.1. Classification (NCBI taxonomy): domain Bacteria; kingdom Bacillati; phylum Actinomycetota; class Actinomycetes; order Pseudonocardiales; family Pseudonocardiaceae; genus Saccharopolyspora; species Saccharopolyspora sp. NPDC003752. Next base: position 73,421 of record NZ_JBSGJZ010000027.1, on the reverse strand, counting down.
CCAGCGCCGCCTGGCACTGCTCGATGGCCGCGCGCAGCGCGTCGCTGCCGCCCGTTCGCCGGAGGCCGTCGAGCACCTCCCGGATCTGGGGCGGCAGGTACCGGCCCTCCCGAAGCATCTTGATCAGCCCCGACCTGCGACCGCCAGGACCACGGACCGACCACAGTGGACGGAGATACCGGGTCAGTCCAGCTCGTACATCGGGTTGGGCAGCTTCACGCCGCGTTCGGCGTGGCCGCCGGCCAGGTCGGATTCCTGGTCCCCGACGCTCAGGACGATCCGGTAGCCCTGCCGCTCGATGCCGGCGCGGGCGCCGCTCTTGTACGGCACCACCGACGGCTCGTGGTCGTCCACCGGCCGCAGGTACAGGGCCGCCGGCTCCGGGAAGCCCTCTTCCTGCAGGTCCAGCAGGCTGGCTTCGCGCATCTCCGGGTTCTCCCGGCGGCCGGTGACGAAGAAGACCGCGACGCCGCGGGAGTCCGCGAAGCGCGCGAGGTCCCGCGTCGCGGCGATCCCGACGGGCCCGCGGGCCAGCACGAACTCGTCCGACGACTCCTGCTCGAAGCCGAAGTCGATGCCCAGCTCGTACTCGTAGGTCGACACGCTGGTGTCGTCGATGTCCAGCACGATCGCGGGTTTCGGCACGCCCTCCGCCAGCCGCTGGGCCAGGTAGTCCTGGCCGCGGCGATCGGCCTCGGCGATGTCGGCGTCCCACTGCCCCGAATCGCGGTAGTCCACGATGGACCGCTTCACGTCGGTCAGGTTCGGGGCGGGTTCGGCCTTCGCGCCTTCGGCGCCCTGCGCGGCGGCGCACCCGGTGGCGAGCACGCCGAGCAGGGCGAAGGACGAGGCGATCCCGGGGAATGCGGAGGACTTTCGACCGGACACGATGCGGACCCTCCTGGCGGCGACTACTTCGGCAGCCCGGCCCCGCTCAGCACGCGGTCGAGCGTCGGATAGGACGCTTGCGCACCGGAGTGTTGCACGCTGCAGGCCCCCACGCGGGTCGCCCACCACACGGCAGTGGGAAGCGAATCACCCTGGCTCAGCCGCCACGCCGCGGTCGCGGCGAAAGCATCACCCGCCCCGGTGGTGTCGACCGCGTCGGCCGGCGCACCGGGAACTTCCTCGGCATGACCGGCATCCGCGACCGCCGCGCCGTCCGCGCCGAAGGTGACCACCACCGAACGCGCACCGACCCGGAGGAGCCCGGTCGCGTGCCCGATGTTCTCGGCGGGCACCGGAAAGCCGTTGCGCCGCAGGATTTCCCGGGCTTCGTGCTCGTTGACGATCAGCGGGTCGGCGAGCTCCAGCGCCTCGGCGGGCAGGTCGACCACCGGGGACAGGTTCAGCACGAACCGCGCCCCGGCCGCCCGCGCGGCGCGGGCAGCGGCGACGACGGTTCCGACCGGCACCTCCAACACGACCGACACCACCCGCGCCGCCGCGATCAGCGGCTGAGCCGCCGCGATGTCGGCCGGCGACAGGCGCGCGTTCGCCCCGGCGGACACGATGATGCTGTTCTCACCGGTGTCCGAGACGGTGATCAGCGCGGTGCCGGTGACCGCTTCGTCGTCTCGGTGGGTGTGCTCGGTGCCGACGCCATCGGCGCGCAGGGCGGCCAGCAGCATCTCGCCGTGCGCGTCCGCACCGACCCGGCCCACCAGCGCCGTTCGCGCGCCGAGCCGCGCCGCGGCGACCGCCTGGTTGGCGCCCTTGCCGCCTGCGCTGGTGGCCAGCGCTGTGGCGTGCACCGTTTCGCCCGGCAGCGGATGGCGTCGCACGCGCGCGGTCAGGTCGACGTTCAGCGAACCGACCACGACGACGTCTTCGGTGCGCGTCATCGCAAATCCCCCCTCACGCCACGCGTCGCGTCGGGGTGGGGTCGTCGCACAGCCGATCGGCCAGCAGCTCGGCGAAGTCGCCGCTGGTCTCCAGCACCACACGCACGTGCGCATCGTCCTGGGCCGGGAAGTTCCGGTACTGCCCGCGGACGTCGGCGACGGTCGCCCCGCGCCCCGGCCCCTGGCTCGTCTCCACGTCGACCGCGACGACCGGCGCCAGCACCGGGGAGACGTCGCCGACCGCGATGGCCGCGGCCAGCGGATCGTGGCAGGCCGCGCTGCGGTCGCCGAACACGTTCCCCTCGTAGAAGTCGAAGTACTGGTCCAGCATCTGCGCCGCGAAGGCGGTGACCGGCGTGCCGGTCTCGCGGAGCCGGCGCTGGTGGCCCTCGGTGATCCGCTCGCCCATGGTCGCGTCCAGCGGCACCAGCGTGATCGGCCAGCCGGCGGTGAGCACCGTTCGCGCCGCCTCCGGGTCGTTGCTGATGTTCGCCTCGGCCGCCGGGGTGGCGTTGCCCGGGTGCCGGATCGCGCCGCCCATGATCGTGACGTGCTTGACCAGCCCGGGCAGTTCGGGATCGAGCAGCACGGCGGTGGCCAGGTTCGTCAGCGGCCCGACCGCAAGCAGGTGCAGCGTGCCGGGGTTCTCCCTGGCTAGGCGCACGATGAGTTCCGCGGCGGGCTCGGCGACCGGCCTGGCCGTCGGCGCGGGCAGGTCCGTGTTGCCGAGGCCGTCCGCGCCGTGCACGTACGGCGCGAAGTGCGCGTTCCCGAGCCAGTTGTCGCGGGCACCGATGGCCACCGGGATGTCCGGCCGCCCGGCCAGTTCGAGCACCCGCAGCGTGTTGTCAGCCGCGGTGACCGCGTCGATGTTGCCGAAGACCGTGGTCACAGCCCGGATGTCGACGTCCGGGTCCCTCAGCAGGTAGAGCAACGCCAACGCGTCGTCGATTCCGGTGTCGCAGTCGACGATCAGGGTTTCCTTGGACGCCATCGGTAGCGCGCCTTTCTGCTGGGAGCGGAGTCTCGCGGGACTCGTGCGCGTTTCGGAGCGCTATGGCGACCAAAAACGCGCACGAGCGTTGCCCCGGGAAGCGGAGCGGGTGATCGCGTCAGATCGAGACGGGCCCGCGGAGCTCCGGCTGTGGTTGTTCGGTGTTCATCGGGATTGGCGCACCGGGATGCCCGGCGCGCCGCTGGGCAGCACGTACTTGGCGGCGATCAGCGGGGTCCGCTCCATCGAGACGACCTGCGTGACCAGCACGACCGGCGTGTCCGGCGGCCGGTCGAAGACCTCCCCGCGGCGCCGCCCGAGCACGGTCGCGTTGATCGTGCTGGCGCCGCTGAGCGGCAGGTGCGGGTCGATCGAGCCGATGACGTGCAGCATCGTGCTCGGCCGGGCTTCGGCCGCCGCCAGGGCTCCGGGCAGCGCGGGATCGACGGCGGCCAGCGCCTCGTCGTGCACGCTCCACTCCTCCACCAGGCAGGACGGCACGCCGTCGACGTCGACGACGCTCTCCCAGAACCGGATCTCGCAGCTGGCCGGCACCGGCAAGTGCTGCATCACCAGGTCGGTCGGCTGCTCGATGTCGCGCACCAGCGGCCGCACCTTGGTGCTGTCCGAGCCCAGCAGGCCCTCGACCGGTTGCAGCCGTTCGAAGCCCCGCCGGGCCGGGCGGTCGCTGACCGTCCGCCCCACTCCCCGCCGCACGGTGATCACGCCGTCCTCCTGGAGGAGGATCAGCGCTTCCCGCAGCGCCGGCCGGCTCACGCCGAGCTCGGTCGCGAGGTCCGGCTCGGACGGCAGCGTCGAACCCGGCGGATAGGTGCCCTGCCTGATGGCCTCGGCGATCCGCTCGTAGAGGTCCACGACCGGTCGACGCTGAGGTCGTCTGGAAGCCACGCCGCACCTCCTGCCGGGTTGATGTCAGACAAGTTAAGAGAGATGGTCCCGCGCGTCAACTCCGGCAAGCCGGAGAAGAACCGGAGACCACACCTTGACGTACGTCACCTTCGGAGGGTAGATCCTTCCGCCAACATGCCTAACATGTCAGACAGGAAATCCCGGCCGAGTTCGCCGGGAACGCCGAACCCCAGGAGGGAACAAGTGCCCGACTCGCCGACCGCCGACCAGCTCCGCCGCGCCCCGAAGGTGCTGCTGCACGACCACCTCGACGGCGGGCTGCGCCCCGAGACGGTCGTGGAACTGGCGGAGCAGCAGGGCTACGGCGCACTGCCGACGTCCGACGTCGCCGGGGTCACCGAGTGGTTCGCCGCCGCGGCCGGGGCCGGCTCGCTGGAGGAGTACCTGGAGCGGTTCGTGCACACCGTCGGCGTCATGCAGACCGCGGACGCGATCAGCAGGGTCGCCGCCGAATGCGCCGAAGACCTGGCCGCGGACGGCGTCGTGTACGCCGAGGTCCGCCACGCACCGGAGCTGAGCACCCAGCAGGGGCTGTCGCTGGACGAGGTCGTCGAGGCGATGCTCGACGGGTTCCGGCGCGGAGCGGCGCGGGCGCGAGAAGTGGGCAACCGCATCCGCATCGGCGTGCTGCTGTGCGCGATGCGCCAGGAGGCGCGTGCCCGGGAGATCGCGGAACTGGTCGTGCGGTACCGCGACGCGGGCGTCGTGGGCTTCGACATCGCGGGCCCGGAGGCCGGCTTCCCGCCCACCCGCTCGCTGGAGGCGTTCGAGTACCTGCGGCGGGAGAACTGCCACTTCACCATCCACGCCGGCGAGGGGTTCGGGCTGCCGTCGATCTGGGAGGCCATCCAGTGGTGCGGCGCGGCCCGGCTGGGCCACGGCGTGCGGATCGTGGACGACATCGACATCGCCGAGGACGGCACCGCCCGGCTCGGCAGGCTGGCGTCGTTCGTGCGGGACCGGCGCATCCCGCTGGAGATGTGCCCGCGCTCGAACGTGCACACCGGCACCGTCGCGTCGGTCGCGGAACACCCGATCGCGCTGCTGCGGCGGCTGGGCTTCCGGGTCACGGTCAACACCGACAACCGGCTGATGAGCCAGACGTCGATGACCCGCGAGTTCACCGAGCTGGCCGAGAACTTCCACTACTCGCTCGACGACCTGCAGTGGTTCACGGTGAACGCGATGAAGTCGGCGTTCATCCCCTTCGACCAGCGCCTGGCGCTGATCAACGAGGTGATCAAGCCCGGCTACGCGGCCCTGCGCTCCGAGGCCCTGTTCGGCCCGGTCGCCGACCACGAACCGGCGCTGGCCTGACGCGCGGGAGCGCTTCGGGTCGGCACGGCGGCCCGAAGCGCTCGCGAGCGTTCGACAGGACATCGCCGGTCAGCGGTCCTACATTGACCGGCGATGGACCCGCTGCTCGCCGCTTACCAGGGAGTGTCCCCATGAGCCGTGTTCGAGTTCTCGTCGGCACCCGCAAGGGCGGGTTCATCCTGACCGCGGACGGCACGCGCGAGCGGTGGGACATCAGCGGCCCGCACTTCGGCGGCTGGCAGCTGTACCACCTCAAGGGCTCGCCGGCGGCCCCGGACCGGCTGTATGCCTCGCAGTCGCTCGGCTGGTTCGGCCAGCTGATCCAGCGCTCCGACGACGGCGGCCGGACCTGGGAACCGGTGGGGAACCGGTTCTCCTACGACGGCACGCCCGGCACGCACCTCTGGTACGACGGCACCCCGCACCCCTGGGAGTTCGAGCGGGTCTGGCACCTCGAACCGTCGCCGACCGACCCGGACACCGTGCACGCCGGGGTCGAGGACGCCGCGCTGTTCCGCACCACCGACGGCGGCAAGACCTGGCACGAGCTGCCCGCGCTGCGCAAGCACCGCTCCGCCGCCGGCTGGCAACCGGGCGCCGGCGGGATGTGCCTGCACACGATCATCCACGCGCCGGACGACCCGAACCGGATGTTCACCGCGATCTCGGCGGCGGGTGCCTTCCGCACCGACGACGGCGGCAAGAGCTGGCAGCCGATCAACCACGGCCTGCGCTCGGAGGGCATCCCCGATCCGGACGCCGAGGTCGGCCACTGCGTGCACCGCATCGCGCTGCACCGAGACCGCCCGGACGTGCTGTTCATGCAGAAGCACTGGGACGTGATGCGCAGCGACGACGCCGGCGATTCCTGGTACGAGATCAGCGGCGACCTGCCGTCCGACTTCGGCTTCCCGATCGACGTGCACGCCCACGAGCCGGACACGGTCTACGTCGTCCCGATCCAGAGCGACGAGCAGCACTACCCGCCGGAGGGCAGGCTCCGCGTCTACCGCAGCCGGACCGGCGGCCACGAGTGGGAGCCGCTGACCAACGGCCTGCCGCAGAGCCACTGCTACGTCAACGTGCTGCGCGACGCGATGGCCGTGGATTCGCTGGACGAGTGCGGCATCTACTTCGGCACCACGGGCGGCCAGGTGTACGTGTCGCCCGACGCCGGGAACAACTGGCGGCCGATCGTCCGGGACCTCCCGGCGGTCCTGTCCGTCGAGGTGCAGACGCTGCCATGATCCGGGTCGCGCTCCCCGCCCACCTGCGGACGCTCGCCAAGATCGCGGACCGCGAGATCGAGCTGGACGTCACCGGCCGGCCGACGCAGCGGGCGGTGCTCGACGCCTTGGAGGCCCGGTACCCGATGCTGCGCGGCACGATCCGGAACCAGGAAACCCAGCTGCGCCGGGCCTTCATCCGGTTCTTCGCCTGCGAGGAAGACCTCTCCAACGAGCCGCCGGACGCGCCGCTGCCGCCGGCTGTGGCGGCGGGCGACCAGCCGTACCTGATCGTCGGCGCGATGGCCGGCGGCTGAGGCCCGGATCGACCAGCGATCCACAGTAGACTGGAATATTCCGGGCATCGTTCAACTAATGGGTGGTCGCCCGAAATTCCCGGCGTGTTGGCGTGTCGATCTACGACACCGGTGGAAGGTTTGCCGCGTCATTCGCCCGCCCCGACGAATCGCGGCCGGCCCTGACACCACCGGAAAAATCCAGATCGGAGTCTGACATGCGCAGTTCAACCCGTGCCCTGTTCGCCGGGGTCGCGGCCGTCGGCCTGCTCACGATGGGGGCTTCCCCGGCGCTGGCCGCCAAGGGCAAGCACAAGGAGTCCGACAACGACTCCACCGTCACGGCCGCGGCCCAGGGCGGCGAGGGCGGGAATGGCGGCAACGGCGGGTTCGGCGTGAACATCTGCCCGGCGATCGGCATCCTCGCGAAGGCCGAAGCCCACTGCGGTGCCGGCAACGGCGGCAGCGCGAACGGCGGCGACGCGTGGGCCGAGGCTGAGGACGACAGCCGGGACACCGAATCCGACGACTGACACCGGAATCGCGGTCCGGCGCTCCCGCCCGAACGGGAGCAGTCCGGCCGACCGAAGTCTTCGCCCCGAACCGGAACGCCAGGCCTGCTGCCGATGACGAGTTCGGGGCGACGACGTGGAACGGAGTACTAGTGATCATTTCTGCACGCCTCCTCGGCACCGCCGCCGCGCTCGGCGTCGGCGTGCTGGCGGCCGGGCTGGCGACCCAGCCGGTCGCGCAGGCCGAGCGGAGCACCACCGAAAAACCGGGCAGCGACGGCGAAGCCGGCCAGGGTTTCAGCATCTGCCGACCGCTCTCCCTCACCGGCGGCCAGATCACGGCCGAGTGCTCGGTGGCACCGAACGGCACGAGCTCCAACGGATCCGCGGACGCCGATGCCAAGAAGCACGGCGACGACGAGGACTGACGCCCGAAAATAGCTCGCAGCGCTAGAAATGAACATGTGTCGGTCTCCACCAGGAGGCCGACACATCTTCATGAATACCGAGGATCCGAACTGTCCATTGTGATCCAGACCTCGCGCGCCCGGATCGCCCGATCCGGGCGGCTTCGCCGGTTCGGCCGATCGCGGGCGAACCGGCGGCCTTACGCTCGAAAAGCGGGCAGGCCGTGGGATTTCTTCGGACGTGGCCTGCCCGCTACCAGCGAGAACCTCGGGCGCGACACGTCGGCCGCGCAGCGACCGACGCGGCTTCCGCGCCCTAGGAAATTCCCAGGATCACTCGTCGTCCTTGGAGTACTTCCGGTCCTTGCTGTCGTCTTCCGCGGTGGCTTCGGCGTCACCGCCGTTGGCGCTGCCGCCGTTGCCCGCGCCGCAGTCGGCCTTCGCCGGAGCCAGCAACGCGATGGACGGGCAAACGTTGACCCCGAAGCCACCGTTGCCGCCGTTTCCGCCGGCACCACCTTCGGCCGCAGCGGTCACGGTGGAGTCGTCGTCGGACGCCTTCTCCTTGCCCTTGGCGGCCAGCGCCGGCGACCCTCCCATCGCGATCAACCCGACTGCGGCGGCCCCGGCGAACAGAACACGAACAGACCTGCGCACTGCGAACTCCAATCTGATGAACACCACTTTGGTTGAACGGCTCCGCCGCCACTGCTCAGAAGGGATTCGGCGGTACCGAGATCAACGCGTGGACCCTTTCACCAGAGCCCGCGGAACGCCTCCAGCGACATGCAGATCGACGCACCAGTCACCCGTAGGTGCGACCGGAACTCGTTGCCCCAACAAAAAAGAGCGTGCCGACCGGCTCGCAGACCGGTCGACACGCTCTCATCGGGACGTGCGGGCTGGGGGTCGCCCGCGTCCTGATCAGTCCTCGCTGTACGCGCTGGAGTCGGCGTCGCCACCGACACCGTTGCCACCGTCACCAGCGGAGCAGGAGCCCTTGCCCTCGCCGAGGACGCCGACGCCGATGCCACACAGGACGTTCACGCCGATGCCACCGTTGCCACCCTTGCCGTTGCCACCCGTGGCCTCGGAGGCGGTCACCGAGTGGTCGTCCTTGCCGCCCTTGCCGTGGTGCTTGCCACCGTCAGCGAAGGCGGGCGAGCCCATGGCCAGCATCGCAGCAGCAGCAGCGGTGACACCGAGAAGGCGAATCGAAGTACGCATTCCTATAGCTCCCATCCATGTTGGACATTCGCCGGACCGGCAGGTTGCGTTCCCGGAATTCCGGGAATTTGGGGTGCGCCGACCGGCACGACAAACATTGCCATTGATTTGGCCGGTCCGGCATGTCGGGCCACACCAAAGAGAATCATGCGCCACCCGTGAGGATGCACGATCACGCAGTGCGTCCGACGCACCGGGAAGCGATCTCGCACAACTCAACTGATCAGATGAAGGAGATCCACCGCGAGGAAAAAGATCAAGAAGTAGAATCTCGATCCCGATCACAAAACGATCAAGAAGAGTTCCGCGAAAACCATTGCCCCACAGGCGACTTGCGCAAGTCGGTCCCCAGAAATCCAGACCGTCGGAGGTCGCACGTTGGGGCCATGCCGGGACTGTCCACCGGGCACGGCGAGCGGGCCGCCCCTAGCGTTCGTAACTGCTCACGATCCGAATCACGTTTCAGGAGGCAAGTCATGGGAATTCGCCGCGAGACGGCAGTCGTGCTGGCCGCGCTGGGAACTCTGACCGCTGGCGCCTCGGTGGTCGCCGCGACGGCCTGGGCGGCCGGGCCACCGCTGACCGTCGAGGTGGGCGAGTCCAGGTGCCTGCACGCGGCCGACCTCCCGTTCCTGGCGGCAGCACTGAAAACCGCCGGGCAGGAGGATTCCGCGTCGGCCACGGTGCGGCTGACCGTCCGCAGCGCCACCAACGACGGCCAGCAGCACCCCTACGTCGTCACGGTGGACGGGGAACAGCGGGCCAGCGGCTCCGTCAGCGGAAACGGCATGTCCATCAACAGCGTCGGCATCGCCAACGGCAAGAGCTCCCGGGTGGTCGTGGCGACGGGCCCGACCGTCATCTTCGACCGGACCATCGCGGGACGCTGCTGACCGGGATCAGCAGGCAGCAGAAAGTCGGGGAGCGGGAGGAATTCCGCTCCCCGACTTTCTGCCGCGGTCGGCCGGGAATCACATCGCCGGAAAAGTAACCAGTGGCTTCACCGGGCCTGCCGGTGAAGCCACTGCGAGTGCGGCGCAGGCGGGCCGAAGGGCCAGAGTCACGCCCTGCGAATGCGATCCCACCTTGGTTCCGCCGCGTGGCGTGCGCGACCACGGGCGGCGACTTTCACGCTGCACTCCTTGCCTTTCGGCAATCCCTGGGGTGCGGCGGCACGGTTGATCAGAAGTCGAACACGGAACCGGTCGCGGCCTTCAGCGCGCAAGGATTGGCCAGCATCACCTGGTATCCGACCGGCTGGCCGCGCCAGGTGCCCTCCGCGGACGCGTTCACCGGTCGGCTCTCCTTGGTGCAGCTCTTCGGCTCGCCTGGGTCCAACCGCTCGAACTTCCCGTCCACCTGCTGCAGCTCCGTGCACGCATCGGTCGCACGCGGGTGCTCTCCTCGCGCCGGATCGCAGGTCAGCGTGACCGTCCGGGATTTCTGGGATTCCGTCACCGTCAGCTTCAAGGTGCTCTGCCCCGCACCGTCGGACGTGGCCGAAGCAACTCCTGGAACCAGCACCGCAGCAGCGAAAAAGACGCTGACCACACCGCGTCCGAGCAACCGGGAATCGGTCATTTCCTGCATCCTCCGTCCGAACAGAAAAGAAAACCCCCGTCCTCCTTACCGCACGCCGAACGATCTCTCCGCGCGAAGTCCAAACGATCACCTATCGGGCTCCCTCGAAGCGGTCGTCGCTACGGCCAGCCACCGCCGAGCGGCGATCTCGCGCCCGGCCTGTCCACCGCGACGATCTACCCGCTCCGATTCGGCGACGGCATCGGGCCGCTCGGCGACACCCTGTATTCCCCATTAACCCGCCGGTGTCCCGGACCGAAAAGAAGCGACGGTGTTTCACGTCGATTTCTCCTATTCCGAGCGGACATCGGCCGCGATGACGCCTGAGCCACGCAAATCGAATGCACACCCGGAACCACCGACGGAACGTAGCCGCAACGCGCCCCCAACCGGGCACGGCCTGCCGATCGCGTGATCGTCTCGACGCAGTCGAGCGGCGGACTGCTGCACTGCGCAATGCCTTGCTCCTGGCGCAGATCTCCGTCAGGTGGCCCGTTGCGCGAGCGAACCGATCGAGATCATCAGATGAGGTGAGCCACCAAAATCTCGGGTTGCACGGCTTTGCGGCCACGCTATGTTCTAGATGGCCCCGCTGCGGCAGGGTTTCTTAATCCGATGGGAATCCACTGACTTTTCATCCCGACAAAGTCTGCCAGCGGTTCCTGCGGCGTCACTTGTTCAAGTCAGTACGAAGGGGATTAATAGTTATGCGTTCTGCCAAGCGCGTCATCGCTGCTACTGCTCTGGGCCTCCCCATCATGCTCGGTGCCCCGGGAATGGCGCTGGCCGACGGTGGCCACCACCCGTGGAACATCAAGGACAACCAGTTCCAGGCTCAGAACCAGGATGCTGACACCGACCAGGCCAACGTGAACGTGCCGACGCAGTACACGTTCAACGTGGGCAGCGGTGAAGCGAACTCGGTGAGCTGGAGCAACCAGTCCAACGACGCCGACACCGACCAGACCGAGGTCGGCGTGCAGGAAGACTGGTGACGATAGCGGCCCCCTCGCTTTCGCAGTCCTCCCGCATCTGAAAAGGCTTGGCCCGGCGATTCCCTCGCCGGGCCAAGCCCCTTTTCATCCCCACCCGTAGCCGCGGTGCTCGCCCGGCTGCACCGGACTAGTCCTCGTCCTGCAGCTCGCCCTCGGACTGCTCGGAGCTGTTGTAGTTGTTCTGCTGGGTCCAGGTCAGCGCCGACTGCTCACCCTTGCTGCCGTTGCTGACCTGGGTGATCGGCGAGACGTTGATGTTGTTCTGCACCGTGTGGTTCTGCTCGGCCTGCTCCTGGGTCTGCTTCACGATCCAGGAGGCCTTCGGCGGGCTCCCCGAAGGACCGTTGGCGGCCAGCGCCGTGCCGGAGGCCATCAGCAGCAGCGGCAACGCCACAGCGGCCGCGGCGAGCGTCTGCTTCGCAGTACTCATCAACCGATTCCCTTCGTAGACCAATCGATTTCGCCGTCCAGGGCGCTCCGCGGCGATCGGAATTTGCGAAGCGCCCGGGCACCTTGGAATCCGCACCCCGAAATGGGGCAACAGAAACCTACCGGCGCATTGACATTCGGCGGCGGAGCGAAACATCTTGATCACTCCAAATGGTGATCACCGGACCCGCGCGCATGAAGAAACCCGCTGATCCGGCGGCTGCGCGCGTCGGATCAGCGGGTCGCTTACCACGGCCCCGGCGGGGCCGGCCGGATCAGCTTCAGGCGTCGAACCGGAAGACGTTCGTGTTGCCGAACGACTGCCAGCGCGGTTCGAGCTTCAGCCAGCTGCCCGCCGGAGCGTGCGGCTCGACGGCCACCGCGACGTCCTGGTCCAGCTTCGGGCTGATGATCCAGCCGTTTTCATCCCGCGAGAAAACCCAGTCCTGACTCGGGTTTCCGTGCTGGCACGGCAGGGAGAGGACCTGCGGCCCGCCCTCCGCGTTGGCCTGCACGCAGCGGTTCGTCTGCTGGTTCCGAATGGTCCAGCTGCCGTCGAACCGGTCGGAGACGACCCACTTGCCGGCGTCGCCGAGGACACCGAACGGAGCGGTCTTGACCACCGAGTCGCTGCCGAAGTCGACCCACCGGGACCCGTCGACGACACTGCTGATCTCCGCTCCCGGGTACGCCGGGGCAGGAGTCGAAGCGGCCTGGGCTCCCGCCGGCACGAGAGAAATCGCAGCCAGAGCACCGATAGCACCGAACATCCAGCGAGCACGCGTCATTACAAACCCCTCCAGACAGAAACTTCTTCGGGACTGGCGATCGGTTTTCCGACCGTCCGAATAAGATCTCTACCAGCACTGGAAGGAAATATCGCACCGGGTCACTACAACGTGTGGCCACTGCGCGGCATCGGTAACGACGCCTAGATCAAAGCAGATAACGGTCCTCAATGGACACGTTTCGGCAACGCTCAAAAATGCGAAAAGTGACTCTTTTTTCAGATTAGCCGGGGTCCCCGCTCGCGGCTACCCGATCGCGTGAGGTGACGGGACCGGGCGGCCGCGCGGTGCCCCCGTCAGGAGTACCGGATGTCCGGGAAGTCCCGCTGTGCCTGGAGGAACTGCTCCTCCCACGCCGCGGGCCAGCCGAACGCCTCGGTGGCGAGGCCCTTCAGGTTCACCCCGGCCGCGCCGCTCATGAAGTGCACGAACTCGCCCCAGTTCATGTCGCGGGCGAATTCCTCTCCGTTGGCCGGGAAGTACCGACCCAGCAGGTCGAAGTAGCGCACCATCACCTGGGCGCCGCCGTGGTCGCGCCACAGCGGGTGGAACCAGTCGCGGAACCAGTGCGTGCCGGCGCGCGGGAAGTCGTCCACGTGGTCGTCGGCGGTCTTCCGGTTGTAGAAGTCCTCGGCCTCGGCCGCCATGCCGAGCGACTTGTAGACGTCGTAGATGTAGAACTCCATCCACTTGCTGTCGCCCCACAGGCCGAAGGCGGGCGAGCCGTGCTTCCCGGCGGCGATGCTCTCGACGACGTGCCCCGCCTCGTGCGTCACGATCTCGTACTGCGGCGTGGTCCAGTCGTCGCCGCCGACGTCGCTGACGTTGCGGAAGTCGTGCGACTCGTCGTAGACGGTCGACGGGTGGCCACCGTAGTACTTGCCCTCGTGGTGGATCGAGTACAGCCGGTCGGCCGTCATCTGGTTGCCGGAGTTGCCGTAGGTCTGCTGGGAGTACTGCCACATCGAGGTCAGGTACGGCATCAGCCATTCCCGCGCGGCCGGGTCGACGTCCTGGTCGAAGTAGAGCGCCACCGTGTCGTTGTGGTCGATCAACCGCAGGTTCTGGTCGTGCTCGAACCAGTGCTCCTGCCAGGTGGCGGGCGGCGGATCCGCCATCGGCGCGGGATTCCCCGCGCTGGCGACACCGGGGGCCACCGCCGCCAGCGCCAGCACCATTGCCGCGATCGCCCTGCTGCGCATGTCCCACCTCGGGGCTCGGGGATGTTGGTCCGAACCAACGTAATCAGGCCGATGCGCACTGTCACCGACAGAGCAGGACAGGTTCCCCATCGGGCAACAAGTCGACACGTCGACCCCGCCGGATCCACAGTGGACGCCGAATCGGCGCGGCCTCGAACCCCGCCGGAATGACGAAACCCCGCCGGTGGAGATCACCGACAGGGTTCGAATGGTGGTGCGCGATACTGGGATTGAACCAGTGACCCCTACCGTGTCAAGGTAGTGCTCTCCCGCTGAGCTAATCGCGCCGAGCGGCTCGGCCGCTTGCGGGGTTCAGCTTAGCCGACCCGCGAAAGCGGCCGTGCACCACCCCGCCTCACGCCTGGCGCTCGAAGGTGACCAGGAGCCCTTCGACGCCACCCGGGCCGACCCGCCCCTTGACGTCGGCCCCGGTGATCGCCTTCAGCTGCCAGCCCTCGGCTGCGTGGTCGTTGAGGACCCGCTCCAGCTTGTCGCCCGACATCTTGCCGCCGAGCCACTTCTCCCGGAGCTCCACGACCTTGTACTGGTACGGCATCGGCACTCCCGTCCGTTCGAACACGTCCCAGGAGTCCAACGATGCGCACCGCGCGCCGGTTCCGTCAGGGGTCGCAGGAGCTGCCCGGCACGGGCGCCAGGAACTCGGTGGCCGCCCAGCGCGCGCCACCCAGATCGCGGAAGCCGCCGACCACGTTGGGCGTCGCCGTCACCTCTTCGCCGTGGCCCAGCCTGCCCACCCGGTCCTCCCCGGAACCGGGCCCGGAGCGGACGTTGAGGACGTCGGCGGTGACGTGGAAGGTGCACGGCCCGGACTCTCCGACGCCGAACCCGGCCTGGCCGGTGCCGGCCAGGTAGCTCACCCCCAGCACACCGGCACCGATGAGCAACAACGGACGAGGCAACAGGAACACGGCACACCTCCTGGTCCGGCACTGTTCAAACCAGCTATAACCGGCCCGGATGCGAGCGCGGAACCCCGGGCACCCGTCGGCACGCCCGGTTCAGCGGCTCGGGTGTCGCCCGCCCGGCACCCGTGCGCAGGCGGTAGTCCGGTTGAATCCCGGCATGCCCGCACGCTTCAAGGACCTCGCACTGGACGCGCTCGACCACCAGGCGTTGGCGGACTGGTGGTGCCGAGCGATCGGCTACGTCCGCCGGGACGGCCTCGCCGACGCCGGCGATCGCCCCGCCGAGTGGCCGGTGCCGATCGTCGACCCGGCCGGCGTCGGGCCGCTGATCTGGCTCAACCCGGTGCGCGAGCCGAAGAACGGCAAGAACCGGATGCACCTGGACGTCGTCGGCGACCGCGACGAACTGCTCGCGCTGGGCGCGACCCTGGTCCGGGCCCGGGACGAGGAGATCGACTGGGACATCCTCGCCGACCCCGAGGGCAACGGGTTCTGCGCCTTCGCCCCCTGAGCACCCGCTACCCCTGGACGAGCGCCGCCAGCTCGCGCCACTGGGACATCGGCAGTTCGCCCGGCGTCGCCGTCAGGACCTGCAGGCAGACGTGGTCGGCACCGGCCTGGAAGTGCCCCCGCACCCGTTCGGCGATGCTCTCGATGTCGGCGCCGGCGACGATCGCGTCGACCAGCCGGTCGCTGCCGCCGTCGGCGAGGTCCGCTTCGCCGAAGCCGAGCCGCAGCAGGTTGTTCCGCTGGTGCGGGGCCTGCAGGTAGCCGCCGACGTGCTCGCGCTGCGTCCGGCGAGCCCGATCCCGGTCCAGGTCGAGCACGACGGGCTGTTCGACCGCGAGGTACGCCGCGGCGCCCATGCGTTCGCGCGCCATCGCGGTGTGCGAGACGGGCACGAAGTAGGTGTGCGCTCCCCAGGTTCGTTCGGCGGCCAGATCGAGCATCTTCGGCCCGAGCGCGGCGAGGACTCGTCGGGGTGGCACCGCTGCAGCCGCGGCGTTGAGCGGAACCTCGTCCAGGTTGTCGAGGTAGTCGCGCATGCTCGACACCGGCTTGCCGCTGAAGGGGATGCGGTAGCCGGCGAGCGCGGTCGGCGAACTGGGAACCCGGTGCCCGCCGAGGCCGAGCACGAACCGGCCGGGGTGTTGCTCGCCGAGCGAGCGTTCGGCGGCCGCCATGGCGATCGGATCCCGCAGGTAGATGTTCGCGATACCGGTCGCCACGACGATTCGCTTCGTCGCGTCGAGCAGCAGCGCGGCCTGGGACACCGCGTCCCGGCCGAACGCCTCCCCGAACCACACCGCGCCGTAGCCCAGTTCCTCCAGTTCCGCCGCGGCATCGCGGACCCGCGCGGCGGGGTGCGGATCGAACGCGAACGTCCAGATCCCGAGCCGGCCGGGGTCGTGCTGCGCGTGGGACATGTTCTGCCGCCCTCCGATTAAGCTGAGGCATCCTCCGGTTCTCCGCGAACAATACGGAGGGTTCCTCCGGTTGGCAACGAGATTCCCGATGGGTGAGCACATGACGACCGAGCGACGCCCGATGCGGGCCGACGCGCGCCGGAACTACGAACGGCTGCTCGCGGAAGCCGAGGCCGCCTTCCGCGAGCGCGGAACCGACGCTTCGCTGGAGGAGATCGCGCGCAGCGCCGGAGTCGGCATCGGCACCCTCTACCGGCACTTCCCGACGCGGGACGCCCTGCTCGAAGCACTGCTGCACGACCGCTTCGCCACGCTGTGCGAGATGGGCGCCGACCTGCTGGGCGCGAAGTCGCCGCGGACCGCGCTGGTCACCTGGCTGCGGGAATTCGCGAGGTCGTCGAACAGGTACCAGGGGCTGCCCGCCTCCGTGATGGCAACGCTGAACGACGAGGAGTCCCGGCTCTACGCGTCCTGCCACGCGATGCAGGAAGTGGGGGAACAGCTGCTCGCGCGCGCCCAGCAGGCCGGCGAGGTCCGCCCCGATCTCCTGGCGAGCGAACTCCTGCTGCTGGTGGCGTCGATCTCATGGGCCAGCGAGCACAGCCCGAACAGCATCGACCGCTTCCTGACCCTGCTGGTCGAGGGCATCGACCCCTGACCGCAGAAGGACGGAGGGACCGCAATTTCCATTGAAATCGAAGGTTCGATTTCAATGGAAATTGCGGGTTACCCACCCTCACACCTGTCGGGCGACGGACGGCGGCATCGCCCCGGAAAGCGGAAAACGCCGCCCCCCTGGTGGGGAGCGGCGTTCGCGGTGCGGAAGATCAGCGGTTGGCCATCTTCTTCTGGAGGTTCTCGTCCAGCGTCGCGAGGAACGCCTCGGTGGTCTGGAACGCCTGGTCGCCACCGACCAGCAGCGCCAGGTCCTTGGTCATCTTGCCGCTCTCGACGGTCTCGATGACGACCTTCTCCAGCGTGTCGGCGAAGCCGACGACCTCCGGGGTCGAGTCCAGCTTGCCCCGGTGCTGCAGGCCGCGGGTCCAGGCGAAGATCGACGCGATCGGGTTGGTCGAGGTGGGCTTGCCCTGCTGGTGCTGGCGGTAGTGGCGGGTGACCGTGCCGTGCGCGGCCTCGGCCTCCACCTTGCCGTCGGCGGTCATCAGGACCGAGGTCATCAGACCCAGCGAGCCGAAGCCCTGCGCCACGGTGTCGGACTGCACGTCACCGTCGTAGTTCTTGCAGGCCCAGACGTAGCCACCCTCCCACTTCAGGGCGCTGGCGACCATGTCGTCGATCAGCCGGTGCTCGTAGCTGATGCCCTTGGCGTCGAACTCGGCCTTGTACTCGCTGTCGAAGATCTCCTGGAACACGTCCTTGAACATGCCGTCGTAGGCCTTGAGGATCGTGTTCTTGGTCGACATGTAGACCGGGTAGCCGCGCTCCAGGCCGTAGCGGAAGGACGCGCGCGCGAACTCCTCGATCGACTTGCGGTAGTTGTACATCGCCATCGCGACGCCGCCGTCCGCACCGAACTTGGCGACCTCGAACTCGATCGGCTCGCCGCCGTCTTCCGGGGTGTAGGTGACCGTGACGGTGCCCGGGCCGGGGACCTTGAAGTCGGTGGCCTTGTACTGGTCGCCGTGCGCGTGACGACCGATGACGATCGGCTTCGTCCAGGTCGGCACGTAGCGCGGGATGTTGGAGATCACGATCGGCTCGCGGAAGATGACGCCGCCGAGGATGTTGCGGATCGTCCCGTTCGGGCTCCGCCACATCTTCTTCAGGCCGAACTCCTCCACGCGGGCTTCGTCCGGCGTGATGGTGGCGCACTTCACGCCGACGCCGTGCTTGGCGATGGCGTTGGCCGCGTCGACCGTGACCTGGTCGTCGGTGGCATCCCGGTGCTCGATGCCGAGGTCGTAGTAGTCGAGGTTGATGTCCAGGTACGGGTGGATCAGCTTGTCCTTGATGAAGGACCAGATGATCCGGGTCATCTCATCGCCGTCGAGCTCGGCTACGGTGCCCTGGACCTTGATCTTGCTCATGTGGCGGGGTGCTCCTCTCGCGAGAATGCAAGCGGTACAAGCGTACTGCTATCGGCTTCGATTGTGCCTTGCCCCCGTCGTCCGCCACCACCCCGGCGGACGCGCGTTGCGCCACTGTTCCCGACCGCGACCAGGTGTCGTGATCTTCTTCTACGCTCGACACTCGACCGAGCGATCTTGGAGGGGGCCGTGGCGACCGGACCGACGCACGCGATGAGCGGGGTGGCCGCTTGGGCGGCAGTGACCGCCCTGGCCGACACTCACGCGCTGGGGCAATTATCCCCGAAGACCTGGGTGGTCGGGGCCACGCTGTCCGCCGGGGCCGCGCTGCTGCCCGACATCGATCACCCGAAGTCGACGGTGGCCAGCACCTTCGGCGCCGTCTCGCGCGGCGCGTCGGCCGGGATCAGCGGCTTCAGCGGCTTCGTCTACCGGCTGACCCGCACCAAGCACGACAGCAACCGGGAGGGCACCCACCGCGGCTTCACCCACACCGTCGTCTTCGCCGTGCTCGCCGGGCTGATCACCACGGCCATCGTGCAGACCAGCCAGGGCACCGCGCTCGGCGTGCTGATGTTCTTCTTCGCCGGGCTCGCGGTCCGCGGGCTCCTGCACACCTGGTCGTCCAGCAAGGACGCGCTGATGATCACGGTGGCCTCGGTGCTGCTCACCCTCGCCTGCTGGGCCTGGGCCGGCGACCAGCCCACCAACGCCGCGGCCTTCGGGGTGGCGGTGATGATCGGCTGCATCGCGCACTTCATCGGCGACGCGATCACCGAGCAGGGCTGTCCGATGCTCTGGCCGGTGCCGCTGAGCGGCAAGACCTGGTATCCGGTGGCGCCGCCGAAGGCGATGCGGATGCGCACCGGCGGCAAGGTGGAGATGGTGCTCGTCGGCCCGGGCCTGACGATCGCCGCAGTGGTGCTGAGCGCCGTCGTCCTCTACCGGATCGGCGCGGCCCCGTGGATCGCCCAGCTCGACCTGCCGCCCGAGGTCATGGCCTGGATCTCCCCGTCCTGATCGGTTCCGCTCCCGAATCCACGGGATTTGGCCGATCTCGGGCCCGCTGGATGCGACATTTCGCCCATCGCTCGTTCCGGGGTCGATAGGGTACAAGAGCGGCACCACTTCGGCGTCGCCCGAAGCCCCGGAGGGAAGATGCGAGCTCGAAAGAGGTTCGTGGCGGCAGCCCTGTCGCTGCCGCTGCTGACCGGCCTCGCCGCGTGCGGCCAGGTTCAGGAGGTTCAGCAGGGCCTGCAGAACGCCGACGAGCAGATCCAGCAGGCGCAGCAGAACCTGGATGCGGTTTCCGCCTGCGCGCAGGCGATCAACGTCGCGAGCTTCATGCCCAACTTCGCCGACCCGCAACAGGCGAAGGCCGACGCGGAGGCGAAGGCCGAGGAACTGCGCAAGCTGGCCGAGCAGACGCCCGACCAGACGCTGCGCCAGAACCTCCTCGAGGTCGAGCAGTCCGTGCAGCGCGTCGCCTCCGGCGAGATCACGCTGGAGTCGAGCGCGGAGTGGACCACCGCCCAGCTGGAGCGGTACCAGCAGGTGACCACCACCTGCTCGCAGATCGGCAACTGAGGCGGCCGCCCGCACCTCCGCGGCGCACCCGATGCGCGGTGTGGCCCCGGTCACTTAGTCTGGGACCGCGGAGGTGATGGGTGATGAAAGCAGCCGTTGGTGATCGACTGCACGTGCACAGCAGGCACGTCGACGAGGCCGACCAGGTCGCCGAGATCCTGGAGGTCCGCGGCGAGGACGGCGCCCCGCCGTACAAGGTCCGGTTCAAGGACGGCCACGAGGGCCTGGTCTTCCCGGGCGGCGATTGCTCGATCGAGACTCCCCGTCCCCGCGAAGGGGACTGACTCCCGGCCGCTCCGCCTCGCAGGACGGCGGATCCGTCCGAGTCGCGCGGCTCCTCCGGGCGTCGCCTCGCAGTTCAAGACCTCTCCCCCAGCGAGGCGCCCCCGAGGAGCCGCCTCACTGCCAGGGCTGGTCGAGTACCGATTCCAGCTCCGCCCGGAACAGCGGCTCCGGGTCGACGAGCATCGCGCCGAACTGCCCCTCCACTTCGAGGCTGATCAAGCCGTGCATCCGCGACCAGGCCAGCAGCGCGCGCTGCAGGACGGCCGGCGGAAGCGATGATCCGCCGCGCCGCTCGCGCCAGGCGGTGAGCTGCCGGTCGAACGCGGTGCGCTCCGCGGGCAGTCCGCCGGGAGCCAGGTCGGCGACGACGTCGAGGACTGGCCGGAAGGCCCGGTCGGCGAGGCCGATGGTGAGTTCCGGGGCCTGGAAACCCGGCACCGGCGTGCCGAACAGCAGCAGGTACCGGTGCGGCTGCGCGAGCGCCCAGGACCTGAACCGGGCGCCGAGTTCGCGGAACCTCGTCGCGGGTAACTGGTCGGCGTACGCTTGCGCCGCGGCTTCCATCGCATCGCCGAGATCGTTGTAGGCGTCCACGACCAGATCGGTCAGCAGCGCGTCCCGGCTGTCGAAGTACCGGTACAGCGCGGGGCCGGTGATGCCCATCCGCTTCGCGATCGCGTTCACCGAGATCCCTGCCGGCCCCGATTCGGCGAGCTGGTCGAGCGCGACCCGCTTGGCCTCGTTGCGGATCTGCTCCCGGAACCGCTCCCGCGGGCTGCGCGGCGCTGCGTCCATGTCCCCTCCCCTTGACACCCACACCGTAACAGGCTCATAGTCATGTTAGAACTTCTAACAATCAAACGAGCTTGTTATCTGGAGGCGTCATGACCATTCCCACCACCGGAACCGAGATCGTGCTCACCGGCCTCGGCGGGACCGAAGTCGTCACCACGCGGCGCAGCGCGCCGCCCGCGCCGGGACCGCACGGCGTGCTGGTCCGGGTCGAAGCCACCGGGGTGTCCTTCGCCGAGGTGCAGATGCTGCGCGGGCGCTACCCGGCCCAGCCGAAGTTCCCGTTCGTTCCCGGCTA
The DNA here is from genome assembly GCF_053605825.1 of Saccharopolyspora sp. NPDC003752. Lineage (NCBI taxonomy): Bacteria > Bacillati > Actinomycetota > Actinomycetes > Pseudonocardiales > Pseudonocardiaceae > Saccharopolyspora > Saccharopolyspora sp. NPDC003752. Next base: position 52,310 of record NZ_JBSGJZ010000027.1, on the reverse strand, counting down.
CGACCTGGTCGGCGAGGTCGTCGCGGTCGGCTCGGCGGTCACCGGGTGGCGGCCGGGCCAGCGGGTCGCGGCCATGCCGCGCACCGGCGCGTGGGCCGAGTACGCCGAAATCCAGGACGCCGAACTGGTTTCCGTGCCGGACGGGGTCGAGGCCGGCGACGCGGCCGCGATGATCGTCAACGGCGTCACGGCCTGGCAGATGCTGCACCGCGCCGCGAAGATCCGAAGTGGACAGACAGTGCTGGTGCACGGCGTCGGCGGCGGCGTCGGCGTCCTGCTGGCGAAGCTCGGCGTCGCCGCCGGCGCGCGGGTGATCGGGACGGCGTCCGCGAGCCGGCACGAAGCGCTGCGGGACATCGGCATCGAGCTCATCGACCACCGCACCGAGGACGTCGACGGCCGCGTGGCCGAGCTCGCGCCCGGCGGGGTGGACGCCATCTTCGACCCGCTCGGCCCGGAGAGCCTGGACCGGTCCTGGCGACTCCTCGCGCCGGGTGGCTCGCTGCACGCCTACGGCAGCTCGGCGACGCTGCACGACGACGGGCCGTGGTGGCGCCCCTACCTCGGCCTGACCCGGCGGCTCGCCCGGTGGGAGCTGGCGCGGCTGCTCGGGCGCACCGGCGGCCGGCGCGCCCGGATGTACTACATCAGGCCGAACGCGCAGTTCCGGACGGACCTGGCCGGGTTGTTCCGAATGGTCGCCAGTGGACAGTTGCGGCCGCTGGTCGCCGAGCGGCTGCCGCTGGAATCCGCGGCACGCGCGCTCGACCTGCACATCTCGGGCAGCCGGACCGGCCGGATCCTGCTGATCCCGGGACTTTCCCCGGATCCCGCCGGGGCTTGACGGCCGCGGGCTGCGCACGCCACGCGAAACGGGTCGAGGCCAGGCTCTAAGGTGGTCCGCGACGAGGGGCGTTTGCCTAGGAGGCGGTGAAGTGTTGCGAGACGACCGGCAAGCGGGGGCTCCTGCCGACCTGTCCGCGGTTTTCGGCACCGGTGCAGGAGTTTCCGTCCCGCTACCGCCCGGCGAGGTCCTGACCGAGCAGACCACCCTCACCGACAACCCCGAGCCGCTGTGCTGGATCAGCGACGACGCCCCGGCGCCGCAGCTCGTCGCCGCCCTTCGTGCCGAGCACCGCATCACCGGGCTGTTGCCGCTGCTGCTGTGCGACAGCGACGAGGTCTACGGGGAGCGGTGCACGGTCGGCGTCGTGCCCCCGGAACCGCTGGAGCACATCGACCGCTGGCGGGTGGTCGACGTGATGGCCCGGATCTGGGACGGCCTGGTGCAGGCCGACGACGAGCTCGGCCCGGCGTACGACCTGGAAGTACTGGCGCCGTTCGACTACAACTGCCCGGGACCGGCGCGGGGCGGGAACCTGCTGGCCGATCCGGACGTCCTGGCCAACCAGCAGCTGCCGCGCTTCATCGACGCCGACACCCGGCTCGCGCTCATCCCGGTGCGGCGCGGCGCGGACGTGCTGACGGCGCTGGGCTGGTCCGGCGCGGCGAACCACGTGTCGCGCACGGCCGGGCTCTCGGCGATGGCCCGCAGCTGGGAGGAGCGGTTCGGGGCGCGGCTGCTGCGCCTCGGCCCGGACCGGCTGGACCTGAGCGTGGCGGCGCCGCCGCAGGACGCGGACCACGCCGCGGCCGTCGCGGCGGAGCACTGGACCTTCTGCCCGGACCGGATCCTGCAGGAGACGGGCACCATCGAGGCCTACGCCCAGGAGATCCGCGGCCGCCGCACCTGGTCCTTCTGGTGGGAGTGAGCCCGACGCCCCGCCTCACCCGCTAGAGGCCCGTGAGTGCTTTGGGGCGCTATAGCAACCCAACACGCTCACGGGTGTTGACCTGCGAAAATCGGTTCCGGTGCCGTGTTCCGCCGCAATTTCAATGGAAATCGAAGGTCCGATTTCCATTGAAATTGCGGACCAACACCCGTCCGGGGAACCCTCAGGCGTGGAAGACCCTCAGGCGTGGAGGACCTTGCGGAGCCAGAGGGCCAGCAGTTCGACGAGCATGACCACCGCGAAGGTGAGCAGCAGAACCGTTGTGACCACGCCGAATTCCAGGACCCGCGAGGCGTTCAGCAGGTAGTAGCCGATGCCGCCCGCGCCGACCAGCCCCAGCAGCGTCGCCGAGCGCAGGTTCGTGTCCAGCTGGTACAGGACGTGCGCCACGAACGCCGGAGCCGCCTGCGGCACCGTCGCCGCGAAGAACACCTGCAGCCGGTTCGCCCCGGTCGCGCGCAGCGCCTGCTCGCGACCGCGATCCACCTCCTCCAGCGAATCCGCGACGAGCTTCCCCAGCAATCCCACCGATCCGACGCCCAGCGCGAACGCGCCCGCGACCGCGCCCAGGCCGGTGATCACCACGAACACGATGGCCAGCACCAGCTCCGGCACCCCGCGAACCGCGAGCACCACACCGCGGAAGAGCTTCGCCACCGCCGGGCTCGGCGCCACGTTCGCCGCCGCCAGCGCGCCGATCGGCAGCGCCAGCACCGCGCCGATCAGCGTCGCGGCCAGCGCGATCTGGACGGTCACCAGCAGCTCGGCCAGCAGCTCGCCGAGGATGCCACCGGCTTCCGGCGGCCAGAACAGCGCCAGCGTCGGGCCGAAGTTGGTGATCGCGCGCTCGAACTGGGCGAACGAGATGTCGGCGCCCCAGATCGACGCGGCCACGATCAGGGCGGTCAGCAGCCAGTAGCCGGTGCGCCGCAGCCGGATCGCCGTCCACTCAGGACTGATGGCCGGTCGTGAGCGCTCGTTCCGGTAAGAACCGGCATCGCCGCTCACGAGCCCCGCGCCCCGCTGAACCGGCACCTGCACGCCGGGCTTCCGCCCGGTCAGCGCCGCGAGCACGCCGGGCTTCCGGCCGCGCTCCTCGCGCACGCCCAGCAACGCCTGGCGGATCGAACCGGACACGATCTCGACCAGCACGCACAGCAGGAACACCACCGACGCCAACGCCATCCCGCGCTGGTAGTCGAGAGTGCGCAGCGAATCCGCGATCGCCTGCCCCAGCCCGCCGACGCCGACGAAGCCGAGCACCACCGACACCCGCAGGTTGATGTCCAGCCGGTGCAGCGAGGTCGCCACGAACGACGGCAGCACCTGCGGCAGGACGCCGCTGACCAGCTGCTGCAACCGGGTGCCGCCGGCCGCGCGGATCGCGGTGCGCGGCCCCTCGCTGACCTGCTCGATGGCGTCCGCGTACAGCTTGCCGATCATGCCGACCGAGTGCAGGCCCATGGCGAGCACACCGGTCAGCCCGCCGAAGCCGAACATCCGGAAGAACACGATCGCCAGCACCACGTCCGGGACCGCGCGGGCCACCACGATCACCACGCGCGCGCCGAAACGGCCGGCGCCGCCGAGCGTGGTGTTGCGCGCCGCCAGCACCGCCACCGGCACGCTGATCAGCGACGCGACCAGCGTCGCGCAGACCACGATCGCCAGCGTCTGCCCGGCCAGGCCGAGCAGTTCGCCGATCGGCGGGAAGTCCAGCGGCAGCGTGCGGGCCGCGAAGTCCGCCGCGTTGCCGAATCCGTCCACAATGGTCGCCAGGTTCAGCCGCAGGTCGCTGAACGCCCAGATCGCGGCGCCCAGCAGGGCGAGCACGACCAGTGCCGCCGCCGCGCCCTCCGGGCGGGGCCGGGCCAGCGTCCGGCGGCGCGGCGCCGACCCGGTCCGGCGGGCCGGCGCTTCTGCTGTCGTGGTCACGGAATTCACCCCGCCGTCGCGAGCTCGGCCGATCCGACCTTGGCGTAGATACCCATCGCCGCGTCCCGGCTCAACTCGTCGACCGGGGTGTCCAGCACGACGCTCCCGGAGCGCAGCCCGACGATCCGGTGCCCCCAGCTCAACGCCAGGTCGACCTGGTGCAGGCTGCAGAGCACGGTGAGCCCGTCCTCCCGGCCGATCTCCGCGATCAGGTTCATCACCTGCGCCGCCGAGTCCGGGTCCAGCGACGCGACCGGCTCGTCCGCGAGCAGGACCTCCGGCTTCTGCAGCAGCGCCCGCGCCACCGCGACACGCTGCTGCTGCCCGCCGGAGAGGGTGTCCGCGCGCTGCAGCGCCTGGTCGGTGAGGCCGACCCGCTCCAGCTGCTCCATCGCGGCGTAGCGGATCCGCTTCGGGTACGCGAAGAGTCCGAGCCGCGGGCCGCGCAGGCTGCCCAGCGCGCCCGTGCACACGTTCTCCAGCACCGTCAGCGAGCCGACGAGGTGGAACTGCTGGAACACGAACCCGACCCGGCGGCGCAGCGCTCGCAGGCCGGATCCGCGCAGCGAACCTACATCCTCGCCGAGCACGCGGACGCTTCCGGACGTCGCGCGCTGCAGCCCGTCCACGTGGCGCAGCAGGGTGGACTTGCCCGATCCGGAAAGCCCGAGCAGGACGACGACCTCGCCCCGCTCCACGTCGAGCGACACCTCGTCCAGCGCCCGAACGCTGCCGAAGGACTTGCCGACCCGGTCGAAGGCGATCACTGGCATTGCTTGTCCCTGGTCACGTCGCAGACCTCGCGGATGCCGTCGTAGAAGGCGTCGTCGACCGGGGCGAACCCGTACCCGTCGACGTCGCCGATCTTGCACTCCCCGGTGCAGAACCCGTTGGCGCGCAGGTAATCGCTGTTGGCCTTGTCCCGCAGCGCGGCGGTGATCTTCTCCTTCAGCGCCGGGTCCAGGTCGTCGGAGATGGCGACCGGGTCGCCGGGGATCACCACCGACTTCCACACCGCGGTCAGCTGGCCGGGCTGCAGCTGGCCCTTCTCGACCAGCTGCCGGTCGACCATGCTGTCGTAGGCGAACCCGGCGTCGCAGTCGCCCTTGGCGACGGCGATCGCGGAGGCGTCGTGGCCGCCGGCGAAGACCGGCTGCACGTCGGTGTCCGGGTTGATGCCAGCCTGCAGCAGGCCCGCCTTCGGGTACAGGTAGCCGGAGGTCGAGGTCGGGTCGACGAAGCAGACCTTCTTGCCGCGGAAGTCGGCCAGCGACGTGATGCCGCTGCCCGGGCGGGTGATCGCGTAGGAGCGGTAGCCGGGCTGCTCGCCCTTCGCCTCCACCTGGCCGGCGACCGCGTTCGCTGGCACGCCCTGCTTCTTGGCCAGCACGTAGGAGAACGGGCCGTACTTCGCGATGTCGATCTTCCCGGCGCGCTGGCCCTCGATGATCGCGGCGTAGTCGGTGGCCTTCTGGAAGGTGATCTTCTTTCCGGTTTCCTTGGCCAGCAGGTCCAGCACCGGCTGGAAGTCCTGCTGCAGGCTGGCCGATTCCTCGGACGGGATGGCGGCGAACACGAGCTCATCGGACTCGCCGCCCTGCTCGGCCGCGCTCGGCCCGCACGCCGAGAGCAGGCCCAGCGCGGCGAGTCCGACGACCAGTCGGCTGATGCGTTTCACGGCAGATCTTCCTTTGCTGGCAGTACGAGTTCGGGGAGGTCGCGGACGGATTCGAGGACGTGGGTGGCACCGGCCTCGGTGAACGCGGCGCGGTCGTGCGCGCCGGTGAGCACGCCCGCGGCGATCGACGCCCCGGCGCGCAGGCCGGAACGCACGTCGTACGCGGTGTCGCCGGCGGTGGCGACCTCGCGCACGTCGTCGATGCCCAGCCGCAGCAGGGCGGTGAGCACCATGTCGGGGTACGGCCGGCCGCGGCCGGCCTGCGCCGGGGTCAGGGTCAGGTCGGTCAGCCCGGCCCAGCCCAGCGCGTCGAGGATCTGGCGCTGCGTCGTCTCGGAGAAACCGGTGGTCAGGGCGGCCTTGATGCCGTTGTCGCGCAGTCGCCGGATCGCCGCCTCGGCACCGTCGATCTCCCGGCAGTCGCCGTCCGCGACGCGTTCGGCGTACGCCCGCTCGAAGGCCTGGTTCGCGCGTTGCGCGAGGTCTTCGTCGCCGCCCAGCAGATGCCGGAAGACGGTGATCTTCGATTCGCCCATGGTGCGGCGGACGTAGTCGAGCATGCCCGGGAACGCCGCGTCGTCCTCGGCGACGCCGACCTCGCCGATCGCCTGCGTGAACGCCCGCTCGACCAGGCCGTCGTCGGCCACCGTCGTGCCGGCCATGTCCAGCACCACCAGCTTGATCATGCGTCGATCTCCTGCCAGGTGTCGGCGGCGATCGCCGGGGAACAGGTCATGCCGCGCCCGCCGGGGCCGGTCACCAGCCAGACGCCGGGGAGCACCTGCTCGCGGTGCACGACGCGCGACTTGTCCGCGGTCTGCGCGTAAACCCCGGCCCAGCGGCGCGCGATCCGCGGCAGCGGGCGGCCGAGCAGTTCCTCGGCGCGCTGCCTGAGGTGCTCGTAGGGATCTTCGTGAACGTCGAACGCGAACGGCGCGTCGTACTCGTGGGTGTCGCCGATGGTGAGTCCACCGTGGACTCGTTGCACCATCAGCAGCTGCATGCCGTTGTCCGCGGCCACCTGCGGCTGCGGCTCGGCGGCGTTGAGCGCGTCGAGCGCCGCCCCGCGGTAGCCGGGGTAGTAGCGCATGCTGTCGCCGTCGGCGATCGAGGTCGTCAGGGTTTCGCCGAGCGGATCGGTCTGCATCATCTGCAGCCGGACCCGGCGAACCGGCAGCTCCGGCCGCAATTCCCGGACCAGACCGCTGAGGGCCGCGCCGGTGCAGAGGACCACAACGTCGGCTTCGTGGCGCTCGCCGGTGTCGTCCCGCGCCCAGCCCTCGCCGACGTCGCGAACCTCGCGACCGGGCAGCCAGGAGTAGCGGCCAGTTTTGGCGAGGTGCGCACGCAGCGCGGGCTGCGCGGTACGCGACTCGACGGCACCGTCCTGCTCGCACCACAGGGCGGCCAGCATCTCGCCGCGCAGCGCCGGGTTCTTCGTCCTCGCCTCGGCCGGGTCGAGCAGCTTCGTGCCGCGCTCGGCGGCGTCCGGGCGGGCGACGAACTCCTCCGCCACCGCCAGCTCGGCCGGCGTCCGGAGCACGGTCAGCGAGCCGGTGCCGCGGAAGCCGAGCTCCGGCACGTCCGCGGCGATGCGCTCCCAGTCCCGGCGGGCGCGCATCGCGACCGCCAGGTCCGGGCCGGCTTCCCGGCCGCTGACCCAGATCAGCCCGAAGTTCCGGACCGAGGCACCGCGAGCCTCGGCCTCCCGCTCCAGGTGCACCACTTCATGGCCCCGCTCCAGGGCCCGCAGCGCGTGCATGGTGCCCAGCACGCCGCCGCCGACAATCAGAACTCGCACGGCGCAAACACTCGCGGCCGACGACGAATAGCCCGTGCAGGCGCGGCGAACCCCAGGTGAACACCACCAGAAGGACTAGATCAGTTATCTGTTCGTTATCAAACTTGCTCCAGCGGCCCGGAGAAGAGAGGTTCGGCCTGGTCAGGACCCGTGAGCACTTTCTGCTGCTACAGCGACAAGAAGTACGCACGGCCCCAGGGAGAGAGGATTTCAGTCGCGGAGGCGGGTGACGAGGCTGAAGCGGTCGCCGCGGAACAGGGAGCGGACCCGCTCGATCGGCTCGCCGTCCGGGGTCCACGAGCACCGGTGCAGCAGGATCATCGGCGTCGCCGGGTTGGTGCCGATCAGCAGCGCCTCGCGCGGCGTCGCGAGCACCGTCTCGATGCGCTCCTCGGCCTCGCCGAACCGCACGCCCAGCTTCTCCTGCAGGAACGCGTACAGCGAACCGGTCGGGTCGAACTCCCCCAGCAACTCCGGAAAGCGCTGCTTCGGCAGGTAGCTCGACTCCAGCCCGACGCGCTCGCCATCGGCCATCAGCACCCGCTCCAGGTGCACCACCTCGGCCCCCGGCGCCAACCCGAGATCCGCCGCCAAGCGCGGATCCGCCGACCGCGACTCGACGGTGATCACCGTCCGGCCGGGCTCCTTGCCCTGCGCCCGGACGCCCTCGGTGTAGCTGGCCAGCGCCAGCGGCTGCACGATCTTCGGCGGCGCCACGACGGTCCGGCTGCCCTGCCGGCGGATCAGCCGGCCTTCGAGCACCAACTCGGTGACGGCCTGCCGCAGCGTCACCCGCGAGACGCCGCACCGCTCCGCGAGCTCCCGCTCCGCGGGCAGCGCGGCTCCCTCTCCGAGCTCCTCGACCAGTTCGAGCAGCTCGATCTTCGCCGCGTAGTAGCGCGGAATCCGGCCGTGTTCCGGGATTCCGGAACGAACCGGCTCATCCGCCCGGTGATCGATGCGCACGACGGGGAACCCTACGGGTGCTCAGCCCAGCAGTCCGCCCTTGATGGTCATCGCCACTGCGATGATCACCAAGCCGAACCCGCTGTAGACGAGGACGTCCACGGCCCGGCTGCGGATCGTCAGCAGCCCCGTCCGCTCCGGCGGGATCACGGCGCGCATCGTCGCCGCGAGCAGCAGCGCGACACCGAGCAGCACCGGACCCTTCCGCCAGTGCCCCAGCGAGACCAGCAGCAGCCCGATCAGCCCGATCAGCAGCACCAGGCCGAACGGCACGTGCACCGACAGGCGCGACCTGCCGTCGAACCGTTCGCTCACGCCGTTCCTCCCATCGTCGTGCCGTCTGCGGCCGAACCCCGCAATTTCAATGGAAATCGGATCTTCGATTTCCATTGAAATTGCGGCCCGGATCAGCCGGCGTTGCGCTCCGCGGCCTCGACGACGTTGGTCAGCAGCATCGCGCGGGTCATCGGCCCCACCCCGCCCGGGTTGGGCGACACGAAACCGGCGACCTGCACGACGTCCGGGTGCACGTCCCCGGCCAGCCCGGCGTCGGTGCGGCTCACGCCGACGTCCAGCACCGCCGCTCCCGGCTTCACCATGTCGGCCGTGATCAGGTGCGGCTTGCCGGCCGCCGCGATGACGATGTCCGCGCGGCGCACCTCCTCGGCGAGGTCCCTCGTGCCGGTGTGGCACAGCGTGACGGTGGCGTTCTCGCTGCGCCGGGTGAGCAGCAGACCGATCGGGCGGCCGACCGTGATCCCGCGGCCGACGACGGCGACCTGCGCGCCGTTCAACGGCACGTCGTAGCGGCGCAGCAGCTCGATGATGCCGCGCGGCGTGCACGGCAGCGGCGCCTCCTCACCGAGCACCAGGCGCCCCAGGCTGATCGGATGCAGCCCGTCCGCGTCCTTCTCCGGCGCGATGCGCTCCAGCAGCGGGCCCGCGTCGAGGTGCTTGGGCAGCGGCAACTGCACGATGTAGCCGGTGCAGTCCGGGGCGGCGTTGAGTTCGTCCAGCACCGCCTCGACGTCGGCCTGGCTGACGTCGGCGGGCAGGTCCTTGCGGATCGACTTGATGCCGACCTTGGCGCAGTCGTTGTGCTTGGCGCGCACGTAAGACTGCGAACCCGGGTCATCGCCGACCAGCACCGTGGCCAGCCCTGGGGCGTGCCCCTGCTCGATGAGCCGGGCGACCCGCGGCCGCAGCTCGTCGAAAATCGCGTCCTTGGTGGCCTTGCCGTCCAGAATCGTCGCGCTCACGGCTGTTCATCGTGGCAGACGGCGCCCGGCGCGTCCCGGCCGGTCCGGCAATGCCGCCACGCCGACGGCGACCAGCGTGAGCAGCACGCCGAGCACAGTGGACGCCGGGATGCCCGTCCCGGCGGCCGGGGCGAACACGTCGAGCAGCAGCGCGCCGACCAGCTGCCCGGCGATCATGCCGAGGCTGAGCACCAGCACGCCGGTGAAGCGCACCAGCGCCACCGAGCCGCCGATCACGAAGATCCCCAGGAAACCGCCGGTGTAGAGCCACGGCTCCGCCGGGAAGTGCGGGAGGCCGCGCAACACCAACTCGACCGCGAAGGCCACCGCGAGGGCGGTCATCCCGATGCCGAAGTTGAACATGGAAGCGAACACCGCCGAGTCGGCCGCCTGCTTCATCCGGCCGTTCACCGCCGCCTGCCAGCCGAGCCCGATCCCGGCCAGCGCGGGCAGCAGCACCAGCCAGCTGGCCTCGCCGCTGCCCAGCTTCGCGGACACCGCGATCACCACCGCCACCACGGCGAGCCCCGCTCCCAGCAGCCGCGCGGGCGTCACGTGCTGCGGACCGGCGGGGCCCAGCCCGAGCCGGTCGACGACGAGCCCGCTGCTGACCTGTCCGGCCACCACCGCGACGGTGAACATCGCGACGCCGAGCGCGGCCGCCGCCATGCCCTGGGTGAACACCAGATACCCGCCGCACACGCCGCCGAGGCACTGCCACGGCCGCAACCCGCCCGGCCTGCGCAGCTCGGTGCGCAGGTTCCGCCAGCCACGCCTGGCCTGCGGGAACGCGAAGGTGGCGGCCAGGAGCACGACGAAACCGCCGAAGAACGAGATCAGCCCGGCCGCGATGCCGTCGTCCATCCGCAAGCCGAGCGCGCCGTTGATCCGCGCCTGGATCGCGAGCAGCACCCCGACCCCGGCCGCACCGGCCATGCCGAGGGCCCGTTCCCGGGTCTTCGGCCGCTCTTCCTGGTGTCGCAGCGCAGAAACAGTCACGTGACCGCAGTCTGCTCCCTCTCCCGCGGCGCACGCGACGCCCGGGCGCTGTGATGTGCGACAAAGCCGAAGCCCACGAAGGCCAGCCCGGCCGCCCCCGCGGCGGCCAGCGCCGGCCCGGAGAGGTCGAGCATCCAGCCCGCCATGGGCGAGGCGATCGCCCCGCCCAGCGTGGTGGCGCTGGTCAGCCAGCCGAACGCCTCGCTGCGCCGCTCGGCCGGCGCCAGGTCCGCGATCCGCCCGTTCCCGGCGGCCAGCGTCGGCGCGATCGCCGTGCCACCGATCAGCAGGATCGCGCCGACCAGCCACGGCGAGCCCGGATCGGCGATCGGCGGCAGCACCGGCACCAGCGCGGCCATCCCCAGTGCGGCCAGCAGAACCCGCAGCCAGAGCCTCGGACGCGCCGCGAAGCCGCCCGACACAAGGCCGCCGGTCAGCGAGCCGACCGCCCACACCATGGCCAGCAGCCCCGCGAGCTCCGGCGCACCGCGCTCCCGGGCCCAGCCGACGAGCACCAGGTCGATCGAGATCAGGCCGCCCACCAGCGTGGCGTAGAACAGCAGCAGCGACGTGAAGCCGCGCACCCGGAACAGCGACCCCGCCCCGCGAGCGCCGCTCGCGCTCTCCGCGGGCGCCTCGCGCAGCCCGGCGCGCAGCAAGGACGCCGCGAAGATGATCGATCCGAGGGCCGCCCAAGCCGCGCAGGCCAGCATCGCGACGACCGCGCCCCAGATCGCCACCACGAAGGTCGCCAGCATCGGCGCGACGACGAACAGCAGCTCCTGCAGCGTCGCCTCCACCGCGAAGGCAGCCTCCCTCGCCGGACCATCGGTCAGCCGCGGCCAGATCGCCCGGCCGATCTGGGTGATCGGCGGGTGCGACAGCCCGGTGAACACCGCCACGGGCAGGATCAGCCACCACTGCGCCGGATCCGCCCAGCGGGTCACCAGGACCAGCGCCACCATCCCCAGACCGGAGCCCAGACCGGTCACGACCAGCAGCTTCGGCGACGAGCTGCGGTCGGCGGCCCGGCCGCGCAGCGGTCCGGCGATGGCCTGGCCGAGCGTCACCATCATCCCGATGACGCCGCCGATGGCGTACGAACCGGTCCAGTCGACGACGAGGAAGGCCAGCACCATCGCCAGCGCCGGCATGTGCAGGCGTCCCAGCAGGCTGAAGGCCATCAGGCTCGACGCATGCGGAACCGCCGCCAGAAGTCGGTAGGGGCGAAGCACGTGCCTCACTCTGACTTCTGGCACGCCCGTGCCGCTACCGAATTTCGTCGACCGCCCGCCGCCGATGGGGCGCCGCTGATCGATACACCTGGTGGTGTGATGTTCATCCGCCCGCCCAACAGGCAGGCTTTCGTGACGAGATCACCGCGCGCTGTGACAAGGATCTTGTGCGCGAGCACGTGTGCTGGATGAACGGCACCGAACTCGCACACAGCGCACATGACCGCACCCGCGTCGAGTAGCGTCTTGGCGGGGTGGAGTCGGGTTGCCTCGTCGAGAGGGGGAGGATGTCACCCATGTCGCGTCCGACAGCGATCAGTCCGGAAGAGCAGGAGCAGATCGCCCGCAGGATCGGGGTTCTGCTGTTACAGGGCGCTCCCGAGGACTGGCAGGAGATCACGGTGGAGTACCGCGCCACCGGTGAGTACCACGACCTGCTGGGTGAGGTCGCCGCTCAGGACGGCAGCTCCCACCCCTGGGAGCCGCCGACCGAACTGCAGGAGATCTTCGAGCGCCTGCGCGAAGGCATGTACCGGCCCGATGTGGGCACCTGGCTCAGCGCCCTCTACGTCGTGGAGCGCCCGTCGAGCTACCGCATCGATATCAACTTCGATTCCGAACCGCAGTGGCACCGCCCGCTGCCGCGCGCCGCGTACGTCGACGAGCTGCGTCGCTACCCGCGCGCCGAGGAGAACATCCCGGACTGGATGCGGGACCGCTTCGACGGCCCCGCGCAGTCCCCGCCCGCCGAACCACCGACCGCTGAGCCGGCGGTCGCCGAGGCACCGGTCGTGGACCCGATCGAGCCCGAGACCCCGCCGGCCGACGAACCCGCCGTCGCCGAAACGCCGATCCCGGAGCCGGGGATCACCGAGCCGGCCGACGGATTCCAGGTCGCCAACGTCTTCGACGACTACGACGAGCAGGGCCGCCCGGTCGTCGCCGAGCGCGAGCCGATCCCGACCGAAGAGGTCGGGGCGCTGCGCCAGTACCTGGAGAACGCCCCGATCGTGCTCGCCTCCCGCGAGGACGAGGAGGACCAGCTCGACCCGGAGCGCACCGCGTCCGTGCCGGGCACCTGGCACACCGACGGCACCTGGTTGTGGCCGGGCGCCATCGCCTTCTACCTGACGCAGTACGGGGTGCCGCCGGAAGCCGAGCTCGTCGAGCACATCCGCCGGCGCGCCTTCCAGCTGCCCGAGGTCGACGAGGCCACCCGCGACGCGGCCGTCAGCGAGCTGCTCGACCAGCCCGCCGACGACCTCGACGGTGAGCTCGACCGCGAGCCGCAGGACTACGCCGAGCCCGCGGACGAGCCGGAACCCGACTTCGACGACGAGGCCGACGAAGCGCTCGCCGAGCCCGAGCCGTCGGGCGGATCCCGGCACGTGCTCGACGAGACCGACGCACCCGACACCCAGGAAGTGCTTGCCAAGCTGCACGACCGGCTCACCGACCACCAGGTGGACGGCCGCGGCTACCGCATCGGCAGCCACAGCCCGGACGCCCGCTGCCTGCTGGAGGACGGGGCCGACTGGGTCGTCACCGCCGGCTCCGACGACGGCGAGGACGTCCGGTTCGCCCGCGTCGACCACGCCGCGGCGTACCTGCTGGGCAGCCTCCTGATGGACCGGCCCGCGCCGCCGCAGGTAGACGCGGCTGCGCCGCCGGCCGATCTGCCGGAGCGTGCCACGCCGGACTTGCCGCAGCGGTCGCCAGAAATCGCCGATCTGCCGCAGCGATCCGCGGCGGAAGTGCCCGACCTGCCACAGCGTTCGGCACCGGAGGTCGCCGATCTCCCGCAGCGCCCCGCAGAAGTGGCCGTCCTGCCGCAGCGGGCGGCGGCGGAGGTCGCCGATCTCCCGCAGCGCCCCGCAGAGGTGCCCGACCTGCCGCAGCGATCTGCGGCGGAAGTGCCCGACTTGCCGCAGCGGTCGGCGCCGGAACCGGATCACGGTGGGGCGAACCCGCTGTTCACCGCGAACCAGGACCCGGCGGGCGGACCGCAGGAACCGCCGCTGGACACCGCCGCGCAGGCGGGCGAAGAAGCCACCCGCTTCCAGCCCGCACCGCGCATGGACCGGCCCGCGCCGCCGCAGTCGGCGCCGGCGGCTCCGCCGGTCGGGCAGCCCGTGCAACCGCCGGTTGGCGGTCCGGGCGCACCGCCGCCGCTGCCGAAGCGCCAGCCGCGCCGGGAAAGCGGAGCGCCGGTGCCCCAGGCCGGACCCGCGCCGGGGCCGGTCGGCGGCGCGGAGCGGCGTCCTGGCCCCGGTGGGCCGGGCATGGCGGGGCCGCCCCGGCAGGGGCCGCCGCGTCCGCCGCAGGGCGGTCAGCCGGGTCAGCCGGGTCAGCCGCAAGGTGGTCAGCCCGGTGCACAGCCGCAGGGTGGTCAGCCGCAGGGTGGTCAGCCGCAGGGTGGTCAGCAGATCCAGCCGCTCAGCGGTGAGCCGCCGCTGACGCTGTACCGGGACCGCCGGATCGTGATGCTGCAGCCGGGCACCGAGCTGGACCGGTTCGGCGAGCCGAACGGCAACGTCACCTACGCGATCCGCACGCCGTACACGCACCGTTCGCTGCCGCCGCAGTGGTCGAACCGCTCGTACTTCGCGTACCGGGTGCAGCGGCCGATCCAGGCGCTGCGCGGCACTGCGGTGCCGTGGTTCGAACAGCCCGGCGGTGGCACGGCGTTCGTGCTTCCGACGACGATCGGCGACCTGCTCGCGGACGGCACCCTGGCCGAAATGCCGGCCAACGACCGCCCGCCCATGGAATAACCGATCCAGCTCAACGTGAAGGGCGCCTGCGACCGGCAACACCGGTCACAGGCGCCCTTCACGCATTCCGGACCGCCTCTTCTCCTCCGCCACAACAGGGATTCTCCTTGCCACGGCGGGCTCTTCACCTCAAGGCGCCTTGCTCGTCGGGTTCGATTGCGGCATTCGGCGACCTGAGCGAGCAGCACCTGCCAAGCGGCGAGGCAGAAGTCCCTTCCAGGTCAACGAATTCCGGCGAACTTCGCGCCATGCGCGCTGCACTGCCGGTCAGTCGACGCGGAGGCCGTGGGCTGCGGCGAACGCGAGTGCCGTCAGCGTGTCGATCCGGGCGCCCCAGAGCTTCGCCTGCACCAGGGCATCGGCATCGATCCGGGCGTCACGCAGGTCGGCATCGTCCAGCCTTGCACCGAGCATGCGCGCGCCGGTCAAGTCCGCCTCGCGGAGATCGCAGCGGCGCAGGTCGCATTCGACGAGATTGGCTTCCCGGAACCGGATTCCGCGCAGGTCCAAACCGCGCAGGTCCGCCTTGCCCATGCCGACCAGCGTCAGGTCCGTCTCGCGCAGCGTCCAGGCGCGCAGGCGGCAGTCCACGAAGCTCGAACCGAGCAGGCTGCATCCGTCCATGGTGGACTTTCCGAACACGGTGCGCTCGAACTTGCACGACCGGAACGCCGTCGCGACGTGCTTGGAACCGTTGAGATCGGTGCCGGTGAAGACGCAGTCGGAGAACACGCAGTTGCGGGTGCTCAGGCCCGTCAGGTCGGCGTCGGTGAAGTCGCAGCGCTCGAAGGTCCGGCCCTCCCACTGCTCGTCCGTCAGCACCGCGTCCTGGAAATCCTCGCCGACCAAACTCGTCATGGCTCTTAGAGTGGCACGTGACACCGACCCTCCTGGAGGCACCATGGGCGTGCGCCGAGTCGTACCCAACGTCCACGCCGACGACCTCTCGGCCACCCGGGATTTCTACGTCGACACCCTGGGCTTCCAGGTCGTCATGGACCTCGGCTGGATCGTCACCGTGAGCGCGCCCGACGATCCGCAGCGCCAGGTCAGCATCATGCGCGACGACGCCACGGCGCCTGCGCACCCGGACATCTCCGTCGAAGTCGACGACGTCGACGCGGCGCACGAGGAAGCCCTGCGGCGGGGTCACGAGATCGTGCACCCGCTGACCGACGAGCCGTGGGGCGTACGCCGCTTCTTCTGCCGCGACCCCAGCGGAACGGTGGTCAACATCCTGTCCCACCGGTGAGCATTAATAGCCGATCGTCGCGAACGAAATAACCCGTGGCGCCCCGCCGGGGGTTCTGCGAGCCTGCGCCGGGTGAATCCGATAGTGCTCGCACATGCAGACCTCGACTTCAACGCGCCGATGTCGGACGCCCGCGCCGAAGAACTCATCGCCGCGCTGGCACCGCTGGACTCCGCCGAGGTCGTCGATCTCGGCTGCGGATGGGCGGAACTGCTGCTGCGACTGCTCGAAGCGGAGCCGAACGCGACCGGCATCGGCATCGACACCACCGACGAAGAACTGTCCCGGGGCCGTCGCAACGCCGAAGCTCGCGGCGTGGCCGAGCGGGTGCGGTTGGTGCAAGGCGACGCCGGCAGCTGGGACGGAACCGCGGACGTGGCCATCTCGATCGGCAGCAGCCACGCGTGGGGCGGCACCCGGCAGGCGCTCGAAGCGATCCGGCCGCGACTGCGGCGCGGCGGCCGACTCCTCTTGGGCGAGGCCTTCCAGGACACCGCGTCGATGCGGAACGACCTCGACGTGGACCTGTCGCTGGCCGAACTGGTCGAGCTCACCGAAGAATGCGGATTCCGCATGCTGCGGCTGGCCACCGCCGGCACCGACGAGTGGGACAGCTTCGAATCCCGCTGGTGCGGCGCCTTGGAGAGGTGGCTGCTGGACAACCCCACCGCGGCCGGACGCGACGAAGTCCGCGCCCTGGCCGACGAGCACCGCACCAGGTGGCTGCGCGGATACCGCGGCCTGGTCGGCTTCGCCTACCTCGTGCTGACCCCGGGCGCGTGAGAGCTCAAGGCACGACGACGACCGGCCGGACCGCCTCGACCACCAGCGTCGCCGGCACGGTGCCGAGCAGGCCGCCGCGCCGGCGGGACCGGCCGACCACGATCAGATCCGCCCGGTACTGCTCGGCGACCTGCTCCAGGCCGACGGCCGGGTCGCCGCGGTGGTGCACGAAGTCCCAATCGATGTCCACCCACTTCAGGTGGGACACGACTTCCTTCTTCAG
The DNA here is from genome assembly GCF_053605825.1 of Saccharopolyspora sp. NPDC003752. Taxonomy (NCBI): domain Bacteria; kingdom Bacillati; phylum Actinomycetota; class Actinomycetes; order Pseudonocardiales; family Pseudonocardiaceae; genus Saccharopolyspora; species Saccharopolyspora sp. NPDC003752. The sequence continues at coordinate 35,612 of NZ_JBSGJZ010000027.1, read as the reverse complement.
CTCCTCGACCAGGCTCTCGGCCGCCTCGCTGGCCACGGCTACGCCCATCGGCGACCAGTAGGCGACGCCGCCCACCGCCTCGACGTAGACCAGCACCAGGCGGGCACGCTCCCGCCTGGCCAGGCCGGCCGCCCACGCCGCGGCGTGGAAGCTCGCCGGGCTGCCGTCCATGCCCACGACGATGCCGCCCAGTCCGTCCTTGCCGATCTCGAATTCCCGCTCGGTCTTGTCGCCTTCGGCCACGCGGAGATGGTAGTGGGCGCGCGTCGAGCCGGTGGACGCATACGACACACTCGAAACGTGAACGGCGCGCATACCCCCTCCGACCTCGAACGTCGTGTGCTCGACGCAGTGGACGTGAACGGGATTCTGGACGACCTGCGAGAACTCGTCGCGATCCCCAGCGTCGGCGGCACCAGCGGCGAACACGACGCCCAGCAGTGGTGCGCCGACAGGCTCGGCTCGCTGGGGCACCAGGTGGACCACTGGCGCATCGACGTCCCTGCCCTCGCCGAGGAGCCCGGCTTTCCCGGGCAGGAAGCCGACCGCGACGTCGCCTACGGCTGCGTCGGCGTGCACGGGGACGGCCCGGAGCCCGCCCTGATCTTCTGCGGGCACACGGACGTCGTCCCACCCGGCGATCTCGACCGGTGGCCGAACCGCGACCCGTACGCACTGCGCGTCGCGGACGGCATCGCCGCCGGCCGGGGCACCTGCGACATGAAGGGCGGACTGGCCGCGATCTTCGGTGCGCTGCAAGCCCTGCGCACCGCCGGGATCCAGCTCGCCCAGCCGGTGGCCGTGCACACCGTCGTCGGCGAGGAGGACGGCGGCCTGGGGGCGTTCGCGACGCTCCAGCGAGGCCATCGCGGAGCCGCGTGCGTCCTGGCCGAGCCGAGCTCGGGCACGATCGTGGCCGCGAATGGCGGCTCCCTCACGTTCCGGCTCGAAGTCGCCGGTCAGAGCACCCACGGTTCCACCCGCTACCGCGGTGTGAGCGCGCTGGACAAGCTCGCCGCCCTGCTTCCGGTACTGCGCGAACTGGAGGCCCGCCGCAACGCCGCCCCCGACCCGCTGGTGGCGCACCTGGAAGTGCCGTACCCGCTGTCGATCGGCATGGCGAGGGCCGGCGACTGGGCCAGCACGGTGCCGGATCTCGCGATCGCCGAAGGCCGCTACGGCGTGCGGCTCGACGAGTCGATCCCCGCCGCCAAGGCCGAGTTCGAAGCCGCCATCGCGCAGACCTGCGCCGCCGACCCGTGGCTCTCGGAACACCCGGTGCGGGTGAGCTGGCCCGGCGGGATGTTCGCCAGCGGACGGCTGCCCGAAGGACACCGGCTCCTCGCCGAAACCCAGGACGCAGCGGCAGCAGCCGGAGCGCCCCGCCCAGCGGCGGTGGGTGCCCCGTACGGAACGGACCTGCGGCTTTACGCGGCCGCCGGAGTTCCGACGCTCCAGTACGGGCCCGGAGATATCCGCTACGCACACGCGCACGACGAGCACGTCGCGCTCGCAGAGCTGGAACGGGCCGCGCGCGCCTACGCCCTGCTGGCGATCCGCCGCTGCGGCATCGCCTGATCGCCCACCACGCCGCTCAGCGCACGATGGTCACGAACCCGGCGTCGGCTTCTTGAAGATCCCGAACACCGCCAGGTAGTTCTCGTCGCCGTGGCCCTCGGCGATCGTCGCCGTCTGCCGCGGCAGATCGGCGTGGACGCCCTGCTCCACGCAGGTCCGAGCGATGTGCTCGAGCACGTTCAGGTTCACCTCCATGGTGCCGAGGTCACCGGGGTGCCGAATTGCTGCCGTGCATGGTCAACGATGGGCAAACCCTGTCGCCGGCCTGTTCCGGCATGCTCCCGACCTGAACCGGGAACGTGAGCGCATCGACGAACCCGTGGCCAGCCTTCCTGGCCGCCCGCGACGCACTGGACACCATCATCGACGCCACGGTGTCGGCGGGCGTCGACGATCTGGATGCCCGCGACGCGGCCGGTGCCGCGAAGTTCAACGTCTCGTGACGTTTCTTCCCGCAGGACGCGGCGAACGGCGGGACCGAACGGGCCCGGACACGGCATGCCGGCACGCACGTCGTGCCCGGGCTCTTGGCGTTTCCAGCGTCCGCCGGTCAGATTGGGGAACAACACTCTGGGAGGGAGAAGTGTCCGTCCGCTGCCGGTCGGGCATGGTCGACGCCCCGGTTCGGTGGCCGCAGTCACCAGCGAGATGCGAGGCTCGCCGCGGCTAGTGGAAGTCACGCGAGGTCGAGGGGATGCGCACTTCCAGTTTCTGCAGCCGGTCAGCTCTCAAATTGATCACTCCTTCCGCTCGTTCGACGATTCCGCGCACCAGCAACGCGGCGCTGGTACGCCCGACTTTCCGGTAGCGCGCCCACAAACCCGGTGAACACATGACGTTGACCATGCCTGTCTCGTCCTCCAGGTTCAGGAACGTGATGCCGCCCGCCGTGGCCGGTCGCTGCCGGTGGGTCACCGCGCCGCCCACCAGCACCCGGGAACCGTGCTCCACTTCGGACAGTCGCTCCGCCGGGATCGCGCCCAACTCGTCCAATCTGGCTCGGACGAACTGCAGCGGGAAGCTGTCCGGGGACACCCCGGTAGCCCACACGTCCGCAGCGGCCACCTCCACGCCGTCCATCCCCGGCAGCGCCGGGGCCGCGGCCGACGCGGTGGTGCCCGGCAACCGATCCGGCCGATCACCGGCAGCGGCGGCGGCGTTCCACAGCGCCTCCCGCCGAGACAGGCCGAAGCAGCCGAACGCACCCGCCGTCGCCAGCGCCTCCATCTGCGCGGCAGTCAGCTGCGTTCGGCGCGCCACATCGGCCATGTCGACGTACGGGCCGTTCTCCGCGCGCTCCATGACTAATCGCTCGGCGGCGCTCTCGCCGAGCTTGCGCACGGAGGCCAACCCCAGGCGCACCGCTCGCTTGCCCGCGCTGTCGGCGTCCGGCTCCAAATCGGCCTGGGCGCGACTCGCGTTGACATCAGGCCCGCGCACCCGCACCCCATGCCGGCGGGCGTCGGCGACCAGCGACTGCGGCGAGTAGAAGCCCATCGGCTGGGCCTTGAGCAGCGCGGCGCAGAACACCGCCGGGTAGTAGTGCTTGAACCAAGCGCTGGCGAACACCAGCAGCGCGAAGCTCAGGGCATGGCTCTCCGGGAAGCCGTAGTTCGCGAAGGCCAGCATCCGCTGGTAGATCCGCTCGGCCAATTCCCCGGAAATGCCCTTGGCCGCCATCCCCTCGAACAACCGCCCCCGGAGCCGCTCCATCCGCTCCTCCGAACGCTTGGCCCCCATCGCCCGCCGCAGCTGGTCCGCCTCGGCCGCGGAGAAGCCCGCGACGTCGACCGCCAACTGCATCAACTGCTCCTGGAACAGCGGGACGCCGAGGGTCTTCTTCAAGGCGCCGGCCATCGACGGGTGCTCGAAGTCCCAGTCCTCCAAGCCGTTCCGTCGCCGGATGTACGGATGCACCGAACCGCCCTGGATCGGGCCCGGCCGGATCAGCGCCACCTCCACCACGAGGTCGTAGAACTCCCGCGGCTTCAGCCTCGGCAACGTGGCCAGCTGCGCGCGGCTCTCCACCTGGAACACTCCGACCGCGTCGGCCCGCCGCAGCATCTCGTACACCGCGTCGTCGTTCAGGTCGAGCTCGCCGAGGTCGACCTCGACCCCGTGGTGTTCGAGGGTCATGTCGATCGCGTAGTGCAGCGCCGAGAGCATGCCGAGCCCCAGCAGGTCGAACTTGACGAGGCCGACCTCCGCGCAGTCGTCCTTGTCCCACTGCAGGACCGTGCGGCCGGGCATCCTCGCCCACTCCACCGGGCAGACCTCACCGACCGGCCGGTGGCAGATCACCATCCCGCCGGAGTGGATGCCCAGGTGCCGGGGGAAGCCCAGCAGCTCGCCGGCCAGCTCCCGCACCGGCTCGGGAATCTCGGAGTCCTCCGGCAGCGGCCCCCAGTGCTCGATCTCCTTGCTCCAGGCGTCCTGCTGCCCGGGCGAGTAGCCGAGGGCCCGCGCGACGTCCCGCACCGCCGAGCGCGGTCGGTAGCTGATCACGTTCGCGACCTGCGCGGCGTGCATCCGGCCGTACTTGCGGTAGACGTACTGGATCACCTCCTCGCGGCGATCCGACTCGATGTCCAGGTCGATGTCGGGCGGCCCGTCCCGCTCCGGGGCCAGGAAGCGCTCGAAGAGCAGCTGGTAGCGGACCGGGTCGGCGTTGGTGATCCGCAGCGCGAAGCACACCGCCGAGTTCGCCGCCGACCCCCTCCCTTGGCACAGGATCCGCTGCTCCCGGCAGAACTCGACGATGTCGGACACCACCAGGAAGTAGCCGGGGAACTCCAGCTGCTCGATCAGCGCCAGCTCGTGCTCGATCTGCCGGTAGGCCGCGGGATCGTCCTGCGGCAGGCCGTACCGGTCGAGCGCGCCCCGGAGGACGAGTTCGCGCAGCCAGCTCGCCTCGGTGCGCCCCATCGGCACGTCGAACGGCGGCAGCTTCGGGGCCACCAGCTTCAGGTCGAAGGCGAACTCCCGGCCCAGCTCGGCGGCCCGCTGCACGGCCCCCGGGTAGCGGGCGAACAGCTCAGCCATCTCCGCGCCGGAACGCAGGTAGTTGCCCGCCCAGCCGGGCAGCCAGCCATCCATGTCGTCCAGGCTGCGGCGGGCCCGGATCGCCGCCACCACCGCGGCCAACCGGGCGCGGTCCGGCCGGGCGAGGTGCGCGCCGGTCGCGGCCACTGTGGACACTCCGGCTCGATCGGCGAGCCCGGCCAGCGCGTCGTTGCGCGCCGAGTCTGCGGGCAGCCCGTGGTCGGCCAGCTCCACCGTCACGTGGTCCTGCCCGAACAGCCCGATCAGCCGGTCCAACTCGGCGGCGGCCGCCGCCGGGCCGCTTTCGGCCAGTGCCGCCGGGACCGCGCCCTTGCGGCACCCGGTGAGCACCTGCCAACGCCCCGCCGCCGCGCCCGCGAGCTTCTCCAGGTCGTACACCGGACGGCCCTTCTCCTTGCCCTCCAAGTGCGCCTCGCTGATCGCCCGGCACAAGCTCGCGTAGCCGGCCGGATCGCGGGCCAGCACCAGCAGGTGGCGGCCTTCGGGGTCGGGAATCCCGTTCTGCGGCGCCGAAAGCCCCAGGCTCAGCTCGGCGCCGAACACGGTGCGCACCCCGTGCTCGGCCGCGGCTTCCGCGAAGCGGACCACCCCGTACAGCCCGTCGTGGTCGGTCAGCGCGATCGCCTCCAGCCCGAGCCGGGCCGCCTCCGCCGCCAGCTCCTCGGGATGGCCCGCACCGTCGAGGAAGCTGAAGTTGGAGTGCGCATGCAGCTCCGCATAGGGCACCGCCGCCACCGCGGCGACGGCGTCGGCCTCGTACCTGGCACGCCGCCGGGTCCACGCCGGGCTGTCGTTCCCGTCGCCGGGGTGCCGCTCGTCGCGCGGGCCGGACCCGTCGGCCGGAGGCAGTCGACCGGAGAGCGCTTTCTCCAGGTCCGACCAGGTCTGGGGAGGGTTGAACCAACTCATGAAATCCAGTGAACTCCTGTTCGATTCACCGCTGCCACCAAATAAGCCGCACTCCACTCGAACGAGTGTTCGCCGCTATCGATAGGCACCCTGCACCCACCACCGGCCCCCTTCGTGCACCAAGAGCAGCGCCACCTCGCCCACCTCGGCGTCGCCGTCCCCGGCCGGATCCGCCTCCGGTTCGAGCACGACCTGGACCCGCACCACCTCCCGCGCCGGCACCTGCGCCGCCGGTGCCGTCTGGCCGGCGCCGCCCGCCAGCAGCTCCGCCCACCAGCGCTCGGCCACCGGCCACGGCCCGGCCCAGCCGGACACCACCCGCGACCGCCCACCAGACACCTCCACGCGACACGGGGCGGCAGTGAGCCGATGCCGGTCGGTGACGCCCACCGGACGGTCCTCGTCGTCGAACACCGCCGCGGGCCACGGCGAATCCGGCACCACCGAGGGCGACGGCGACGGGATGCGCCCCGGCCACGGCCGGTCGGCGGGCAGCGCAGGACGGCGCTCGTCGCCCCACGGCACGAACCGCACCTGATCGCGCAGGTCCCGGCCGCCGCCGAGCACCCCGGTCAGGACCGCCTCCGGCCCGAGCAAGCCCTGCACCCGCGCGAACGCGCGCCCGGCGCGGGCGTCCGCCTCCCCGGTCGCGGCGTTGAGCAAGTCGAGCTGCAGACCACCCGCCCCGACCACTTCTTCCGGCCGCAGGCTCAGCACGCTCACCCCGGCTGTCGGGCGCTGCCGACCGCTGCGACCGTGCAGCCAGCCGTCGAGCTGCCAGCGCACCCGATCCGCAGTGGCCGCCGGCGTCAACGGCTCCGCGCAGCGCCAGACCCGGTGCAGCTCCTCGCCGTGCTCGGTGCGGGCCGAAATCCCCAGCCGGGTGCAGGCCAGCCCGAGTTCGCCCAGCCTGGCGTGCAGCCGGTCCGCCAGGACCTTGGCCGCGAACGCGGCCTCGTCCACCCGCTCCACCGGCGGGTCGAGCTCCTCGGACACCACCAGGTCCGGCGGCGGCTGGCGCCGCAGGACCGGCCGCTCTTCCCGACCGCCGGCCGCGCGGTGCACCAGCAACGCGGCCTGGCCGAACCGGGTGGACACGTCCGATGAGGACAGCGCCGCGAACTCGCCCAGCGTGCGAACCCCCAGCCGCCGCAACAGATCCACCAGCTCCGCCTGATCTGCGGCGCGCTGCCCGGGCAGCCGGTCGGTGAGCTGGTCGATCTCCTCGATCAGCAGCGGAGCGAGGAACTCCCGGCTTCGGCCCGGGGCCACGAGTTCGTTGCGCCGGGCCGCCAGGACCGCCGCGAACAGCCCGTCCGCGATGCCGATCTGGCACTCGACGCCGACCTGCGCGTCCAGCTGGTCCAGCACGCGCTCGGCGACGGCCTCCTCCGAACCGAAGTACCGGGCCGGCCCCCGTGCCGGGACCGCCACCAGGCCCGGACGCACGACCTCCACACCCGGCATCAACTCCTCGACCGCCGCCACCACCGGCTCGAACAACCGCGCGTCCCGGGCCGGATCGTGTTCGCACACAACAAGTTCCGGGCACCGGCCCTGCGCTTCGCGGCGGCGCATCCCACGACGCACCCCACTGCTGCGAGCAGTTTCGGAACAGGCCACCACCCGGTTCGCCGCGAACACCGCGGCGGGCACCAGCGGGCCGAGCTCGGCCGCACGGGAGGCGGCGACCACCGGCCAGTCCGGGCACCAGATGACGAGTCGACGAGGCGGCACCGCTCTCACCCCGCCACCGGGCGCAGCCGCGGCCGAGCGCTCTCGCCCGACTCGTCCGCGGGCACCCCGATCGCTCCGTCGCGCGCCGGGAGCAGCAGTCGGCACGAGCGCGGCCTGGATGCCGCTCCGCGCCCTCCCGCTCGCACCGTGACGGCACGTTCCCGCAGGTAACCATGGCCCTGTCCAAGTCCTCGCCAGTCGGCACCGACGCAGCGCAGCTGCACCTCGGCACCCGTCCACGGGCCGAACGGCAGCAGCACCGAGCCGCGGTTGCGCGCCCGCGCCGACAGTCGCCGGGCATCCGAGTCGGCCACCTGCCGGGTACCACCCACCGCCACCAGGTCGACCCCGTCGAGCAGCGCGGCGATCACGCCCACCGGGTCTCCGCCCGGCCGCGGCACCACCGCGAGCCTGGCGAGCTCCACGCCGGCTTCGGCCGCCGCCACCAAGCTGATTCCGGGCAGCCCCACCACCGCCGCCCACGATCCGTTCGCCGTCGCCTCGGACAGCAGCGCGAACAGCAGTGAGACCGATCCGTGCACCGCCACCGTGCTGCCACGGCGCAAACCTGGCCATGGCAGCACGGCGGCGAGCTCCGTCCGCGTGGGCAGCACCCGGCCCGCTCCCGGAATGCCGCCGGCCTCGACGGCCTGCACACCCACGGACACCCCGTCAGCCGTGGACGCGCCCAGCGCCGTCAAGGACGCCATCGCGGACATCGCTGCCTCCCCACATCGTGACCGCATGGATGCCCGACCCCGGCGCGGGCACCCATTCAGCCGCTGCGGGGAAGGCAGCGGTGGACCCGGCGCTGCGCCTGCACCCGAACACGGCGCCGGTTCCATCGGAGTAGCCGACCCCGACATCGGCCACTTCCGTTATCTCGAACCTCAGTTCGAACAAGTTAAGTAAACCCTGCACAGCGACCCGCGTCAAGGGCTTCTACCGGATCAGGTGAACATTTGTTCGATCATCTGATCTTGGCGGAAATGTCCGCTACAACTTGACTCATGACCGCGTTTCCAGCTCGCGGGAAAGCCGCCGTCCGAGCAGTTCCGGCGGCCGACCGAGCAGGCGGGCCAGCCCACGGTGAGCCCGCGAACGGCGAACGAACCCACCCGTAGCCACCGGCCTTGCGCCGACGGCTGCGGCACGCAGTCCGAGGAGGCAAGGACCATGCGCACGGACGAAACACGCGCCGATCACCGCCCGGCCGAGGCGACCGGCGAAACGAAAACGGTGCGGCCGACCGAAGTCGACCGCACCGTCCACAGTGCACCGGATTCAGTGCGCGAAGTGGCGCGTCCCGGTGAAGTACATCGGCACGCCGGCGGCCTCGGCCGCCGCGATGGTCTCCGCGTCCCGGACCGAGCCGCCGGGCTGCACGATCGCGCGAACCCCGGCGTCCAGCAGTACCTGCGGACCGTCCGCGAACGGGAAGAACGCGTCCGAGGCAGCCACCGAGCCCTTCGCCCGGTCGCCCGCCCGCGACACCGCGAGGCGCGCCGAGTCGACCCGGTTCACCTGGCCCATGCCGACGCCGACGGTCGCCCCGTCGTCGGCCAGCAGGATCGCGTTGGACTTCACCGCGCGGCAGGCGCGCCACGCGAACTTCAGGTCCGCCAGGGTCGCCTCGTCCACCGGCGAGCCGGCCGCCAGCGTCCAGTTCGCCGGGTCGTCGCCCTCGGCGTCGATCGCGTCGGAGCCCTGCACCAGCATGCCGCCGGAGATCGCCCGCATCTCGATCCGGCCGCTCTTGGGCGGCTGCGCGGTCAGGATCCGGATGTTCTTCTTCTTGCTCAGCACGTCCACGGCGCCATCGGCGTAGCCCGGCGCCACGATCACCTCGGTGAAGATCTCGGCGACCTGCTCGGCCATCGCCACCGACACCTCGCGGTTCGTCGCGATGACGCCGCCGTACGCGCTCACCGAGTCGCACTCGTGCGCCTTGCGGTGCGCCGCGGCGATGTCATCGGCCACCGCGATGCCGCACGGGTTGGCGTGCTTGATGATCGCCACGCACGGCTCGCTGTGATCGTGCGCAGCGCGCCAGGCCGAGTCGGCGTCGACGTAGTTGTTGTACGACATCTCCTTGCCGTGCAGCTGAGCCGCGGCCGCGAGCCCGGTCGCTTCGCCGCCGGAGACGTACAGCGCGGCGGGCTGGTGCGGGTTCTCGCCGTAGCGCAGCGCGGAGCGCCGCTCCCAGGTCTCCCCGATCCAGCCGGGGAACACGGAGTCGTCCCCGGTCGGCACCTTGCTCATCCAGGACGCCACGGCGACGTCGTACGACGCGGTGTGCCGGAACGCGGCCGCAGCCAGCTCGACCCGGTCGGCCAGCGTGAAGCCGCCCTCGCGGACCTGCTCCAGCACCCACTCGTAGCGGCTCGGGTCGACCACGACGGCGACGTTCGCGTGGTTCTTGGCGGACGCCCGCACCATCGCCGGCCCGCCGATGTCGATCTGCTCGATCACCTCGTCCGGCGCGGCGCCCGAGGCCACCGTCTGCACGAACGGGTACAGGTTCACGATCAGCAGGTCGAACGGCGCGATGTCCAGGTCGCGCAGCTGGTCCGCGTGCTCCTGGCGGCGCAGGTCGGCGAGCAGCCCGGCGTGCACCCGCGGGTGCAGGGTCTTGACCCGGCCGTCGAGCGCCTCCGGGAAACCGGTGAGCTCCTCGACCGGGGTGACGGGCACGCCCGCGGCGGCGATCGTGCGGGCCGTACCGCCGGTGGACACGATCTCCACGCCGGCGGCGTGCAGCCCGGTGGCCAGCTCCAGCAGGCCCGACTTGTCGGACACGCCGATCAGCGCGCGGCGAACTGCTCGCCGCTCCTGCGAGTTCGTGGTCACGGGATACTCACCTTCCGTCCCTGCACGGTCCAGCCGTGCAGTGCCAGCTGTTCCAGGGTGTCGACCAGCAGCCGCCGCTCGACGGCCTTGATCCGCTCGTGGAGGCTCGCCTCGTCGTCGTCGGGCCGCACCTCGACGGCCTCCTGCGCGAGGATCGGCCCGGTGTCCACGCCGGCATCCACCACGAACAGCGTGCAGCCGGTGACCCGGACTCCATACTCCAGCGCATCCCGCACCCCGTGCATGCCGGGGAACGACGGGAGCAGCGCGGGGTGGCTGTTGAGGTACCGGCCGGCGAAGCGAGCCAGGAAATCGGCGCCGACGAGTTTCATGAACCCGGCGGAGACCACCAGGTCCGGCTCGTACTCGGCGCAGGCCTCGGTCAGCGCGCGGTCCCACTCGGCGCGGTCGGCGTGGTCCTTGACCCGACGCACGAAGGTCGGCACCCCGGCGCGCTCGGCGCGGGCCAGTCCCTCGATGCCGTCGCGATCGGCGCCCACCGCGACCACCTGCACCGGGAAGTCCGGCGAACTGGTCGAGTCGAGCAGCGCTTGCAGCAGGGTTCCGGATCCGGACACCAGCACGACGACCCGTGCGGGGCCGGCGGTGGCGAACCGGGTTGACTTCGAGTGCTCGGCGGCGCTCGGCTGGTCGGGCGTACTCGGATTCAGCGTTCGCTCCTGACATGCCTCGGCACGATCTCCCGAAGCAGCGTAAGCGCTGATTGCGGCGCCGACGTCGCCAGGGCCCGGGCGAGTGGCGCAGCCCTCACCTCCGGTCGTCCCCGGTGAGGTCGCCGTCGAATTCGGTGGGGTCGATCTCGGCGGGCTTGCTCCGGGGCGGTTCGGACTCCGCGGCCTCGCGGGCGTGCGGAATCCCCGGAGCCAGGTCGTCCAGTTCCAGGGCCTCCGCCTCGGACGCGTTGTCGTCCGCCGGGGCGTCGCCGTCGACATCGGTGGTGTCGTCAGCGCCGGTGACGGTGTCGTCGGCGGCGTCCGAAGCGGAGGCATCAGACGGATCGCCGGTTGCGTCGTCCTTCGGGGTCGCCTCGTCCGCGGAGTCGGCGCCGGCCGCGGGCGAGCCCGTGGCCCCCTCGGCATCCGCCTCGAGCTCGTCGTCGAGGTCCGGCCCGGCCAGCCACGTGACGGCGGCGGCTGGGATGGCGATCCAGCACAACGTCGCTGCGGCCAGTGCGACCGGCCGCAGCGTCACCTGGCCGAACGGACCATTGCCCAGATCGCCCCCGGCAACGTGCGCGAGCAGCAGCGTTCCCATCGCCGCGACCGCTGCCGCCACGCCGACCGCGAGCAGCCTGCGCGCCAGGGACCCGGGCACCCGGCGCGCGGCGGTCCCGACGAGGAGGCCGACGACCAGAGGCAACCCCAACACGATCGCCCACCAGGCCGCCGAATCGTGCGTCGGCAGGACGGCGAGCAGCGGCAGGTCCGGCACCGGACCCGGCGCGACGTGCAGTGGCTGAATCTCGAGCCGGCCGATCGACAGGCCCGTTCCGGCGGCGAAGGACCAGCCCGCCATGACTGCATTCGGGAGGTAGAGCAGCGACAACAGCGTGGCGCCGATCGCGTCGCCGGCCGTGCTCTCGAGCCGAGCGAGGGCGGCGACCATCTCCGGAGCCGACAGGCAGATCCCGGCCAGCAGCACCACGCCACCGGCAGCGACGAGCGCGGCCAGCGCCAGCAGGCCGAGGCGCAGGCCCGACCAGACCTCGGCCTCGACCCGTTCCCAAACCAGGTAGATCAACCCGCACCGGTTCGCCACACCTGCCGCAGAGGCGATCGTGGCTACCAGCCCGCAGCTCAGGAACGCATCCACCGGGACCGCGTTCACCGGACCGTCCAGCACCACGGCGATGGCGGTGCCGACGAAGGCGTGCACCAGCCCCATCGCCGTGATCAACGGCCATGCCTGATCCGGACGGCGCAGTCGGGACCGCCGCGCGACCCAGGCGGATGCGGCGGCGATCAGCAGCATCACCAGCGCGGTGGGCAGCAGCGGCAGAACGCTCAGCGGCGCGTCCGTGATCTTCAGCGCGGTCTGGTGCAGCGCGAGCCACCCTGGCAGGGCCGCCACCAGGACCACGACCGGGTCGAACTGCGCGCTGCCCGCGGTCGCCATCACCAGCGCTATCAGTCCTGCGGCGACCAGGTAACCGGCGAGCAGGACGGCGCCGACGGCCACGGCGAGCAACCACCAGCGGATCCCGTGCCGGCGTTCGCGGGGACCGTCGGCGATGGCGTGGGGGATCGAGTCGAGCACTGACACGCAGCCGAATGTCGCACCGAAGTTACGCCGAACGGGTCACAACACGCCGTTGCTTCCGCCCATCGTGCGACAGCATTCGTCCACATTGGACATAGCCGGTGCGGTGAGTCACCACCCGGAGCTCCGTGCCGAAAGCGCTCTTCCGATTCCGCGGTAGCCCCTGCGAACACCGCGCGGGCGGCCTCACCACCAGCACAAACCGGTGACAAGGCCGCCCGCGCGACGAGCGGATCGAACTGATCAGAAGCTGGGCGGATTGGAGCCGGGGTGCGGCATCTGCTGAGTGCCCTGCGGACCGGAACCCTGGCTCGGCTGCGCCGGCTGGCCGGACGGGTTCGACGTCGGCGCGGATTGGCCGGACTGCGGCGGCTGGCTCGGCTGACCGGACGGGCTCGACTGCGGCGCGGACGGGCTCGACTGCGCCGGCTGACCCGACGGTCCGGGCTGACCAGGCTGGTTCGGGGACTGGAAGCCGCCGGAGGCGGGTTCCCAGCTGCCGGACTGCTGGGACTGCGGGCCGGCCGCCGGGCTCCAGCCGCCACTCGGCTGACCGAACTGGCCGGGCTGGTTCCACGCCGGCGCACCGGGTCCACCGGGACCACCGGGCCCGCTGGGACCACCAGGCCCACCCGGACCACCAGGCCCACCGGGGCCGCCAGGGCCACCGGGACCGGCCGGGCCGCCGGGCTTGCCCGACTGGAACGGGGCGGACTGGCCGAAGGGCGGCTTCGGGGGCTGCGCGGGCTTCGACGGCGCGTTGATGATGCCGCCCTCCATCAGCAGGATGCCGGCCACAGCACCCAGCTGGACGATGGACAGCAGCAGAAGCACCACGACGATTCCGCCGGAGCCACCGCCGACCAAGTCCTGGAGCAGGCTGAGGGTCGCGTAGGCGGACAGCGGTGCGGCCGCGAACAGCGCGTTCGGCGTCTTCGGCACGAACCGCAGACCCGCCAGCGCGGCGGAGACGATCAGGGAGAACCCGACGAGGCTGCCGATCGCCACGCCGGCGACGCCGTCGAAGAAACCGATCAGGTAGCCGATCAGACCGGCGCCTGCCGCCACCAAGGCCAGGATCTCGTTGAGACCGAGCGAAACGCCGGGGCGTCCCGGGGTGGCCGGCGGCGGCGACTGGGGGAAGGGCGCGGACATGGCTGGACGGACTCCTCGCTTCAACACTCGGGGGGGCGGAGCTTGCTGACGGTATCGAATCAACCGGCTTCGGTGTACCGGAAGACCGCCGAACCGGGACTTCCCTGCGGGCTCCGGCGAAGCGCTCGCGATTCCGTCGGCCCCGCACAAAAGCATGCAGACAGCCACCGGGGCCGGACGCCCGAAGGCGTCCGGCCCCGAAAAGGACGTGTCGAGATCGGGCTCAGCCCTTGACGATCTCGCGCATCAGCTTGGCGGTCTCGCTCGGCGTCTTGCCGACCTTGACCCCAGCGGCCTCCAGGGCCTCCTTCTTCGCCGCGGCGGTGCCGGACGAACCGGAGACGATGGCGCCCGCGTGGCCCATGGTCTTGCCCTCCGGCGCGGTGAAACCGGCCACGTAGCCCACCACCGGCTTGGTGATGTTGGCCTTGATGTAGTCGGCCGCCCGCTCCTCGGCGTCCCCACCGATCTCGCCGATCATGACGATCGCCTCGGTCTCCGGGTCGTCCTCGAAGGCCTGCAGCGCGTCGATGTGGGTGGTGCCGATGATCGGGTCACCACCGATGCCGACGGCGCTGGAGAAACCGATGTCCCGCAGCTCGTACATCATCTGGTAGGTCAGCGTGCCCGACTTGGACACCAGACCGATCTTGCCCGGGCCGGTGATGTCGGCCGGGATGATGCCGGCGTTGGACTTGCCGGGCGAGATGATGCCCGGGCAGTTCGGCCCGATGATGCGGGTCTTGTTGCCCGTGGCGTTGGCGTGCGCCCAGAAGTAGGCCGAGTCGTGCACCGGGATGCCCTCGGTGATGACCACGGCCAGGTCGATCTCGGCGTCGATGGCCTCGATCACGGCGTCCTTGGCGAACTTCGGCGGCACGAAGACGACCGACACGTCGGCGCCGGTCTCCTTCATGGCCTCCTTGACGGTGCCGAAGACCGTGAGCTGCTTGCCCTCGATCTCGACGGTCTGCCCGGCCTTGCGGGCGTTCACGCCGCCGACGATGTTGGTGCCGGAGCGCAGCATCCGAGCGGTGTGCTTGGTTCCTTCAGAGCCGGTGATGCCCTGAACGATGACCTTGCTGTTCTCGTTGAGGAAGATAGCCATGGCCTCATGCCCCCGCAGCCAGCTCGGCGGCCTTGTCGGCCGCACCGTCCATGGTGTCCACCATCGTCACGACCGGGTGGTTGGCCTCGGCCAGGATGCGGCGACCCTCTTCGACGTTGTTGCCGTCGAGCCGGACGACCAGCGGCTTGGTGGCCTCGTCGCCCAGGATCTTCAGCGCCTGCACGATGCCGTTGGCAACCGCGTCGCAGGCGGTGATTCCGCCGAAGACGTTGACGAACACCGACTTCACGGCCGGGTCACCGAGGATGACGTCCAGGCCGGCAGCCATGACCTCGGCGGAGGCGCCGCCGCCGATGTCCAGGAAGTTCGCCGGCTTCACACTGCTGTGCTTCTCGCCGGCGTAGGCGACCACGTCGAGGGTGGACATGACCAGCCCGGCACCGTTACCGATGATGCCGACCTCGCCGTCCAGCTTGACGTAGTTGAGGCCCTTCTCCTTGGCCTTGGCCTCGAGCGGGTTCTCCGCTTCCTTGTCCACCAGCTCGGCCTGCTTGGCCTGGCGGAACGCGGCGTTCTCGTCGAGGGTGACCTTGCCGTCCAGCGCGATGATCTTGCCCTGCGGGTCCTTGACCAGCGGGTTGACCTCGACCAGCGTGGCGTCTTCGGCGACGAAGGTCTCCCACAGCTGGACGATCACGTCGGCGACCTGGTCGGCGACCTCGGCCGGGAACTTGGCGGCGGTGACGATCTCCCGCGCCTTGTCCTGGTCGACGCCCTCGATCGGGTCGATCGCGATCTTCGCCAGCGCCTCGGGCTTGGTCGCCGCGACCTCTTCGATCTCCATGCCGCCCTCGACGGAGGCCATCGCGAGGAAGTTGCGGTTGGCGCGGTCGAGGAGGAACGAGAAGTAGTACTCGTCGGCGATGTCGGAGGCGGTGGTGACCAGCACCTTGCGGGTGATGTGGCCCTTGATGTCCAGGCCGAGGATCGCCCCGGCCTTGGTCTCGGCCTCATCCGGGTTCTCGGCCAGCTTGACGCCACCGGCCTTACCGCGGCCCCCGGTCTTGACCTGGGCCTTGATCACAACGGGCCCGCCCAGTTCTGCGGCGGCTGCCTTGGCCCCTTGCGGATCGGTTGCCACGGCGCCGGGCAGCGTCGGCACTCCGTGGGAGGCGAAGAGCTCCTTCGCCTGGTACTCGTACAGGTCCACTCGACTCTCCTGCGACGTCGGTGTCGGACTCGGTGACGATATCGACCTGCGAGGACGCATGGGGCGGCGCACCCGGTGAACTGCCTCACCTGAGGTTGGGCATTAGGCCTGGTCGAACCGTCCAGCACGGGGATTGGCCTGCTCCGCAGGCTCGATATCGACGTTCGTGGTGACGAACGGAACAGCGCACCGTGACGGTGTGCCAGGCATTGTCGACCGCGCCGCGGGCGCCGGCAAGGCGGCTGATCGAGTGATCCGCCCGCGGCGAACGGCTCAACACCTACGCCTCCACGACCGCGGCGTTTCCCCTGAGCACACGAACCGTGCGAATTCCGCACGGTGGCGCACACGACCTCGTCACGCCAGCGATGGACTGGTTGGCGCGGCGCGAACGGCCTGTTCGCGCCGATAGATGAGGTGAATAGGCCGTTCGCCTCATCCACCCGGAGCCAGCGTGCACTGCCGGGGTGGGCGGCTCCGGGACGAACGGGGCGTTCACTCCCGCCGCGCGACGCGGGCCACAGCTCCGGCGACCATCTCCGGGGCCCATACCTGCGGGAACTCCGCCCCGGGGCCGCTGGGCATGATCAGGAAGCGTTCCTTACTACTGTCGATCGCCAGGCACCCGGGCGGCCGCGATCGACGTTCCGAGCAGCACCACCACGCAGGCCGCCCCGAACCACAGACCCAGGCCGGGCTCCGAGCCCGGGAGCCGTTCCGCGGTCAGCGGGAACTCAAGCACCCGGACCGCCACGACGAGCGCCGCCGCGCAGAGCAGCGCCGCAGCGCGAGGCGGTCGGCACATCGGCGCCAGCACCGCCGCTCCGACCACGGCGGCAAGCGCGACCACCAGTCCCCAGGACGTCGTCCCGAAGGCGGTGAACACACCGGGCGCCGTGTAGTCCGGGGCTGTGAGCACCGGGAAGCTGAACGCACCGGCCCCGAGCAGCAGCGCGAGGAGCGACGGAACCAGCACCATGCGGTGCATCGCCATTTCCGTCAGATCCACGTCGTCGCGTTCGACCGCACCGGCGATGGCCGCGACGATCGCCGCGGACGCGGCGAACAAGACCGCGACCCCGGCCGCCCAGGCTCCGATCCCGGCGCTTGCGTCCGCTGCCTGCACGGCGGTGAAGACCGCGTCGAGCACTCCGGCCGCCGCGAACGGAATCACCACCCAGACCACCGTCAGCATCGGGCGCAGCCATCCGGCGAGGCGCGGCAGCAGCAGTCCGATGCCCAGCGCCACCAGCAAGAAGCCGGCGGGCCACAGCAGCCGCGCCGGGTACGGCGACGGGTCGCGCAGCCCGAAGGGCATCTCCACCTGCGGCGCGGCCGCCGCCAGCAGCGCCAGCGCACCGGCGATCAGGGCGAGCACGGCCGAGGTGGTGATCAATCGGGTCAGCGCGGGCAGGCGGAGATCGTCGGTCGACTCTCCGGAATCGGCGCGCCCGGCGGGCACAGCCAGCACTACCAACGAGATCACCGCGGCCGCGACGAGCACCGGACCCCAAGCCAGCTGGACCTGGTCGAGCACCGCCGCGGACACCAGCGGCGGCACGGCCACGCAGGCCAGCGCCGCAGCCATCCCGAGCAGCCCGCCGCGGGCGAACTCCGGGTCGGTGGAACCCGCCAGGAATCCGGCGGTGCTCGGCGCGGCGACGGCGAGCAGGATGCCGCCGATCAGCAGCACCACCGGCCCGTCCAGCGCCGGGTGCGGCAACAGGTACGGGTCCTCGGAGGCGAACGGCGCCATCAGAACGCCGACGGCCGCGATCACGCCGGCGCACAGCACGAGCGTGAGCAGGCCTTGCCGGTGCGAACCGGCGCCCTCATCACCGTGACCGATGCCCCGAACTGCGAGAACACCTGCGGCGATCGCCGCGACATGCCCGGCGAGGAGCAACCAGACACCGGCCGAAGGGGCGAGGACGTCGAGGGTTTCCACCCGGAGCAGCTCGGGCCGGGCGGCCAGACCGGGGTCGGCGACGAACTGCAGATCCAGCACCAAGCGGCCGGGCGCGAGCGCCGCCGGGCCGACGAGCACGGCCGCCGCCGTTCCGGGTCGCCCACGCTTGGCGAAGGCGAAGGCCAACGCGGGGGCGAGCAGGGAGAGCGCCAGCAAAAGGGGCCATGCCAGGAATGCCGCCGAGGCGCCGGGCTCGACGAGCCCGAGCAATGGACCGAGGCCGACGAGCAGAGCACCGGCGGCGGCCACCACGATCGCGACCCGCAGTCGCATCGGTATATCGAGATCGGGCTGCGGATTCGCGGCGAGAGCCGAGGAACCGCCGGACGGATGGTCGGGCCGCGCAGTCACCGCGCAGACGCTAGCAACCCCGGACGGCGGCGGCACCCACCGGTCACACGCTCAGGGACATCCCCTAGGACCGACTGAACGGAGCACCGCCGAGTGCCCATCAAGCCGCTCTTGGAGTGTGACTCGCAACACATTTCATTACGGCGAGGCAACTTGATCGAGACACGTCGTCGTCAGCTGCGGGCCGATCGATCTACCCCGTGCCGATCACGAAGCCGCTGGCAGCTCCGCTGCGCGACGACCACACCCAGTATCCACACGACCCCGACAATCGGGCCCGCCGCACGCCTATCGGGCACGTTCCGTAGCCGCGACACCACGGACGGGGATTTGCCCCTAGGGGATCACCTTGGTTACTGTCCCCCGGTCCGTTGTCACGGTCTGATCACGAAGGACAACCTTCGGCTGGTTCCCCGACCGGCCCCGGGATCCCCGCCCGGAAACGTGATCCGGCTCCCCGAGACGGAAGGGCAGGCATTGGCTCGACACCGCTCCCCCGGCGGCGAAGAACACTCCCCGGGCTGTGCGGAGGCGTCCCCCGACGACCCCTCCAGCAGTCCGGCGAAGACCCGGGGCTCCTCACCCGCATCGGTCTGGCGCGGCCGCGTGGTCGTCGCCGCCGTCGCAGCCGGCGCCTTCGCGGCCGCCGGGCAGTCGATGGCCGCAGGTGAAGGGCACGCCGCCCCGGACCACGACGACTTCAACCCGTCGGACGCATCGGCCTCGTTCAACACCGCGCTGGCCGACCAGTCCTACACCGGCGTCGGCGGCAGCGCTCCCGCTCCGGCGATGCTCCCGGTCGCGCAGACCACCGACGTCAGCTCCGAGATGGATCAGCTCAAGAAGAGCGAGCGGATCACCCAGGAGCGCGACGCCGCCCGCATCGCCGCCGAGGAGGCGGCGCGGGCCCCGAAGTACGTGCTTCCCGCCGACGGCAGCTTCACCTCCGGTTTCGGTGGCCGCTGGGGCACCACGCACTACGGCATCGACATCGCCAACGCCAAGGGCACCCCGATCTATTCCGTCGCCGACGGAGTCGTGATCGAGGCGGGCCCGGCCAGCGGTTTCGGCCTGTGGGTGCGGGTGCAGCACGAGGACGGCACGATCACCGTCTACGGCCACGTCAACACCATCACGGCCAAGCAGGGCACGAAGGTGAAGGCCGGCGACCAGATCGCCACCATGGGCAACCGCGGCTTCTCCACCGGCCCGCACCTGCACTTCGAGGTGTGGAACACCAGTGGCAAGAAGATCAACCCGCTGCCCTGGATGCAGGCCCGCGGCATCTCGCCCGCGTAGGCATCCCGCGCGAGTTCGGAAGTGGCGTCGACGACCGTCGGCGCCACTTCTGCTTCCAGCCGCCTGAACGCCGAAGTCGCTGAACTCGCCGTGCGCTGGGGAGGTCGGCCCGCGCATCATCCGCCTCGACATCGACCGGCCGCGAGGCTCAGCTATCCGGGTGAGGCGCGGAAGGCGGCTACCGCCTGATCGCCGGCAAGGCCATGCCTCTCCTGTTGCTCGATGGCGAGGAGACCGTGGCCGTTCGTGGCCTGCCTTCGCCTAGTGGCGAGGAACATCGTGCAAGGCATCGGGGGCTGGCCAAGCTCCAACAGGTTCTGCCCTCGCGGCTGCGGCGGGTCAAGGCCCTCGGCTCGACGACCGTGCCGCTGACGCCGGCCAACGCGATCACCGGCCGGAACTTCACCTACCGCGCCGCGAGCAAGCACCTGGTCGAGCCACACCGGCTCTGGCACCTGCGCGAGGACTGGCGGGGCCTTCCGCATCGACCGGATCACCGAGCCCTGTCCGACAGGAGCCCGGACCCGAGTCCCGAAGAGGTCGCCGCCTTCATCGAGCAGCAGCCATTCAGCCTCGCCCCGGCCTACCCCGCGCGCTCCGATCGAGCCTCGGCGATCAGGTCGATCTGGCGCGATCATCGAGGTCAGCTGCCTGTTGCGCAGTGCACGAGCCCGTCGAGCAGGGTCATGACTCACGCTCGCGGTGCCACTTCTGCATCAGCTCAGGGATCTCGGCGCGGAGGAACTCGAAGAACCGGCGGGTCTCGTCCAGGCGTCTCCCGGGCCCCGTCTCCTCTCCCACCGCGGCCACGCCTTCCGCGAGGGTCCGCTCCCAGCCGAGCAGTTCCGCGTCGCGCTGGACGATGCTCGCGTACCAGACGTCGTCGAGCACCCGGTAATGATCGCGCCGCTCGCCAGGACTCCGCTCCCGCACCACCAGCTTGACCTGCACCAGATAGCGGACCGCGCCGGACACCGCCGCCGGGCTCACGTCCAGCACCTCGGCGAGCTCGCTCGCCGTCCGCCGCCCCTCGTCGGCGACCAGCAGGCTCGCGAACACCCGTGCCGCCATGCGCGGGAAGCCGGCGCCGATCAGGTCCAAGGCGAACCGCTCGACGAACCGCAGCACGTCGTCGCCCGCGCGTTCCGCCATGTCCCCATCCTCAGCAACCGTGTCGATCACTCGAAAGATTTTATACGTTTTCTTTATTTCACGACTTTGTGAAACAAGTGTAGCTTGGGCCGCGTGACCGAACAGATCCGGTTTACCGGCGCTCAGCAGACGCTCCTCGGCCCCCTCTACGCCCGGGCCATGGACAACCGCAGGCCCGATCCGGTGCTCGGCGACGAGACGGCGGACCGGCTGCTCGACCGCATCGACTTCGACTTCCACAGGCTGTTGGGCTCGGGAGATCAGATGGCGGTGATCCTGCGGGCCAAGCAACTCGACGACTGGGCGGCGCGCTACCTCGCCGAGCACCCCGACGCGGTGGTGCTGCACCTGGCGTGCGGCCTGGACAGCCGGGCATTCCGGCTCGCCGTACCCGCCGGCGTGCGCTGGTACGACATCGACATGCCCGACGTGATCGAGCTGCGGGACCGCCTCTACCCGCAGGGCCCGGCGAACTACCGCACCATCGCGGCATCGGTGACCGATCGGGACTGGCTCGACGAGATCCCGGCCGGGCGGCCGACTCTGGTCATCGCCGAGGGCCTGACGATGTACCTGACCGAGACGGACGGCATCGACCTGCTGCGCCGGCTGGTCGAGCGCTTCGAAATCGGTGAGATGATCTTCGACGCGGTGCTGCCGTGGACCGTGACTGCCGCGCGCTTCTCCGGGTTCCTGCAGCGAACGGGCGCCTCCTTCCACTGGGGCATCGGCGATCCCCACGCCCTCGAACTGCGCGTGCCCGGCCTCCGGCTGCGGCAGGAACTGCCGATGATGGACCTGCCGGCCGTGGCGAAGATGGGCGCGACCGACCGCACGATCGCGAAGGTCATGAACACCATCCCGCCGCTGCGCAAGGCCATGCGACTGCTGCACTACAGCTTCGAACACCAGGAGCGCGAGAAGGTCCAGCTGACCGGCGCGCAGGCGACGATGCTCGCCACGCTCTACCTGCGCGCGCTGGACAACCGGTCGGCGGACCCGATGCTCGGCGACCGGCACGCCGACGAGGCCGTTCAGCGCATCGACTTCGACTTCGGCAAGTTCAAGTTGCGCGCGCACAACGCCGGTTCCGTGGCGATGCGCGCCAAGGCTCTGGATCGCTGGGTCGAGGAGGCCCTGCGGCCCGGCATGACTGTCCTGCACCTGGGTTGCGGGCTGGACAGCCGCTTCGAGCGGATCAACCCGCCGGAGAGCGTCGAGTGGTACGACATCGACCAGCCCGACGTCATCGAGCTGCGCCGCCGCCTCTTCCCGGAACGCCCGCACCACCACACCATCGCCTCGTCGGTGACCGCGCCCGGCCTGCTCGACGGCATCCCCGGCGACCGGCCGGTCCTGGTGGTCGCCGAAGGGCTCACGATGTACCTGTCCGAAGTGGATGGTCTGGCGCTGCTGCGCCGCGTCATGGGGCATTTCCCCAGCGGAGAGCTGATCTTCGACGCCTTCAGCAGCCTGGGGGTCCGGGTGTCCAACCGCTTCAACCCCGCGGTGGTCCACGCCGGAGCGAGCCTGCACTGGGGCATCGACGAGCCGCGAGCGCTGGAATCCCGCGTTCCCGGGCTGCGGTTCGTCACCGAGTGGTCGTTCACCGACGCGCCGGAACTCGACAGGTACCCGATCCCGGCGCGCGCCGCCATCCGCGCGTCCGGGCGCATCACCGCGATGCGGCGGATGGGCCGGATGCTCCGCTACCGCTTCTGACCCGACGGGCCAGTTCCACGCGCCGGTCGATTGCCTGGTGTCCTCAGCGGGAAACCCGGTGGCATCGAGTTCCCGCCGCCGAGATCCACGAGCTCGCGCGGCTGCTCTGGTGCCGTACGGCAGCGGACGTCTCGCCCGGGCTTGTCGTGGAACGGCGGGCCGCCCGCTGCCGTGGCACGGTTTCGCCAGGAGGTGGTTTGCGATGATCAACGGCGCGCACTTGCTGCTGTTCAGCCGGGACGCCGAACGGGACCGGGCGTTCCTCCGCGACGTGCTCGGGTTCGACTCCGTCGACGCCGGGGACGGGTGGCTGATCTTCGGGCTGCCGCCCGCGGAACTCGCCACCCATCCCACCCACGGCGAGCCCACCTGCGAGCTCTACCTGATGTGCGACGACATCGCCGTCACCATCGGCGAGCTGCAGGAGAGCGGCGT
Source organism: Saccharopolyspora sp. NPDC003752 (assembly GCF_053605825.1). Classification (NCBI taxonomy): domain Bacteria; kingdom Bacillati; phylum Actinomycetota; class Actinomycetes; order Pseudonocardiales; family Pseudonocardiaceae; genus Saccharopolyspora; species Saccharopolyspora sp. NPDC003752. Next base: position 12,833 of record NZ_JBSGJZ010000027.1, on the reverse strand, counting down.
CGAGATCACCCGCCCGGTCAGCAACGAGGGCTGGGGACTGCTCACCGCGCTCCGCCTGCCCAGCGGCGCCGAAATCGGGCTCTACGAACCCAAGCACCCCCGGCCGGCCGGGATGTAGGCGAGGCCGTGCGCGCCGGGCTCGCCACGCCGTTCGATCGGCAGGGTCGCCAGCGTGCTCTGGGTTTCGAGGTCGACGACGGAGACCGTCGAGGATGTCACGGCGGACACGTAGGCGCGCGTACCGTCGGGCGAGGACGTGATGGTGAGCGGGAAGCCGCCGACCTCGACGCTGCCGAGCGGCTCGTAGGTGCCCGGCGCGTAGCTCAGCAGCCGCCCGGCTTGCTGCCGGATGAGGGCCGGGTCGCCGTCGAACCGGAGCCCGCCGACGAGCAGCGTGCCGGTTCTGGTGATGTGGACCGCGAGCACGGGCTCCCCGGTGCGGATCGTCCGGACGATGTCGTTGGTCTCGGTGTCGATCACCTCGATGGCGGTCGGGGCGTCGAGGGTCCCGGCCTTCGGCGTGGCCACGCAAACGTGCTTGCCGTCAGGGGTGACGGCGATTCCTTCGCTGCCCGCGACCGGCACCTGGCGCAGCAGCCGGCCGGCCTCCAGGTCGACCGCCGAGACGAACGGGGCCTCCTTGTTGCTCGCATAGCCGCGACGCCCGTCCGGCGTGATCACGAACCAGTGCGGGCCCGGCGCCTCGGTGTCGATGCGACCGATCTGCTTGCGGGTCTTCGTGTCGAGCACGACCACGCCGCCCGGCCCGGCGGGCCCGGCCTCGACGCTGACGTACAGCCGCCGGTTCTCGGCGTCCAGCGCCAGCCCGTGCGGGCCGTGCTCCGGTGAGAGGTCGATGACCTCGACGATCTCGCGCGCATCAGCGTCGATGACCACCACCTCGTGGGCCCGGCCGGTGTTCTCGCCGTAGTAGCCCGAGTGGTAAGCGATCGTGCAGTACAGGACCCGGTGCTCGGGATCGAAGCAGAGCTCGTGGGGCTCCGAGGGCAGTTCGAGGGTTCCGAGCGACTGGTGGGTGATCGCGTCGTAGAAGCTCACGGTGGGGCCGCTCTGGCTGACCACTGCCAGCACGTCGCCGGTCTGCATGGCCGGTTCTCCTCAGGTCGAAAGGTTCCCGCCGGTGCGGGATCATCTCCACCTTGAGCCGGACAAACCGTTGTCGCGATGGCAAAGCCGGCACGAAATACTTGCCCCGCGCGCAATACTGCTGGTGGCCAACACCCTTCGCGACAGCTGTGACCGACGTCATAATGGAGTTCCAAGTGTCCACAATGGACTTGAACCTGCTGGTGGCACTGGACGCGCTGCTGCACGAGCAAAGCGTGACGCGCGCCGCGGAACAGCTGCAGACCTCGCCCGCGGCCATGAGCCGGACGCTCGGCCGGATCCGCCGCATCCTGCACGATCCGATCCTGGTGCGCGCCGGTCAGAGCATGGTCATGACGCCGTTCGCCGCAGCGATGCGCGACGACGTGCATTCCGTCATCGAGCAATCGCGCACGCTGCTCAGCCGTGGCGCGGCGTTCGACCCCGCCACGCTGTCCCGCACCTTCACCTTGCAGACGAGCGATCTCCTGATCGACGCGCTGACGCCCGGACTGCTCGCGGCGGCCGGGAACGACGCGCCGGGAGTGACGCTGCGGTTCGCCTCCGAAGCCGTCGAGGACACCCGCGCCCTGCGCGACGGTCTGATCGATGTCGAACTCGGGGTGCTCAAGCACCTCGATCCCGAGACCTGCACGGCGCCGTTGACGTCGCTGCGGTTGGTCGGCGCGGTTCGCTCCGAGCATCCGCTGGCTCGCGGCCGGGTCACACCGCAGCGATTCGGCGCGGCCGAGCACATCAGCGTTTCGCGGCGCGGTCACGCGCGGGGGCCGGTGGACGAGCGATTGGCCGAGCTGGGGATCCAGCGGCGAGTCGCGGTCGTGCTGCCCAGCCACACCGCCGCACTACTGCTGGCGCGGGAGACCGATCTCGTCTGCCTGACAACAGAATCCGCAGCACGACGACTCGGGCTGCACACCTTCGAGGTGCCGCTGGACCTCCCGACGCTGGAGGTGGGCATGGCGTGGCATCCCCGCAATGACGCGGATGCGGCCCACCAGTGGTTGCGGGCCCGCATCCGGGACACTGTCGCCAGCCTCGACTCCGCCGGCGGCGCGATTCCCTGACCGGCTCCCGGCAGACACCACGGCAGCGATCTCGATCGCGGGCGCTGCAGGGTTCCGATGCCCTGCAGCGCATTGGAGGTTCAGGAAGCGCCGAAGGCGCGAGCCAGGGCCAGGCTGTCCTCGTACGTGACGTAGCGGGTGATCTTCCCGCCTTCCACCGTGAAGTGGAAGGCGAAGGGTGACGCGAACGGCCTGCCGGTCGCCTTGACGATCTGCCGCATGCGGCCGAGGACGACCGCGTCCGCCCCGTCCACGAGGATGCGCTCCACCGCGAACTCCTCCGGCTGGAGATGCGTGTGCAGCGACGTGAAGAACTCCGCCGCTTCCTCCCGCGTGGCTCGCCGCCCGGTCCAGGGCACGTCGTCCGCACCGTAGATGTCCCACTCGATGCGGTCGGCGAAGAGGTCGGCCAACGAGCCGATCTCGCCGTCGCCCAGTCGGCGGTAGAACTCGTCCACGACTGCCCGGGTTTCGCTCACGACGCGCCTCACAAGGTTGTGCTTCCTGCTATCGCAGTACCAAACCTCGGCCGGCCGCCGGGTATTCCACCGCGCCGCAAGAATTGTCTACTCAGGACACCGGGCGGCTCGCCGGGTCAGAGCTTGCTGATCGGCACGCTGCCGATCAGCATCAGGCGCACCGTGCCGGAGCTGCCGAAGTCGATCGTCGCGGTGGCCCGCGGCCCCTCACCCTCGGTGGACAGCACCGTGCCCAGGCCGTACTTGTCGTGGGTGACCCGGTCGCCGGCCGCCAGCTTGATGGCGACCGTGTCCTTCCAGCCCTTCATGCCGGTGCTGCGCATGCCGCGCTCCGCCAGCCCCGCCTGGGCGGAATCCGACCCGGTGCGGTCGAAACCGCCGCGGCTGCCCCAGGTGCTGCGCACCTGCGGGGCGGCTCGCTCCGGTTCGATCCGGCGCCAGTGCATCAGCTCGTCCGGGATCTCGGTGAGGAACCGGGACGCCGGGTTCGTCATCGGCTGCCCCCACGCCGAGCGCATGAGCGCCCGCGACAGGTACAGCCGCTGCCGGGCACGGGTGATGCCCACGTACGCCAGCCGCCGTTCCTCCGCCAGCTCGGCCGGGTCGCCGAGCGCCCGCGAGTGCGGGAACACGCCGTCCTCCCAGCCGGTGCAGAACACGACCGGGAACTCCAGGCCCTTCGCGGTGTGCAGGGTCATCAGGGTGACGACCCCGTCCCCGGACTCCGGCAGCGAATCCGCGTCCGCCACCAGCGAGACGCGCTCCAGGAACGCCGACAGCGAGTCGTCCGCGGGCAGCCCCAGCGCCGCCTCCTCGGCGTCCTCCGCCGCCGGCACCGCCTCCGAGACGACCGCCTCGGCCGACGGATCGACCTCGGCCGCGGACTCGCCGACCGGCGCTCCCGCCAGGGTCTCGGTGAACTCCCGCGCGACCGTCACGAGCTCGGTCAGGTTCTCCACCCGCGTCGCGTCCTGCGGATCGTCGCTGGCTTCCAGTTCGGCGCGGTAGCCGGTGCTCTCCAGCACCTTCTCCAGGATCTCGGCGACATCGGACTCCGCCGCGACCGCCTGGAGCTCGTCGAGCAGCGCCACGAAGCCCGCGATGGCGTTCCGGGCCCGCGTGTTGAGCAGCGGAACCTGTCCGGCCGCCGCCTTCCGCAGCGCGGCGGCGAACGAGATCCGCTCCTGCTCGGCGTGCACGGCGACCACGGCCTCCGCCCGGTCTCCGATGCCGCGCTTGGGCACGTTGAGGATGCGGCGCAGGCTGACCGTGTCGTCCGGGTTGTCCAGCACTCGCAGGTAGGCCAAGGCGTCCCGGACCTCGCGTCGCTCGTAGAAGCGGACGCCGCCGACCACCCGGTAGGGCAGGCCCAGCCGGATGAACACCTCCTCGAACACCCGGGACTGGTTGTTCGTCCGGTAGAACACCGCGATGTCGTTGAACGTCGCGTCGCCCTCGTCCACCAGCCGATCGATCTCGCCGGCGACGAACGCACCCTCGTCGTGCTCGTTGTCCGCGACGTAGCCGACGATCCGCTCGCCGTCCCCGGCATCGCTCCACAGCCGCTTGTCGCGCCGGTTCGGGTTGCGCCGGATCACCGAGTTGGCCGCGGACAGGATCGTCTGCGTGGAGCGGTAGTTCTGCTCCAGCAGGATCGTCCTGGCCTGCGGGTAGTCGCGTTCGAACTCCTCGATGTTGCGGATCGTCGCGCCCCGGAAGGCGTAGATCGACTGGTCGGCGTCACCGACCACGCACAGCTCCGCCGGCTCGACGCCGCCGTCGGTCGTCCCGGTGCCGACCAGCTCGCGCACCAGCACGTACTGCGCGTGGTTGGTGTCCTGGTACTCGTCGACCAGCACGTGTCGGAAGCGCCGCCGGTAGTACTCCGCGACCGCCGGGTGGTCCTGCAGCAGCTCCACCGTGCGCATGATCAGGTCGTCGAAGTCCATCGCGTTGGACTCGACCAGCCGGCGCTGGTAGCCCGCGTAGACCTGGGCGACCTTGCGCTCCATGTCGTTGCCCGCCTGCTCGGCGGCGGCCTCCGGGGTCAGCAGCTCGTTCTTCAGGTTCGAGATGTGCACCGCGAGCGTGCGCGCCGGATAGCGCTTGGAGTCCAGGTCCTGCTCCCGCGCGATCATGGTGATCAGCCGCCGGGAGTCGTCCGAGTCGTAGATCGAGAAGTTGGACGACAGCCCCAGGTTCTTGGCCTCACGGCGCAGCACCCGGACGCACATGGAGTGGAACGTCGAAACCCACATCACGTTGGCCCGCCGACCCACCAGATCGACGACGCGTTCCTTCATCTCGGCCGCGGCCTTGTTGGTGAAGGTGATCGCCATGATCTGGCCCGGGTGCACGCCACCCGCGAGCAGGTGGGCGATCCGGTTGGTCAGCACCCGCGTCTTGCCCGACCCGGCGCCGGCCACCACGAGCAGCGGCGAGCCGGTGTGCACCACCGCGTCACGCTGCTGCGGGTTCAGGCCGTTGAGCAGGGCGTCCGGATCCGGGCCGGACCGCGAGGCGCGCCCGGATTCGTCCGACTGCGGCGATCCGTGCTGCGGAAGATCGCTCTGCCACTGGAGGTCGAGTGGGGTGCTCATCGTTGCTCCACGTTACCGGCGTGCCCGGACAAAACCCGAATCCCGGTGCCCGAACCGGACGCGCGGATCGGCTCGCCAGGCGGTTCGGACACCGACACCCGAGGCCCGGAGCCGAATCCGGCCCACCGACGGCGTGCCCGGCGCAGCTCTGGCCCAATCCCCGGCCGCGAAACTCAGGGACCGCCCCGGGACTTACCCCGATCCCCCGCGCGCGGCCGGCCTGGAAGGTGAGTTCCGACCGCCGAAACCGCCACGGAAACGGAACGCGCCCCATGGAGCTGATCAGCCAGATCGATGCCGCGATCCGGGAGTTCATCGCGTGGGCCGCGACGCTGAACCCGTGGCTGTGCGTGCTGCTGGCGCTGGTCCTGCTGTCATTGGAAACCTCCCTCTTCATCGGTTTGCTGATCCCCGGCGAGGCGACGCTGCTGCTCACCATCGCCGTCCTCGGCGCCCGGTGGGCACCGGCGCTGTTCGGCGCGGCCGTGCTGGGCAACGTCATCGGACAGAGCGGGGGTTACTGGCTGGGCCGCCTGATCGGCCCCGGGCTCCGCAACACGTGGGTCGGGCGCAAGATCGGGGCGCGCCGCTGGCAGGCCGCCGAGGCGGTCGTGCACGACACCGGCGGGCGCGCGCTGATCACGACGCGATTCGTCGCCGTGGTGCACGCCGTGGTCCCGGCGGTGGTCGGCACGCTGCGGCTGCCGTACCGCCGTTTCCTGGTGCTCTCGGCGGCCGCCGGCGCGCTGTGGTCGGCGGTGCAGACCATCGTCGCGGTGGCGCTCGGCGAGGCCGCCCGGGCGGTCGGCTACGGCTGGACGGTGCTCGCGCTGACCTGTGCCGGTGGCCTTGCGGCGGGCATCTTCGTGATCCGCAGCGCGCGTCGGCAGTCCGCGCGGAGGGCGGCGGGACGGACCGGCGCGGACGCCGCCGGGAGTCTTGGCCGGAGTGCTGGTCGGGACGCTGGCCTGCAGCGGATTCGGTCGTCATGACTCCAAGATCCGCGCTGCTCCCGGCACATTTCCACCGAATAACTCGAACTGGTGATCGACAACCGCCATTGTCCATCCGTTGGGATGATGGGCCCACCTCATGGCCAGGCCGATACCGGCTGTGGCAGACTGGTCGCGTGCGAACGCAGACCTACGAGTTTTTCTACGGGCCCGGGACTCCGGCGCCCGTAGCTGCGTGAGCTCAAAAACCACTACGACGCCCCGGGGTCCTCGGACTCGGGGCGTTCGCGCGTTCCGGGGGCCGGGGACGGGGCCGAATCCGGAGGAAAACGCCCGATGAACGCCACTGTGGACGGTGACCAGCCGAAGTCCGAGCCCGCCTCGGCCACGCAGGCCGCCGCGGAGGCCATCAGCAACTTCCGCGACGAGATCGACTACCTGGACGCCGAGATCCTGCGCCTGGTCAAGCGCCGCGCCGAGGTCTCCCGACAGGTCGGCCAGGCCCGCATGGCGGCCGGCGGACCGCGCATCGTCTACAACCGCGAGATGGACGTGCTCGCCCGCTACCGGGAACTCGGCCCGGAGGGCCGTGAGCTCGCGATGATCCTGCTGCGCCTGGGCCGCGGCCGCCTCGGCCACTGACACGACCGTTCTCAGTCCCGTTTCCGACGGCGAACGTGCTGGTGGGCAGCCCAGGGCCGCCCACCAGCCCGGCGGGAAGAGCTCAGTGCGAGGTCCAACCGCCGTCGATCGGGAACGACGCCCCGGTGATCGACGTGGTGCCCGGGCCGCACAACCACACCGCCAGCTCGGCGACCTCCGCCGGCTCCACCAGGCGCTTGATCGGCGTGCGGGCCAGCAGCACGTCTTCGAGGACCTGGTCCTCCGGCACCCGCAGGAGTTCCGCCTGGTCGGCGATCTGACGCTCCACCAGCGGAGTCCGCGCGAAGCCCGGGCAGACGCAGTTGGAGGTCACCCCGTGCGCGGCGCCTTCCAGCGCGGTCGCCTTGGACAGCCCTTCGATCGCGTGCTTCGCGGTCACGTAGGCGCTCTTGAACGGCGACGCGCGCAGCCCGTGCACGGACGAGATGTTGACGATCCGCCCCCAGCCGCGGTCGTACATGCCCGGCAGCGCGGCGCGCACGATCCGGAACGGCGCCTCCACCATCACCCGCAGCATCGCGCTGAAGGTGTCGGCGGGGAACCGGTGGATCGGCGCGACGTGCTGGAAACCGGCGTTGTTGACCACGATGTCCACCCGTTCGCCGAGCGCCGCGGCGGCGTCGAGGTCGGCCAGGTCGACGATCCTGGCCTCGGCGTCGATCTCGGCCGCGATGTCCTCGACCTTGGCCGCCCGGTCCACGGCGATGACCTCTGCGCCGGCCGCCGCCAGCCGGCGGGCCACCGCCGCGCCGATCCCGCTCGCCGCACCCGTGACGAGTGCTCGCTTGTCCCCCAGATCCAGGCCGTTGGTGCTGGATCGCGCAGAGCTCGCACCAACCGACCCGGCCAACCGATCGCTCATAGCCTGAGAACCTAAGGCGTGAGTCCCATCTCAATCCAGGGTCAAACCACAACCTTTTCCACCGGCCGCCGCGGCAGTGCGGCTGACCGGGCGTTTTTCGCAGTAGTGCATTCGGCGGATCTTCCGGCGGCACCCCGGAGCCCCCGGGATTCCGCCCACCCGCGACCCGCGCGCGGCATATCCGGGATATCACCCATACCGGGCACGGCGGAAACAAGGCAGACTGTGGTCATGGGTGTTCTTGGTCTTGTGGCCTTTCTCGTGACGCTGGCCGGGGTGCTCGTCGCCGCCGGGCACGCGGGCTACCTCGCGATGCTGACGTCGGCCGCGAAGAAGCGCGCCGGCGGCCAGCCCGCCGTGGACTTCGCCCGGAAGCGGTTCCCGATCGCCGGCGTCGGCCTGGGCGTGACGCTGCTGGCGCTGCTGATCAGCTCCGGCGACTCGGCCGGGGCGGACATCTTCGCGATGATCCTCGGCGGCGGCGGCGGTGTCGCCTCGCTCAAGGCGCTGCAGTCGACGCAGGGCAGGTTCCGCAGCGGGCAGTTCTGATCGGACGCTCAGCACGCTGAGCAGTCATATGCCAGATCAACATTGGGCCTTTCGGTGTACTCATTCACACCGAAAGGCCTCTTTGATCACCATGCGTGATTGAGCGACCCCGGACCGGAGTCATTGCGCCCGCCCCTTAGGCTGTGACCATGACCACGTCGCCGGAAACGTCCTCGACACTCCGCGCCCTGGTGGTCACCGCCCACCCCGACGACGTCGACTTCGGGTCGGCGGGCACCGTCGCGTCCTGGGTCGCCGACGGCGTGCAGGTCGCCTACTGCGTGTGCACCGCAGGCGATGCAGGCGGCTTCGACGACACCCCGCGCGAGGACATGCCGCGCATCCGGCAGGACGAGCAGCGGGCCGCCGCGGCCGCCGTCGGCGTCTCCGACGTGCGCTTCCTCGGCTACCGGGACGGGCAGGTCGTCGCGGACCTGCAGTTGCGCCGGGACATCACCAAGGTGATCCGCGAGGTCCGCCCGCACCGGGTCATCAGCCACTCCCCGGAGATCAACTGGGCGCACCTCCCGACGTCGCACCCGGACCACCGAGCTGTCGGCGAGGCGACCCTGGCCGCGATCTACCCGGACGCGCGCAACGGTTTCGCCCACCCCGAGCTGCTGCGGGAAGGACTGGAGCCGTGGACGGTGCGCGAGCTGTGGATGTCGGAGTCGCCCGAAGAGCGGATCAACCACGCGGTCGACATCACCGATCACTTCGACGCGAAGCTCGCGGCGCTGGCCGCGCACCGGTCGCAGACCGCGCACCTCGACGACCTGCAGGGCATGATCCGGCGACACCTGGCACGAACGGCCGAGCGGCACGGCATGGCCGGCCGGCTCGCCGAGGCATTCCACGTTGTCGACACGTCGTGAACTCCCCGCGAGTGGCAGAAAGTCGAGATCTCCGATGCACAGCGGCAGAACCCTCGGCTGGAGCGGCCAGCTCGACTGGCCGCCGACGCCGGAACCGCCCACGCACGGCCGGCACCGGGTCGGGCCCCCGGTGTCGTGGACACCGGCGGTCCGCCCGCGCCGGCCGGCGCACGCGCTAGGCGCGCGGCTGACGACCGACCCGCTGGTCGACACCATGCCGGTGGGCGGGCTGCACAAGTTCGACCTGGGCATGGTCCCGGCGTCGGTCACCCCGCCGCGGACCTGGCGGCAGGCGGCCTGGTTCGCGATCGCCTCGTCGGCCGCCGCGCTGGGCGGGCTGATGTTCGCCACCACGCTGCTGGCCGGCGGGTCGACGACCATCGAGGGCTTGGAGCTGCCGAGCATGCCTCGCGGGGAGTACCCGCCGGTGCCGCCGACGGATCCGTACTACCTGACCGGCGACCCGACCCGGCCCGAGGCGGTGCGAGCGACGGGTTCGGTGCAGCCGCTGCCTCCCCTGCAGCCATCGCCGCCGATGGCCACGCCGGGGGGCATCCCGTTCCCCCCGAACCCGATCGGCAGCTCCGCCCCGGGCGCTCCCGGCCCGCCGACCTCCGGCACCACCCCGGCGACGCCCAGCCCGACGCGGACGTCGGAGCGGCCGAATCTGCTGTTCGCCGACACCGGGCCGGTCAAGCGGCGCGGCGAGGAGTACTACGCCGCGATCGGCCGCGGCGACCTGCGAAGCGCATACGCGCTGACCACCGGGTCGCTGCACGCCGAGGGCTACGAGGCGTTCGCCGCGAGGTATTCGGGCGCCAAGTCGGTCGAGGTCGTCGAGAGCTACGCGACCCCGACCAGCACGCTGCACACCGTCCGGCTGACGATGGCGGACGGCACGGTGCAGACGCAGCGCCGGGAGCTGCGGTACACGATGGAGGACGAGCCGCTGATCACCTCCGACGAGCGGATCGCCTGATCACTGCTCGTGATCCGCTGCTCCGTTCGAGTCCTCGCGCGCACCCCTTCCGGTGAACTCCGCGGTAAGCCTTTCGCGATCCGAACGTCGGCGCGGTACGAGTTCTACGGCGAACTCATGAGGGCGGGCGAGCGAGTGCAGCAACATCCTTCGACCAGCAGGCGGCGCGGCGGTGCGGGCACGATCACCGTGGCCGAGTTGATCAAGCGCGAGCCGCTGTCACCGGAGCACGAGCGGATCGCCGACGAACTGCTCAAGATGCCCGACCCCGCTGCCGACGCACCCCCGCTGCGCAGCCGGATCGCCTTCGGCGTACTGGGCACCCTGCTGCTGCTCGTATCCGCCGCGATCGGCGCGAGGCTCGCCGCGCAGCCCGCCGCCGCGCCGCGTCCGGTCTCCTCCGCCGCCCCGATCACCGGTGTGCTGGCGCTGCGCCCGGATCTGGTCCGGGCAGCCGGCTGGCCGTTCGACGCCAACGGCGGTTTCGCCGCGGCGGCCGGCTTCGGCGGGGCCGACGATGCGCCGGAAGCCGTGGAGCAGGGCACCGCGAACCCCGCGGCCGGCAGTCACGAATCGGCGCTCAACCTGGTCGACGAGTTCTACCGCCGCCTGGACCACGACCCGGGCTCGGCCGTTTCGCTGGCCGCGCCGGAGCTGCTCGCCGGGCAGCAGGCGGCGCTGGTAAGCGCCTGGCAGGCGGTCGAATCGACGCAGCTGCAGGTTCGGACCTCCTCGGCCGGGGTGGTGCTGGCCGAGGTCAAGGCCCGCTATCCGGACGGGCACCGGGTGGTGCTGCGCCAGCTGCTCACCGTCGAATCCGACGCCTCCCCGCGGATCGTCGGGGCCGAACTGCTCGGTGCCCGGCACATCGCGCCCCGATGAACCGTGACCGGCCGCGCACAACAATGCGGCAACGACCCGAGCCCCCTGAAACGCCCGCCGCCGTACCAGGATGAACCGGACGCACCGATATCGTTGCCCAGCGCAACCGGTGTGCCGCCCGATCGGGACGTCGCCCGCGGCCCCCCAGGACCGACATCACCAGCGGAAACGACTGTGAGGAGAATCCGGTTCGGCCGACCGCGCGGGAGCGCCGGCGTACCGTCGGATCCGGTTGCACGGATCTTTCGACTTCGGGCCTACGCCGACCTGGCGTCGGCTAGGCTCCCGTATCGCGGTTGGGTTCGAGACGTTCGACGAGCCCGAACCGCGAGGAGAACGTGTACATGTCGGAGGGCCGGAGCCGGTCCGCCAAATCCGCCGATGTTCGGTGGGGCCGTACCCGGGACCATTATCCCCGGGATTCGCGGTGCCTGCTGAGCATCGATAGCAGTACGGGGAGACGTCGGTGAGCGACGAAGGTCGCCTGGTCGCCGGACGCTACCGAGTGCAGCGACGCATCGGCAGTGGCGCGATGGGCGTGGTGTGGGAGTGTGTCGACGAACGCCTGCACCGCACGGTCGCGGTCAAGCAGTTGTTGCTGCAGCCCGGATTGGATCCGGGTGAGGCCGAGGAAGCGCGGCAGCGGGCAATGCGGGAAGGCCGGATCGCGGCCCGACTCCAGCACCCGAACGCGATCTCGGTCTACGACGTGGCCGAGGACGAGGGTCAGCCGGTCCTGGTCATGGAGTACCTGCCCTCCGTCAGCCTGGCCGGGATGATGTCCGATCACGGGCCGCTGCCGCCGCGCGAGGTGGCGCGGATCGGCGCGCAGGTCGCGTCGGCGCTGGGTGCGGCGCACGCCGCCGGTGTCGTGCACCGCGACATCAAGCCCGGCAACATCCTGCTCGGCGACAACGGCCAGGTGAAGATCACCGACTTCGGCATCTCGCGGGCCCAGGGCGACGTGCAGGTCACCAAGACCGGGATGCTCGCGGGCACGCCCGCCTACCTCTCGCCCGACGTGGCGATGGGCCAGGAGCCGACGCCCGCGTCCGACGTGTTCTCGCTCGGCGCCACGCTGTACGCGGCGATCGAGGGCCACCCGCCGTTCGGGCTCAACGAGAACACCCTCGCGCTGCTGCACGCGGTGGCGGCCGGGAAGATCGAACCGCCCCGGCAGGCCGGCCCGATGGCGCAGCCGCTGATGGCGATGATGGCCGCCCGCGTCGAGGACCGGCCGGACATGCCGCAGGTCCGGGACATGCTGCAGTCGGTCGCCGACGGCGGCTCGGTGACGTCGATCCCCACCATGGCGGCGCCGATCCCGCCCGCGCTGGCTCCGGAGTCCAGCCAGCCCGAGATGGCCCCGACCAGCGTCGTCGGCTCGCAGGGCACCACCGTCGCGTACTACGAGGAAGAGCCCTACTCGGAGCAGTCGTACGAGGACGCCACCTCGTACATGGGTTCCGACACCCGCGGCGATGCGGCGATCTACGAGAAGCCGCGCAAGAACAAGCGGCCCGTGGTCATCTCGGGCATCGCGCTGGTGGCCGTCGCGGTGATCGCGGTCCTGGTGACCTCGGCGCTGATGAACAGCCAGAAGCCGCCGGAGAACACCGGGAACCCGACGACCTCGGAGATGAACCCGCTCCCGCCGCCGCCGGTGGCGGAGACCACCTCCGAACAGGAGCCGACCAACACGCGGACCAACACGCCGACGACGTCGAAGCCGACGACGCAGACGCAGGAGCCGACGACGAGGCCGACCACGAAGCCGACGACGAAGCCGACGACTCCGC